>NZ_JCAMOT010000026.1:0-10000 GCF_059512425.1 Bradyrhizobium sp. Leo78
CCCGTGCTTTTTGTTGCACGGGACCCACGGGTGCAACCAGCACCCGGCTTTCCCTGCGCCCTCTGTTCAATGAGAGGCGAAACGAACGCAAAGCTCGGGCAGGTCATGCCGCGAGAATGCGAACTGCTGCTTCCTCACACTCCATCGTCATGCCCCGCGAAGGCGGGGCATCCGGTAACCGGCCGGCCTCTCGGCTCAAGCACCGCCGTCTCTGGAATACTGGATCGTCCGGTCAAGCCGGACGATGACAGCGGAGAGGCTGTTTGAAACTGAATCGGAATTGTAGGATGGGTAGAGCGGAGCGAAACCCCTCATTCGCGCGGCTTGCTCCGTCGCGAGGGGGTTCGCTTTTACTACAACAGCTCCGGCTGCTCCGCTGCGATCGCGTCCCCGACCGCCACCGCGCCATCCGCGACCACCTCGGCATAGACGCCGCATTCGTTGTGGCCGAGGCGCTGCATCAGGGTGTGCGGGATGGTGAGGTCGCGCGCGCCGGTGTCGGGATCGACATTGACCGCGGCGCAGCGGGTGATGCGCTTGACCACCTTGGCCCGTGCGCTGCCGATCGCGATCGTCTGGTCGAGCAGCTCGAATTCGTGCCAGGCCGGCCAGCCCTCGACATAGAGGTTGGCGCGGAAGCGCAGCGGATGCACGGATTGCCCGACCATCTCCTCGATCGCGCGCAGGCTGTTGAGGTTGATGATCGAGACCACCTTGCGGGCGACGTCGGAGAAGCTGTGACCGGGGCTGGTCAGGACCTTTGGCGGTCCCTTGATCTGGCCGGCATGGTGGAGTGCGAAATACTGCTCGATCGCGGCGCGCCCGGCGGCCGTTTCGAGGTCGCCCTGAGCCACCATCTCGCCGTTCCGGCGCAGGGTCAGGACGTGGCTGCCGTCGTCGAATTCGGCACGGAGCGGCACCAGCCAATCGTCCCGCTGCAGCATCAGGAAATGCGGCTTCGGCAGCCATTTGGGCTCGGCGGGATCGAAGCCGCTCGGTCCGTTCTCGATGGCGTAGCGGCGATCGGACAGCAGCGTCTGGCCAGCCTTGAGCTCGGCCCGCGGCAGCGCCTCGGGCGTCAGGCCTTTGACGGGATAACGGTAGATGCCGGCGATCTCTGGGGATGAAGCGGAGGACATCAGGCCTTTTAGGAGATTTTCATCGATCGGGCCATACAACCTTACGAAATCATTGCGGAAAGCTCTTCCGTTTCGGAAGCCAAATGCCCACATTTGCGTCAAGCCTGAAATGAGGGCGACGACCGCCGGCAGGTTGACCGACGTCAACACAGCCGGGCGGAAACCCAATGAAGATGCCTTCACAGTGCCTGCGGGGCTGGGAAGGCAGGCCGAGGGAAAGCAAAGTTATGAATATCGAAAAATACACCGAGCGGGCGCGCGGCTTCATCCAGTCGGCGCAGTCGCTTGCGGTGCGCGAGGGGCACCAGCAGTTCTCGCCGCTGCATCTGTTGAAAGTGCTGCTGGACGACAGCGAAGGCCTTGCCGGCGGTCTGATCGATCGCGCCGGCGGCAATTCCCGCGCCATCCTCAAGGCAACCGAGGATGCGCTTAACAAGCTGCCGAAAGTGTCGGGCAGCGGCGCGGGGCAGGTCTACCTTTCACCCGAATTGGCGCGGGCATTCGATGCGGCCGAAAAGGCGGCGGAGAAGGCCGGCGACAGCTTCGTCACCGTCGAGCGTCTGCTGCTCGGGCTTGCGCTCGAGAAGAACAGCGAGGCCGGCTCGATCCTGAGCAAGGGCGGCGTCACCCCGCAGAACCTGAATGCGGCGATCGAGTCGCTGCGCAAGGGCCGTACGGCCGATAGCGCCACCGCCGAGAACGCCTATGACGCGCTGAAGAAATATGCCCGCGACCTGACCCAGGCCGCGCGCGACGGCAAGCTCGATCCGGTGATCGGCCGCGACGAGGAGATCCGTCGCACCATCCAGGTGCTGTCCCGCCGCACCAAGAACAACCCCGTCCTGATCGGCGAGCCCGGCGTCGGCAAGACCGCCATCGTCGAGGGCCTGGCGCTGCGCATCGTCAACGGCGACGTACCGGAGAGCCTGAAGGACAAGCGGCTCTTGTCGCTCGACCTCGGCGCGCTGATCGCGGGTGCAAAGTACCGCGGCGAGTTCGAGGAGCGGCTGAAGGCCGTGCTGCAGGAGGTCACCTCGGCCGAGGGAACCTTCATCCTGTTCATCGACGAGATGCACACGCTGATCGGCGCCGGCAAGGCCGATGGCGCGATGGACGCTTCCAACCTGTTGAAGCCGGCGCTGGCCCGCGGCGAGCTGCACTGCATCGGCGCGACCACGCTCGATGAGTACCAGAAGCATGTCGAGAAGGATGCCGCGCTCGCCCGCCGCTTCCAGCCGATCTTCGTCAGCGAGCCGACGGTCGAGGACACCATCTCGATCCTGCGCGGGTTGAAGGACAAGTACGAGCAGCACCACGGCGTGCGGATCGCCGATTCTGCGCTGGTGGCGGCCGCGACCCTGTCCAACCGCTACATCACCGACCGCTTCCTGCCCGATAAGGCCATCGACCTGATGGACGAGGCGGCGGCGCGGCTGAAGATGCAGGTCGATTCCAAGCCGGAAGAGCTTGATACGCTGGACCGCGAGATCATCCGCCTCAAGATCGAGCAGGAGGCGCTGAAGAAGGAAAGCGATCTGGGCTCGAAGAGCCGGCTGCAGGCGCTGGAGAAGGAACTCGTCGATCTCGAGGAGAAATCGGCAGCGCTGACGGCGCGCTGGAGCGCGGAGAAGAACAAGCTTTCCAACGCCCAGAAGCTGAAGGCCGAACTCGACGCGCTGCGCGTCGAATTGGCCAACGCCCAGCGCCGCGGTGAATTCCAGCGTGCAGGCGAGCTTGCCTATGGCAAGATCCCGGCACTGGAGAAGCAGCTCGCCGATATCGAGGCCAGCGAGAACCAGGGCGCGACGATGGAGGAGGCGGTCACCGCCAACCACATCGCGCAGGTGGTCTCCCGCTGGACCGGTGTTCCCGTCGACCGGATGCTGGAAGGCGAGAAAGAGAAGCTCCTGAAGATGGAGGATGCGCTCGGCAAGCGCGTCGTCGGCCAGGCCGAGGCGGTGCGTGCGGTCGCGACCGCCGTGCGCCGCTCGCGCGCCGGCCTGCAGGACCCGAACCGGCCGATGGGCTCGTTCATGTTCCTAGGGCCCACCGGCGTCGGCAAGACCGAGCTGACCAAGGCGCTGGCTGAGTACCTCTTCAACGACGAGACAGCGATGGTCCGCCTCGACATGTCCGAATACATGGAGAAGCACTCGGTCTCGCGCCTGATCGGTGCGCCTCCGGGCTATGTCGGCTATGACGAGGGCGGCGCGCTGACCGAGGCGGTGCGACGGCGGCCCTACCAGGTGGTGCTGTTCGACGAAATCGAGAAAGCGCATCCTGATGTCTTCAACGTGCTGCTGCAGGTGCTCGACGACGGGCGTCTGACCGATGGTCAGGGCCGCACGGTCGATTTCCGCAACACGCTGATCATCATGACCTCGAACCTCGGTTCGGAGTTCCTGGTGAACCAGCCGGAAGGCGAGGATACGGGCGCGGTGCGCGAGCAGGTGATGGCGACGGTGCGGGCGCATTTCCGCCCCGAATTCCTCAACCGTGTCGACGAGATCATCCTGTTCCATCGGCTGCAGAAGAGCGAGATGGGTCGGATCGTCGAGATCCAGTTCGCGCGGCTGCAGAAGCTCCTGGAGGATCGCAAGATCACGCTGACGCTGGACGCGGCGGCGCGCGACTGGCTGGCCGCCAAGGGCTGGGATCCGGCCTACGGCGCCCGCCCGCTGAAGCGGGTGATCCAGCGCAACCTGCAGGATCCGCTGGCCGAGATGATCCTGGCTGGCGACGTCAAGGACGGCGACCAGGTCAAGATCTCGGCCGAGGGCAACGTCCTGACCTTCAACGGCAAGGCGCAGCAGACCGCAGAGGTCGCCCAGTTCGACGCGCCGGTAGCGAAGCGCAAGCTGAACTAAATCATGAAACGATCGAAGCCCTCTCCGCGGCCCGGCGGAGAGGGCTTCGAGTTTGGGGGAGGCTATTCCTGCGTCACTGCCGGGCCGACATCGTCCTCGTCGCTTGGCTCGAGTTCGGAAAGGATGTCCACGAGCTCGCGGGCGCGGCCGGTCGCAAGCGGTTTGCCGGCGTTCATCAGCGGCTCGTCATTGGCCAGCCAAGCCTGCGCCTCCGCCAACTCGTCGACGGTGGCGCCCGTCGCGATGATCTTGGCGATGGTGACATCGTCGATCTGGCCGACCGCCTTGACGACGTCATCGCGTGTGATGTGCCTCATGTCCGGTACCCTCTACGCGAAACAAGGCCTCCACCCGCCGTCATGGCGGGCAGGGACCAGAGTAAGACAGCCCTCGATCAGCGGCCTGTGGTCAGCCGTGGCGGGTGCTGCGACATCATCCAGAGCTCGATTGCAGCCAGGATCGCCACCGCCGCGCCGATCACCACATGGACCGTCATCGCGGTGGTGCCGTGGAAGCCCAATACCCAGGGCGACACCAGGGCCCACAATCCGACGATCAGGTTCAGCCACTCCTCCCACACCGCGAACGCCGCCAGCGCCGCGATTGCAAGGACCGCGATGACGATGCCGGTGATGTAGGCGTTGGTGGAGACGGTTCCGGCGGTGAAGCCGAACAGCCACGGCGACAGCAACAGGATCGCGCCGAGGATCAGGTTTGCGACGTCGCACAATTTCGCGTTCGTCCAATTCTCCATGACACCCTCCGTTGGAGGTTTCGTGCATCCCTGAAACCGAGCTGATGCCCTCCCGGTTCCACGGCCGCCGCGGCAAATTTGCTTGATTTGACGGGGGAGATCAGCGGTTGCTGACGGGGCGCGAACCGGTCGAGCCGGTGGCGTCGGAGACGATGCGGGAGCTGCCGCGGCTGCTCATCTGGGCATCGATCCGGTCGCGCTCCTTCTCGAAACCTGCCAGCATCGAGCCCTCGAGCGAGCGCCCGCGCGGCAGCTTCACGCGCATCGGGTCGACGAAACGGCCGTTGACCAGGATCTCGTAATGGACGTGGGCGCCGGTCGACATGCCGGTCGACCCGATAAAGCCGATTACCTGGCCCTGGTGGACGCGCTTGCCGGCTTCCATGCCCTTGGCGAAGGCGGACATGTGGCCGTAGGCGGTCTCATAGCCATTGTTGTGCTTGACGCGGACATACTTGCCGTAGCCGCCCTCCCAGCCGACCTTTTCGACCACGCCGTTGCCCGACGCGAAGATCGGGGTGCCGTAGGGGGCCGCCCAGTCGACGCCGGTGTGCATCTTGACGTAGCCGAGGATCGGATGGCGGCGGCCGCCGAAGCCGGAGCGCATGATCGCGTTGTTGACGGGCTTGCGCACCAGGAACTTCTTCGCGCTCTTGCCGGTCTCATCGTAGTAGTCGACCACCGAATCGTCCGGCGTCTGGAACCGGTAGTATTTCTTGGTCTCGCCGCCGACCGTGAGCGCGGCGTACAGCACCTCGGTCTTTTCGCTGCTCGTTACGCCTTCGTCCTCGCCGGCGTAGAAGACGTCGAAGCTATCGCCGGGCTGCACCTTGCGCTGGAAGTCGACGTCATAGGAATAGATGCGGACCATGTCCTCGATGACGTTCTGCGGCACCTTGTTGCGCAGCGCGGTTTCGTAGATGCTCTGATAGAGCCGTACGCCGCTGCCATCATCCTCGTCGTCATCGTCGCTGTTGTCGGCGGTGTCGGACACGGTGTTCAAGCTCTGCACGTCGACGGCGACATATTTGCCGATGTCCGAGAGTGCTGCGACCGCTTCGACCTGGGCGTCGTTGGCGACGATCACGCGATAGGGCTGCAGCCGCGCTCCCGGGGCCGGATTTGCCGGCGCCATCAGGATGCGCAGCTTCTGGCCTTCCTTCAGGCCGCCATCGCGGCCGCGGGCGCCGAGCATGGCCGCGATCGCCTTGGCCTCGTCGGCTGTCGCGCCCATGTCGCGCAGCACCGAGGTGACGGTGTCGCCCTTCTTGACGATATGCACCCGCTCCCCGGTCGGGTTGCCGCCGGTGACCTGCTCCTTGGTCTTCGGCAGCAGCGTGACGTTTTCCGGCACCACGCGGGTTTCAAAGCCGGCATAGGGATCGGAAACGTTGCCCTCTGTGGCATAGGCGAGCTTGAGGTCGGGCTGCGCGCCGCCGACATCGGCGGTGGCATTGGCCAGCGTATAGCGGACGCCGCCGTTATTGCCGCGCCAGTTGGCCGCGTCACGCACCCGCATCAGGATCTCGTCGAGCGCCACCCCCGCGGCGATCTTCGCCTTCGGTAGCACCTGCCCCAGATCCTTGGTGACGAATGAGACCTCGGCGTCGGGCTCCACAGCCTCGGGGTTGTTCGGATCGTCCGCCGCCGCGGTCTGATTGGTGCCGACATCGGTCAGCATGCGCTGGGCGTTGAACGGCGGGATCTTGGCCGAAAGATCGCTTGTCGTCATCGACAGGTTGCCGGAGATGCGAACATACGGCCGCACCCGCATCACGTCGCGGTTGCCGACGCGGGTCACCGTCGATACCCGCACCACGTTGCGCGAGGCGCTTGATTCCGACGGCGGCGGCAGGCGGTCGCTCTTGTGCAGGGTGGCGGCACGGTCATTGGCGCTGATGGCACCGCGCAGCGCGCCCTCGACCCGCTCCGGGAGCTTGGCAAAGGTCATCTCGCCGTCGAGGGACGCAAAAACGGCGCCGCCGATCAAGGCCGCGCCGCACAGGCCCGTGAGGATCGTGCCGCTGAACCACTGTACGGAAACACGGCGGCGGTCGATCACCGCAGCCTCCGAGCCGTCAACCGACAGCGGCGGCTCGTGACCGAGATCGATCATCCCGGTCTCGCGTCCAAAGCCGCTCCCGCGTGACGCCCGTTGGCTCAAACCCGTGTCCCCCCAAGTTCCATCAGCATACGACGAGACTTCCGCACTCCCTTGCGCCCGCATTCGCCCTAGCGGGGCGATCCGGCAGTACGGCGCGTCACATACAGCAACATTCGTGAATTATCGAAGGCCGATGGCCAACCACAATCTCGAATGCCAACGATGTGTAAATCTCTCGATGTTGCTCGGCCGCGTGGAACTGGCGACGGATTCATCGAAATCGTCAGTCCCTTGGTAGAGAAACCACCGGCAGCCCCCACTGGCATCCGGCGATTCATTTTGCATAACTAATCGTCAGAACGTCGCAGGATTGTGGCTCAAGTACGGCGTAAAGTCCCGAAAAATCGAGCAATTCTGCGCATCAGAAGAATCTGCACCTGATGCGACGATTTGTTGACAATGGCCGTTGACAAGCCGGATTGGGCCGGCCTATAAGGCGGCCACTGAGCGCGGCGCTGCATTGGCCCGGTGGCCAAGGCAAGCTTTCGCGCCCTTGATGCTCCTCACTTTGATGAGTGACTCAACAGCCGACGTAAATCGGTTGGGGATTCGCCGTCGGGTGAAGAGGGTCGGAACCCTCCTAAGGGTGTGAGGTCTTCGGATCTCGGGCTGTTTGACAAGTGAAGATGAAGAAAGAGAAACGTGGACGGCGGAGTCCTTGCGGGTCTCGATTTTGAAAACCTCGGTTTTCCCGATCGGGACCGGACGAAAGACTTCGGCGGTACACGTTTTGAATAAGGTTACACCATGGCCTCTTCATTGAGGTCAGGTCGCCAGCGATGTGAATCGCTGTGCGATTTCGGTGTGGACCTCGTCAAACGTTGTGATCAGCCGGTTCAAAGTTTCAAGTCCAACTTGAGAGTTTGATCCTGGCTCAGAGCGAACGCTGGCGGCAGGCTTAACACATGCAAGTCGAGCGGGCGTAGCAATACGTCAGCGGCAGACGGGTGAGTAACGCGTGGGAACGTACCTTTTGGTTCGGAACAACACAGGGAAACTTGTGCTAATACCGGATAAGCCCTTACGGGGAAAGATTTATCGCCGAAAGATCGGCCCGCGTCTGATTAGCTAGTTGGTGAGGTAATGGCTCACCAAGGCGACGATCAGTAGCTGGTCTGAGAGGATGATCAGCCACATTGGGACTGAGACACGGCCCAAACTCCTACGGGAGGCAGCAGTGGGGAATATTGGACAATGGGCGCAAGCCTGATCCAGCCATGCCGCGTGAGTGATGAAGGCCCTAGGGTTGTAAAGCTCTTTTGTGCGGGAAGATAATGACGGTACCGCAAGAATAAGCCCCGGCTAACTTCGTGCCAGCAGCCGCGGTAATACGAAGGGGGCTAGCGTTGCTCGGAATCACTGGGCGTAAAGGGTGCGTAGGCGGGTCTTTAAGTCAGGGGTGAAATCCTGGAGCTCAACTCCAGAACTGCCTTTGATACTGAAGATCTTGAGTTCGGGAGAGGTGAGTGGAACTGCGAGTGTAGAGGTGAAATTCGTAGATATTCGCAAGAACACCAGTGGCGAAGGCGGCTCACTGGCCCGATACTGACGCTGAGGCACGAAAGCGTGGGGAGCAAACAGGATTAGATACCCTGGTAGTCCACGCCGTAAACGATGAATGCCAGCCGTTAGTGGGTTTACTCACTAGTGGCGCAGCTAACGCTTTAAGCATTCCGCCTGGGGAGTACGGTCGCAAGATTAAAACTCAAAGGAATTGACGGGGGCCCGCACAAGCGGTGGAGCATGTGGTTTAATTCGACGCAACGCGCAGAACCTTACCAGCCCTTGACATCCCGGTCGCGGACTCCAGAGACGGAGTTCTTCAGTTCGGCTGGACCGGAGACAGGTGCTGCATGGCTGTCGTCAGCTCGTGTCGTGAGATGTTGGGTTAAGTCCCGCAACGAGCGCAACCCCCGTCCTTAGTTGCTACCATTTAGTTGAGCACTCTAAGGAGACTGCCGGTGATAAGCCGCGAGGAAGGTGGGGATGACGTCAAGTCCTCATGGCCCTTACGGGCTGGGCTACACACGTGCTACAATGGCGGTGACAATGGGAAGCGAAGACGCAAGTCCTAGCAAATCTCAAAAAGCCGTCTCAGTTCGGATTGGGCTCTGCAACTCGAGCCCATGAAGTTGGAATCGCTAGTAATCGTGGATCAGCACGCCACGGTGAATACGTTCCCGGGCCTTGTACACACCGCCCGTCACACCATGGGAGTTGGTTTTACCTGAAGACGGTGCGCTAACCGAAAGGGGGCAGCCGGCCACGGTAGGGTCAGCGACTGGGGTGAAGTCGTAACAAGGTAGCCGTAGGGGAACCTGCGGCTGGATCACCTCCTTTCTAAGGATGGTCCTTCAGAGAGCTCACGCTCACTATCGGATCGTTTTAGAAACATCTCGGGGCCAATCGATCGCCAGATCGCTTGAGCTCCATAGGCGGGATTTCGCCGTCTTCGTTTCTCTTTCTTCGCGGACGAACACGCGCCAGGGGCTAGAGCGCTGTGCGATGCATCGGCGAAAGCCGGTTGCGCGCGAGCGGGTTCCTAATCCTTTGTAGGATGAGCGTTAGGGGCTTGTAGCTCAGTTGGTTAGAGCGCGCGCTTGATAAGCGTGAGGTCGGAAGTTCAAGTCTTCCCAGGCCCACCAGCCTTCGCGCTTCGCTGCTTCGGTTAGGCAGGCCCCTTCGAGACGAGGCTGCCGCGCCGTAGCCTTGGCGAAGGCGGGCTAAATCAATCGGGCATTCGTCTTCTGGTTACGGGGCCATAGCTCAGCTGGGAGAGCGCGTGCTTTGCAAGCATGAGGTCGTCGGTTCGATCCCGTCTGGCTCCACCAGCCTTCGCTGGCGGATCGCCAGCTACGGCTCGGCAAGCCGACCAAAGCGAAGGCTGCCGCGTCGAAGCTCGAAGACGGGCTGGCGCCTCGACTGAAGCATCATCGTCCGCGAAACATCAATTCGCACACGCAGTCCGGATGGACGCGGTGTGCGTGTTATCTGACATCGTAAAGAGGAGATCGATCCAAGTTTGGGATCTGCGGAGCAATTCGCGGGTGCTCATTCACTATCTCCAGATCATTTT
>NZ_JCAMOT010000026.1:15000-124814 GCF_059512425.1 Bradyrhizobium sp. Leo78
GTCATATTTGCCGGTGACCCAAGTGAAGGCGTCTTCGGAAGCGGCCTGGATCGCGGCCTGATAATGCTTCGGCAGGCTATTCCACTTCTCGAGATTCATGACGTTGTGGCCCTGGCCGGTGCCTTCCCACCAGCCGGGGTAATAATAGAACTTCGCGACCTTCACGAAGCCGAGCTTCTCGTCGTCATAGGGGCCGACCCATTCAGCAGCGTCGATAGTGCCCTTCTCCAGCGCCGGATAGATGTCTCCGCCCGCGATCTGCTGTGGCACGCCGCCGACCTTGGCGATGATCGTGCCGGCAAAGCCGCCGACGCGGAATTTGAGGCCCTGAAGGTCTGCCGTGGACTTGATCTCCTTGCGGAACCAGCCGCCCATCTGCGCGCCTGTCGAGCCGGTCGGGACGCTGGTGCAGCCATATTCCTTGAGCAGATCGTTGAGCAGATCCTGTCCGCCGCCCCATTGCAGCCAGGAGATGTGCTGGCGCGTGTTGAGGCCGAACGGCAGCGACGTGCCGAACGTGAAGGCCGGGTTCTTGCCCCAATAGTAATAGAGCGCGGTGTTGCCCATCTCGACCGTGCCGTTCGACACGGCATCGAGCACCTGCAGGCCGGGCACGATTTCACCGGCCGCGAACGGCTGGATCTGGAATCTGTTGTCGGTGATCTCGGCCACGCGCCTGCAGAAAAATTCGCAGCCGCCATAGAGCGTATCGAGCGCCTTCGGCCAACTCGCCGCGAGGCGCCATTTCACTTCCGGCATCGATTGCGCAACCGCGGGCGCAGCAATGGCGCTCGCGGCGAGCGAGATGCCGCCTGCCTTCAAGAACTCACGACGTTTCATTGCGTTTCCCCTCTGCTGGTGTCGATACCTCGACGAGGGACAACGATCTTGAGTGTCGTTTTGGGCTTCGTCGGTGACCGACGCTGGATTGTGGTGATTGGGTTCGCAGGCCTTCAACAGGCTCTTGTTATCGGAATTCCGAAATTTCCGGTTCCGTCAGCGAGCATGACCGTTCGCCCATCGATAATCAAGCGCAATGCTCTATCGCAGTTGCGAAGCGCGCGCTCAATTGTCAGGCACGCACGCGCTCGGCGTCTGCCTTCGTCCCGCCGAACGCCGCTTCCATCGCCTTGCGCGTCTTGATCGTCTCGTTATTCGCGTCGATCTCGATATCGCTCCAGCGCACCACCGCGCCATGCGCGATATTGTTCTTCAGCTTCACGCGATGGGCGAGCCCGATCGGCAATGCGCCGGCGGCAAAGCTTGCGTGTGCCGGCATCAGCTTGCCCCACACGGTGTAGCCGCCTTCGCCATCGAGCTCTTCGCCTGCACGCAGATCGCGCTTGGCGACTGCGGCGACATCGCCGCGAAAGCCGTGCGGCTGGCCGGTTGGCTCATTGCGTAATGCTGCCGACAGGACCGAGATGTTCAGCTCCAGTCCGATCAGATGATAGGGCTTGTACATCGCCGCATAGCGGCCGGAGGCGTCCGTCTTCAGCCCGTATTGCTTGAAGCAATCGGCGGCATAGTCGTTCGGGGCCTCCAGCACGACATAGACGCCCCAGCGCAGGTCGCGGAAGACCGGACGGCCGTCGCGCTCGATCGACGACACCACTTCCACCACACCCGACTTCTCCAGCACGCCGCCTTTCTCGCGCGGCCGCAAGATATGCGGGAGATCGTCGACGCCGCAGGGCGGAAACAAGAGGCCATCGGAGGGCACGTCGAGGCCGGTTGCGTTGGCAATCGCCGCCATCTCGATCGCGGACTTGGTGCCGTCGAGGAAGGAGTTGAACATCTGCGGATTCATGCCGGCGGATTGCGCCTCGCCGGCGGTGAGGCCGTAGTGGCTCCAAACGCCTTCGGGCGTCACGTCGTGATAAACAGGCAGATACTTCGTGCCCTTGCCGGCGGCAACGACACGAAAACCGGTGCCGCGTGCCCAATCGACCATTTCCGCCGTCAGTGCCGGCTGGTCGCCGTAAGCGAGCGAATAGACCACGCCGGCCTTGCGGGCCTCCTCCGCGAGCAGCGGGCCCGCCAGCACGTCGGCCTCGACGTTGACCATGACGATGTGCTTGCCGGCCGCGATCGCCGCGCGCGCGTGTCTGATGCCGACCGCCGGATTGCCGGTTGCCTCCACCACCACATCCATCGCGCCGCCGGCAATCGCCCGCGCGCCGTCATCGGTGAACGTCGTGGCTTTGATCCGATCCTCGCCCCAGCCGACGGTGCGGCACGCCTCGCGTGCGCGGTCGCGGTCGAGATCGATGATGATGGGCACCTCCAATCCCGGCGTGTGCGGCACCTGCGACAGGAACATCGAGCCGAATTTTCCGGCGCCGATCAGCGCCACGCGAACCGGCTTGCCGGCGGCGGCCCGGGCTTTGAGGAGGTGGTGGAGGTTCATGGCGGGATATCCGAGAGCTGGAATGTCGCGAGGCGCGAGGCTTTCGCCAAGCCGTCATGGCCGGGCTTGACCCGGCCATCCACGTCTTGCTTCCGCGATCGTTGCACTTCGTGGATGCCCGGGACAAGCCCGGGCATGACGAGACCTGAGAAAGTGGCGGCGTTACTCCGCCGCTTGCCGCGGCGCACGCGCCAGCCGGACCAGCGCGTCGTCGGCGACCGTCTGGATCGGCGTGAAATCGCGATGGGCGATGTATTCCGGCCGCGTCGGCGTGCGGATGTAGTTCGAGACCGCGTTCAGTGTCAGGTACACGATCTTGCGCGGATAGGGTGTGATGTTGCCGCTCGATCCATGCACCAGATTGCCGTGGAACATCAGCATGCCGCCGGCCTTGCCGGTCGGCGCGACGATGCCGCCATCCTTCACCAGGCGCGTCACGGTCTCCTCGTCCAGCGTCCACAGCGGATAGGAGGTGGTCTCGAGGTCATGAGCGGCCTTGAGGTCGCCGGCATGGTGGCTCTTCGGCACCAGCATCAAGGGGCCATTGATCGGCATCACCTCGTCGAGGAAGATCGCGATATTCATCGCGCGCGGCTCCAGCATGCCGTCGTCGCGCTTCCAGGTGCCGTAATCCTGGTGCCACTGCCAGACATCGCCGGTGAAGGCCGCCTTCGCGTTGATCTTGAACTGATGCATGTAGACCTTCTCGCCGAAGATCTGCTCGATCGGCTCGATCATGCGCGGATGTGCGCCGAGGGCGCCGAAGGCCTCGTTGTAGAGATGCGCGGCAAAGGCGGTGCGCGGCGCACCGCTCTTCTCGCGCCACACCTCGGGGCGGTTGGCGTCGTAGATACTCACCGCCTCGCGGGCGAGGAAATCCACCTCTTCCTGGCTGAACAATTCGGGCAGGAACAGCCAGCCCTCGCGGTTGAAGAATTCGATCTGCTCTGGCGTCAGTTTCATGGTGTGTCCTCCTTTTGGTTTATCGTTGATCTCTCAGTCGCCATGGCCCGGCTTGACCCGGCCATCCACGCCGTTCTCTCTGCGTCCAAGACGTGGATGCCCGGGTCAAGCCCGGGCATGACGGAGCGTCATGCAGCGATGGTCGCTACCCTCAATCTCTCCTCCGTCATCCGTCCTGCTGTCTGCGCATGCGCTGACGCCGCGGCCTCGGCCGCCGTGCCATTGCCGGCGAAGATATGCGCGGCGATCTGCTCATGCTCGGCCCAGGCGCTTTCGCGATAATCGAGCTCGGCGAGCACGGTCGCCATCGAGCGGCGCATATGCGCCCATTGCGGCGCGATCATCTCCTCGATCGCAGGATTGCCTGACAGCAGATAGATCGCGCTGTGGAAGTCGACATCGCGCGCGATCAGTTCGGCGAGGGGCGTCTTCGCATCGATCGCGCGTCCGGCCGTCAGCGCCGCGTTCAGCCGCTCGCGGCCGGAGGCATCGGTCCTGCTGCGCCCGGCGGCAAGCTGTGCCGCCAGCGCGTCGATCGCGCCGCGGACTTCGTAGAGCTGGCGGATGCGCTGCGGATCAAGCTGGGTCACCTCGAAGCCGCGGCGACCGCTTTCGGCGACCAATCCCTGGCGGTGCAGCAGATGCAGCGCGTGCGACACCGGCTGGCGCGACACGCCAAGCTTCTCGGCAAGCTCGTTCTGGGTGATCCGCTGCCCCGGCGGCAGCGTACGGTCGATGATCGCCTCCAGGATCCGTGCATAGACCTGGTCGATCAGATTGGGTAGCGGCTCGAGCGGGAGCATGCCGGGGTTTCCTTCGGAATACGGAATTCCGTATTCGAAAAGCTAGCCCCGGCTTCAGGTGCCGTCAAGGCGGAACCAGGCTGCCCTTTGCCCTAGTCGCGTGGAAGCATCTCGATGTCGAACGTCGCGATCCGCTCCGCGTCGGCAATAGCCTCGAATGCCGCGATCCTGTCGCCGGCAATGGTGAACTGCAGCACGATCCGCAGTTGCTCGTCGAGAATGACCGCCAGCGCCGGGGTGCCATCGACCAGCGCCGGCTTTGCGGCCTGCGCCCGTCCCTTGAAGGTTTCGGCAACCGCCGGCGCGCCGCGGATTTCCGCCAGCGATCCCAATCGCTGCGCCGCCGCATCGGCGCGGAACACGACATCGGGATCGAGCACTGCGAGCAGGCCCTCGAAATCGCCGTCGCGCGAGGCCGCGAGGAATGCCTCGACGATGCGGCGCTGCCGCAGCGCATCGCTATCGGCCGCCTCGCGGGAGCCCTGCACGCGGCGCCGGGCACGGCTTGCAAGCTGGCGCGCCGCCGCCGGCGTGCGACCGACGATCGGTGCGATCTCCTCGAAGGGAACGGCGAACATGTCGTGCAGCACGAAAGCCAGCCGTTCGGCCGGTGCGAGCGCATCCAGCACCACCAGCAGCGCCGCGCCAACGGAATCGGCCATCTCGGCCTCACGCTCGTGCGTATCGTGCGCGGCCGGCTCGGGCACGTGCGGGCCCATCGGGTCCTCGCGGCGCGCCTTGCGCGTGCGCAGCATGTCGAGGCAGACGCGGGCGATCACCGTGGTCAGCCAGCCTCCCAGATTTTCGACCGTGGAGGCGTCGGTGCGGCTGAGCCGCAGCCAGGTTTCCTGCACGGCGTCGTCGATCTCGCCCGTCGAGCCCAGCGTGCGGTAGGCCACGGCACGCAGATGGGCCCGATTGGTCTCGAATTGGGCGGCCAGAAAATTTTTCTCGTCCATCGGTCACACTCTCCATCTCGCGTCCGTCATGGCCATGACGAAGCAAATCCGGCCGGTGTGACAGCAAATCGGCCGGACCGCGTCAAAGCCAACGATATGGAGAACCAACGATGCAAGCCCGCATGAACCACCCGGTGATGGTCATTCCCGAGGCCATGAAGACAATGCAGGCGCTCAGCAACCTGCCGCACGGCAATCTGTCCGAGAAACTGATCGAACTCGTGCAGTTGCGCGCCAGCCAGATCAACGGCTGCAGCGTCTGCGTCGACATGCATCCGAAACTCGCGAAGAGGGCAGGGGAAACCGACGAGCGCCTGTTCTGCGTCGCCGCCTGGCGCGACGCCCCCTATTTCACCGACGCCGAGCGCGCCGCGCTTGCGCTGACGGAATCACTGACCCGGCTTAGCGACCGCGAGGAGGGGGTGCCGGATGCGATCTGGCGTGAGGCCGACAAACATTTTAACGAAAAGGAGTTGGCGTCCCTGATCCTTGCGATCGCCGTCATCAACGTCTGGAATCGCCTCAACGTTGCCGTCCGCCAGCCGGTCGGTTCGTGGAAGGTGTGATAGCAAAACGCTTGCCCCCTCCTGCCTTTGGGAGGCGGTCGCGACACTGTGGCCGGTGAGGAGCCTCCTCACCCGCCGCCTTGCCTTTTCCTGAATTCATTATTGAGCACTTAAGGTCCGCGCAGAAAAAGCCCGCCGGTCCCCGCGGCGCTGAAAACGACACGCAATCCTGCCTCTGGAACTGTGCTAAGTTCCCGGCCGCTGATCAGTTGGCCAAGTCTCGATCGGCCCCGCTTCCCATTCTCGTGTCGTCCTGTTCCTACTTCGAAGATCCGCGTGTCACACCAGAGCGCCCTTTGATGCTGCAACCGACAATCAGAAACCGAATCCTTGGCATCGCCATGGGCCTCATCGTGCTGATGGCCATCATCTCGGTGTTGTCGACGGTGATGGCAAGGAGGATCGCCCACCAGCTCGATGAGCTGACGACGAAATATGTTGAGGCTTACGGTCATCTGGCGCGGATGAACGTCCGTTCGCTGGAGCAGGCATTGGCGCTCCGCAGGATGGTGATCGCAGGCATGCGATCGCCACCGGACCAGGCTGCCGTGGCCGAGCAGCAGAAAGTTTACGAGGCGAAGGGTCTGCAAGTCGATCAGGAAGCGAAGACCGCGCGTGGCCTCATCAACGCGATCATCGCGGATCTTTCCACCGAATCCGACAACGCGAGGCTGGGCCGGATCGACGATCGAATTGAGACGCTGAATAACGACCTCCGCCGCTATCTGGGTGAGGAGCACAAACGGCTGCTGCCGCTGCTCGAAGCCGGCAATCTTGCCGAAGTCAATGCCAGTCTTGCTCGCACCGAAGCCCTGCGCAATGAACTCAACCAGAGAGTGGACGAGGTCCGCGGGGAGATGCTGGCGCAGGTGCGCGCGGACGCCTCGGCGACGATGAGAGATCAGCAAAGCTCGATCTTGATCTCGGTCATTCTGACAGCACTCGCCGCGATACTGGGCCTGCTGTTTTCGTTTTTCGTAAGCACCGGCATCACGCGGCCTGTCAGGCGCTTGCTGGAGGGCACCCGCGCCGTCGAAGCCGGCCGGCTCGATGGCTCGATCGACGTCACCACGCGAGACGAGATCGGCCAACTGACAACGGCGTTCAACAAGATGGTGGAGCAATTGCGCCACAAGGAGCGGATGCGTGAGACCTTCGGAAGATACATCGATCCGCGAGTCGTGGAAGGGCTGATTGAGAGACAATCATTGACCGCGACCGACGGTCAGCGCCGTATCATGACCGTGCTGTTCTGCGACATGAAGGGCTTTACCAGCCTCAGCGAAGGAATGACACCGCAGGGATTGGTCAAGGTGATGAATCACTACCTCTCGACCATGTCCGGCCCGATCCGCAGCCATCACGGCATCATCGACAAATATATCGGTGATGCGATCATGGCCTATTGGGGCCCGCCATTCAACGAGGATGCCGAACAGGCGCGGCTTGCCTGCCTTGCCGCCGTCGACATGGCCGATCGCGGTACGGCATTGCGGACGGAATTGCCCGAGCTGCTCGGTGTGCGGTCGGTACCGAGCGAGTGCGACGTTCGCATCGGCGTTGCGACCGGCGAGGTGCTGGTGGGAAGCATCGGCTCGGAGTTCATGATGAGCTACACCGTCATGGGCGACGCGGTAAACCTTGCCTCGCGCCTGGAGGGCGTGAACAAGATATACGGCAGCCATGCCCTGGTTTCCGAAGCGACGGTGAAAGCGGCCGCCGATGCGATCGAGTTTCGCGAGGTCGATCGGCTGGTCGTCGTTGGCCAGACGCGGCCGGTCACGGTGTTCGAGATCATCGGGCGCAAGGGCGAGCTCAGCCCGGCACAATCGGCATTGTTGAAGCGATACTCCGAGGGACTGGCCGCTTATCGCGCCCAACGTTGGGACGAGGCGCTTACGGCCTTCAAGGAGGCACTTGAAGCGGTTCCCGCCGACGGACCATCCATGACCTTTGTCAACCGCATCGAAGGCTTCAAGACAAATCCGCCCGCCGATGCCTGGGATGGCTCGTGGTATCTCGATCACAAGTGATGCGGCTCTCTCCACCCGTCATTGCGAGCGCAGCGAAGCAATCCATGCCTCAGTGACCCGAGAAATGGATTGCTTCGCTGCGCTCGCAATGACGTGGCTTTGGCTGACGTGACGGACCGTTACTCAGCCAGAAAATCCAGCACGATCTCGCAGTAGCGTTGCGGGGCCTGCTCGAACATCGGATGCGTCGTGCCCGGGATGATCTCGGTGCGCGAATCCTTCACATGGGCCGCCAGCGTGTGCAGCACCTTCGGCAGTGCGCCTCTGGTGTTGGCGCCGCCGATGAACAGTGTCGGTGTCCTGATCGCTTCGGCGTCCGCCTTCGAGAACGGCGGCCGCTTGTCGCGCGTCTGGCCGATCAGCGTCGTTGCGTTGTCGCGCAACGGCTCTTTCACCGCCGCCGGCAGCCGCTTCCAGGCGCCGGGGCCTTCCAGCGCGTCGATGAAGATCTGCAGCCCGCCATCGATGTCGCCCTTGGCGATGATTTCGGCGGAGGCGGCGATCCGCCCCGCCAGCGGGGAGGGGCCCGGCTTGAAGTCGGGATCGAGCGTCTCATCCAGCTCGCCGCCGGGCTCGGCCAGGATCAATTTGCGCAGCAGATCAGGCCGCCGCTGCGCGACGCGGAAGGAGACGTGTCCGCCGCGCGAGTGGCCCATCAGGCCGACCGGTTTCGGTTCGATCTGCTCGATGAAGGCGATGACGTCTTCGACGTGCTGGGCGATCGAATAGGTGTCGCCGACGCCATTCCAGCGGTCGGGGAAGAAGTGCCGGAGGCTGACCGCGATCACGCGGTGCTTGCGCGACAGAAGTCCCAGCGTCGCCGACCAGATGCGGAAATCGCAGAGCGAGCCGTGCACGCACACCAATGGCGGCCCTTCGCCCACCTCGAGATAGGCCATGTCGTATCCGTTGACGCGAAGGGTTTGCATGGGGATGCTCGCAAGTTCCCGCAGGATTCGGGTGGATAGCAACATTCTCCAAGCCTAGATTCCATTGCAAGGACAAAGCTCGAAATCTCGAGCCTGAGATATGGAGCAAGCCATGACCGGCCAGCATTTTGCGATCTTTGACACCGTGATCGGCGCCTGCGGCGTAATGTGGGGCGAACACGGTATCACCGGCGTGCAATTGCCGATGGAGACCGAGGAAAACACCCGCAAACGCATCCGGCAGCGGGGCGGCGAGGTGACGGAAGCCGCACCGCCAGTGGAAGTGAGACGCGCGATCGAAGCCATGATCGAACTGCTCGAGGGCAAACCGAACGATCTTGCCGAGGTCGTGCTCGACCTCGACGACGTGCCGGCATTCAACCACCGCGTCTATGACATCGCGCGCAGGATCCCGCCGGGCAAGACCATGACCTATGGCGAGATCGCCAAGCAGCTTGGCGGCGTCGAGCTGTCGCGCGACGTCGGCCAGGCGCTCGGCCGCAACCCGTGCCCGATCGTCGTGCCCTGCCATCGCGTGCTCGCAGCCGGCAACAAGCCCGGCGGCTTCTCGGCGAATGGCGGCGTGGTGACGAAGCTGAAGATGCTCGAGATCGAGGGCGCGATCGTCAACCACACGCCCAGCTTGTTCGATTGAGCTCTGACGGTGCCGCGGGCTCGAACACCTCTTCCATCGGGAGAGGCCGGATAGCGTCAGCGATCCGGGTGAGGGGTTCAGGTCTCTCGATAGAGCGTAACCCCTCACCCGGCGCTACGCGCCGACCTCTCCCTTTGGGAGAGGTGAGGAGAACGCGGCCGAGCCGCAGCTCCCCTCCGACAGCTACACCGCCTCGCACGTGAACCCGTCGCCGCTCCGCTTGATCTTGCCGACCGAGGGCGAGGGGAAATGCGCGGTGCAGCAGAGCGTATCGGTATCGCAATAGCGCTCCAGGAAACTGCGCCGCGTCCGCGCCGCCTGCGCCTGGTCGACATCGAATTTCGCCGACAGTTCCGGATAATGCGTCTGCAGCGGCGAGTGCATGAGATCGCCGGAGAACACGGCGTCGTCCTTGCCGCGCCCAAGAGTGAAGGCGACATGGCCCGGTGTGTGCCCGGGCGTCGGCAAAATGCGTGCGTGGTCGCCGATGGCGAAATCATTCGTCACGATCGCCTCGCGCTTTGACTCCACGATCGGCAGCACGCTGTCGACGAAGGGTGGCACCTCGCTCTTTTCGTTCTGCGCGGTCCAGTAGTCGAACTCGCCCTTGGCAAAGACGTAGCGCGCTTTTGGAAACGTAGGCACCCAGCGGCCGTTTTCCAGTCGCGTGTTCCAGCCGACATGGTCGACATGCAGATGCGTGCACATCACATAGTCGATGTCTTCGACCGAGCACCCGGCCGCGGCGAGGCCGCGCATATAGGTGTCGTCGGTCTTCATGTTCCATTTCGGCCGCTGCGGGCGCGGCTTGTCGTTGCCGATACAGCTATCGATCAGGATGGTATGATGCGGCGTCTTCACGACATAGGACTGGAAGCACAAGAGCAGCACGTCGCTATCGTCGAGCGCCTTGGCCTCGCGCATCCAGGCCCGGTTCTCGGCCAGCATGTCCGGCGTCAGGCCGGGCAGCATGTCCAGCGCCGGCAGGAATGCCGTCTCCTGCTCGATGATGCGGTGGATGGTGAGGTCGCCGATCGAGAAGATGAGGCTCATGGCAGACTCCGCTTCAGGCTGGCGGCGGCACCGAGATCTTGACTGATGGCCGTTCCAGCATCTTCTGGTTGAACGTATCAAGCTTCGGATAGGCCTTGCGCCAGCCGCAGTCGGAGAAGCGGAGGTCGGCATAGCCGAGCACGCAAACCAGTCCGATCTGCGCGACGTTGAACGGCCCGGAAAGCACATCCTCCCGCTGCTCGAACCGCGCCATGCCGGCCCAGGCCCGGTTCCAGTGATCGTCGTACCAGGCCTGCCACTGCAAGCCCTGCGGCCGCACCATCTTCTCGTACCGGCACAACAGCATGGAATCGAGCATGCCCTGCAGCAGCGAGTGGTCGGTTTTCGCCTTCCAACGCGCCGGTCCGGAGGCCGGAATCAATTTGCCGCCGCCGGCGAGATCGTCGAGATATTCGACGATGACGTAGGAATCGAGGATGACGTCGCCGTCATCGAGGATCAGGACCGGCAGTTTCTTCAGCGGGTTGATGTCGCGCGTGTAGGCATCGTTTGCGGTGCCTGGCGCGACCGTGGCGGGCACCAGTTCGATCTTGTCGATCAGCCCGGTCTCGATCGCAGCAATGCGCACTTTGCGGGCAAATGGCGAGGCGGGCGAGAAGGTAAGCTTCATCTGGGTGAATTCCCTCGGGAGTTCTGTTTCGCCGTCATGCCCGGGCTTGTCCCGGGCATCCACGTCCTCGAAGCGACAAGCGTGGATGGCCGGGACAAGCCCGGCCATGACGAGCTAGCGCCCACCGGTGAAGCGCCGCATTACGCCGCGACAATCTCCTGGCGCTGCTCGCCCAGGCTCTCGATGCCCAGCGTCACGACGTCGCCGACGTTGAGGTACTGCGGCGGCTTCATGCCGGTGCCGACGCCGGGCGGGGTGCCGGTCGTGACGATGTCGCCGGGCAGCAGCGTCATGAACTGCGAGACGTAGGAGATGCACTTGGCCATCGAGAAGATCATGGTCGAGGTCGAACCGGTCTGGCGGCGTTGGCCGTTGACGTCGAGCCACATCGAGAGGCTCTGCACGTTCGGAACCTCGTCCTTGGTGACGAGCCAGGGGCCGAGCGGGCCGAAGGTGTCGTGCGACTTGCCCTTTGTCCACTGTCCCAGACGCTCGATCTGGAAATTGCGCTCCGACACGTCATTGCAGACGCAATAGCCGGCGACATGGTTGAGCGCGTCGGCCTCGGAGACATATTTGGCGCGGGTGCCGATGATGGCGGCGATCTCCACTTCCCAATCCAGCTTGGTCGAGCCGCGCGGCTTCTCCACGGCGTCGTTCGGGCCGGAGAGGGCGGTGTTGGCTTTCAGGAAGAAGATCGGCTCGGACGGAATGGGATTGCCGGTTTCCTTGGCATGGTCGGTGTAGTTCAGCCCGATGGCGACGAATTTCGAGATTCCGGTGACCGGCGCGCCGAAGCGTGGGTTGCCGGGAACAGCAGGCAGCTTGGACGGATCGAGCGCGGCCAGCTTGGCCAGGGATTCCGGCGAATAAGCCTCGCCGGTGAGGTCCTTCAGATGCGCCGACAGGTCGCGCAACTGGCCGGATTTGTCGATCAGGCCGGGCTTTTCCTCACCCTTCGCGCCGTAACGAACAAGCTTCATTTTTGATCACTCCCTACAGGGGTTTTTGGACTTTGCGGACTTAGGACGCTTCATGGAGCAGCACGGCGCGAAATTCAACTGCCGAAAGCGCGGGGTGGGGTGGGCAAACGCAGGTAGTGTGGGCGCTAGATCCGTTCCAGCGCCATGAACTTGAAGGCCTCCCCCTCGCGCTTGATGTGACCGGCGGTGAAATGGCCGCCGATCACCAGCGTCGGCGTATCGGCAAAGCGGGAGAACAATTCGCGGCGCGTCGCCGCCGATTGCTTGTGGTCCGAATCCGCCGTTGAGGACCAGTCCGGATGGGCCATCTGGCAGGGATGGTGGGCGACGTCGCCGGTGAGCAGCGCTTCCTCGCCGTCGGAGCGGATGTGGATGCTCATATGGCCCGGGCTGTGGCCAGGCGTCGGGATCAGCGTGATCTCCTCCGTCAGGCGGTGGTCGGAGGGCACGAGGTCGGCCCTGTCGGCATCCGCGATCGGCTTCACGGAATCGGTGAATACCGCGATTTGGTCAGGCGATTTGCCGTGGTCCCGCCAATGCTCGAATTCGGTCCGGCCGAACACGTAGCGGGCCTTGGGAAAGGTCGGCACCCATTGGCCGTCAACGAGCTTGGTGTTCCAGCCGACATGGTCGACATGCAGGTGCGTGCACAGCACGGTGTCGATGCTATCGGGGGGAAAGCCCGCCGCGGTCAACGTCTCCAGGAAGGGATGCTTGCGGTTGTTCCAGCTCGGCACGTTGCGACCCTGCTTGTCGTTGCCGAGCCCGGTGTCGACGATGATCCGCCGTGTCGGCGTCTCCACCAGCAGCGAATGGATCGACATTTTCAGCCGGCCTTCGTCGGTGGCGAAATGCGGAATGAGCCAGGGCAGCTTCTGGACTTCCTCGTTGGTCGCGAGCGGCAGGATGAAACGGGTATGCCCGACCGTCTCCAATTCGACGACCTTGGTGATCTTGACCCTGCCTACTTTCCACTCCATCGGCGGCTTCCTTATTGAAACGCTTGTTATCGCGAAGATGCTGGTTTCCGCTTGCTCGCGCAATGGATCATCTCGGATGATCCGGCGTTATCGGATCGCGAGAACAGGAGCGCGCAATGGCCGAACTGTCGATATCGACCGATAAAGTCGGTTTTTTGATCGAGAAAGCGCGGGAATTCGACGTCAAGGAAGCGGCATCCGACCCGGATTCCGGCTCGAATGCTGCCGACGACGAGATGATCGATGTGCTGGAAGATGATGGCCAGGATCCGGTCGAGCTGGAAATCAGAGGCTTCATCCGCGCACTTTCCGAAGACGAGCAGATTGATCTCGTCGCCCTGATGCGGCTTGGGCGCGGCGATCGTCCGATCGAGGAATGGGACGAGCTGCGGCGAGAGGCCGCCGATCAATATAACGGCCGCACCGCGCGCTATCTGCTCGGCGAACCCATGCTGGGCGACCTGTTGGCGGAGGGGCTCGAGGCGTTCGATCGTCCTTGGGCCGACGAGCGCACTTCGGCGGACTCATCCAGCGAGAGTGAGCGGTCGGTCAACGAGCGCAATCAACGATAACGGTGCCGAGCTTGTCGCCTTTCTCAACCGCCAGATGAGCCTGCGCCGTTTCCGACAACGCAAACTGGCCGGCGATGTTGTGCAGGCGCGGTCCGGCCGCGAGCCATTTCGTGATGTCGGCCTGCGCCGCGGCGAGCAAGGGCAGTGGTAACGCAAACAGCACCAGCGCGCGCAAGGCGATGCATTTCTCCATCAATTCGCGCATCGGCACGACGGGGTTGCGATTGCCGTTGGTGGCGTAGACGGCGATCGTGGAATTGACCGCCATCAGCTTCAGCGTACCAGCGAGATTGCCGCCGAAATCGACATCGACCACGCGATCGACGCCGCGTTGATGGGTGAATGCCATGGCCTTCGCAACGACGTCTTCCTCCTTGTAGTTGATCACGAGATCGGCGCCCGCGCGGCGCGCCTGCTCGGCCTTGTGCGGTGAGCTGACGGTTGCGATCACCTCGGCGCCGCCCCATTTCGCCAATTGCACGGCATAGTGGCCAACTGCGCCGGCGCCGCCGGTAACCAGCACGGTTTTGCCCACGATCGGCCCGTCCGCGAACAGGCAGCACCACGCGGTCATGCCGGGGATGCCGAGGGTGGCGCCTTCCGCGAAGGTGAGGTTGTCCGGCAGCGGCGTCACGAGGTGCTCGGCGAGCGTGATATATTCCGCGGCGGTGCCAAAGGCGCGACCGTTGCGCTGGCCGTTGAACAGCCAGACCCGGTCACCGACATTGAACCGCTTCACGCCGTCGCCGACCTGATCGATGATCCCCGCACCATCGCTGTTCGGGATCACGCGCGGATATTCCATCGCTCGATAATTGCCGCCGCGGCGGCCGACATCAGCGGGATTAACGCCGGAAGCTTCCAGGCGGATGCGCACTTCGCCCGCACCCGCCGCCGGCGTCGGTACTTCGCCGAAAGTCAGGACCTCCGCCGCCGGGCCCGTCCGCTCGTACCAGACCGCTCTCACAGCGTGCCCATCCTCACAGCGTGCCCGGGAAGGCGCCGCCGTCGAGCAGGATGTTCTGGCCGGTGATGAAGCCGGCCTTGGCGCCGCACAGGAACGCACAGGCGTAGCCGAACTCTTCGGGATCGCCGAAGCGACCGGCGGGATTGAGTTTGGCGCGCTCGGTCAGCACTTGCTGGGGCGTGATGCCGCGCTTCTCGGCTTCCGGTTTCGCAGTGCCGAGCAGGCGATCGGTCTCGAACGGCCCCGGCAGCAGCGCATTGATGGTAACGTTGTTGATGACGGTCTTGCGCGAGAGGCCCGCGACGAAGCCGGTGAGGCCGGCGCGCGCACCGTTGGAAAGTCCCAAAATCTCGATCGGCGCCTTCACCGCGGCGGAGGTGATGTTGACGATGCGCCCGAATTTCCGTGCCATCATGCCGTCGACGGTGGCCTTGATCAGCTCGATCGGGGTCAGCATGTTGGCGTCGATCGCCTTGATCCAGTCGTCGCGGGTCCAGTTGCGGAAATCGCCGGGCGGCGGACCGCCGGCATTGTTGATCAGGATGTCCGGCTCCGGGCAGGCCTTCAGCACGGCCTCGCGGCCCGCGGGCGTCGTGATGTCACCGACGATCTCGGTGACGGTGACGTCGGGATGCGCTTTGCGGATCTCGTCGGCGGTCTTCTTCAGCGCGTCCGCGCCGCGCGCCGTCAAGGTGACATGGACCCCCTCATTGGCAAGCGCGATGGCGCAGGCGCGGCCCAGACCCTTGCTTGAGGCGCAAACGATGGCACGGCGGCCTTTGATCCCAAGATCCACTGTTTCACTCCCGTGATGTCAGGCGGTTTCTAAAATGTTCGATGCTGGCCACTTTAGCCAACGCCGCGCGGCCTGATAAGTCCCGCGGCGTTGCATGGGCCGAAATCGTAGGTATCAATGCGCGCATATCAGGTTCTAGGAAACGTACCCATGTCCGATCTGTTCGATGTAAGCCAGGAAACCATCTTGATCACCGGCGCGAGCCAGGGGCTGGGCCGGCAATTCGCCCGCGTCCTTTCCGCGCATGGCGCCGCCGTCGTCCTGGCGGCGCGGCAGACCGGCAAGCTGAAGAGCCTGGAGGAGGAGATCAGGGGCAAGGGCGGCCGCGCGAGCGCGGTGCAGATGGACGTCACCGACATCGCCAGCATCGGCAAAGCGCTGGACGCAGCGGAAGCCGCCTTCGGCCCGGTCAGCGTGCTCATCAACAATGCCGGCATCGCCATCGAGAAATTGTCGACCGAGCAGACCGAGGCGGATTGGGACGCCGTGATCAACGCCAATCTCAAGGGCGCCTATTTCCTGGCGACCGAACTGGCGCGGCGCATGATCGCGCGCAAGCAGGGGGGCAACATCGTCAACATCGCTTCCGTGCTCGGCCTTAGCGTGATGAAATTCCTCTCGCCCTACACGGTCTCGAAGGCCGGCATCATCCAGGCCACCAAGGTGATGGCGCTGGAGCTCGCCGGCAACAACATCCGCGTCAACGCGCTGGCGCCCGGCTATATCGACACCGAGATGAACCACGATTTCTGGGCGACGCCCGCCGGCGAGAAGCTGACAAAGCGGATTCCGCAGCGCCGGGTCGGGGCCGAATCCGACCTCGACGGCGCGATCCTGCTGCTGGCCTCAAAAGCCTCACGCTACATGACCGGCACTGTGGTGACGGTCGACGGCGGGTTCTTGCTGAACTGAGCCATCATCCGTAGCCCGGGTGAAGCGCAGCGTAACCCGGGAATCTTCGCGGACAGGCTCCGGGTTTCGCTGCGCTTCACCTGGCCGCCCCCTGTTTCTCTTGGTCCAAGGCTCTGTCCAAGGCTCTGTCCAAGGCTCCACTTTTGCGACCTTTCCGGCAAGGGAGGTTCCAAACGTCCGATTCGCGCACGAATCCCGTCAATCTGGCCGTCACAAAACCTCAAAAAACCTGTGCCTAAGGGCTTTCCAAAGCGGATCAGCATTGATACATACGCCTCGCGCCCGGTTGCCCTCGGCCCCGGGTCGCCTTCTCAGGAAGTTTTCGAACGGATCGAGCGGCGCCCTTCCAAGCGTTGTCCGCCTCACGTTCGGCCTCTCTCCATGCAAGGCGGAAATCCGGTTTAACGCGGGGTGGAGCAGCCCGGTAGCTCGTCAGGCTCATAACCTGAAGGTCATAGGTTCAAATCCTATCCCCGCAACCAACTCAAATTGCGAAACCCCAGCCCCCGTGGCTGGGGTCTTCGTTTTGAGGGCAATTGCCAGGATTCCCGCCAGATCGCCTCGGACCTCGATCTTCAGTTCCTTGCCCCCGGGCGTGAGGACGATCTCCTTCACGAGAGGACGCAGGACCTCCCCGGCTTTGAGCCGGGTTGCCTCCGTATCAGCCTGCAGCGCCTCATGCAGCGCCCTGACTTGTTCTCGATAGAAAGTTGCCATCTCGGGGTGTAGCAGCGGTGGGGGCTCATCCGCGTCGGACAATACCTGTTCGAGCTCGGCCTTACGGCTCTCAAGCTGAACCATCTTTGAATTGATCCTATCGGCAGCACCACCTTTGAGGATCAAGTCCAGCAGGGTATCGAGTTCGCGATCTACCGTTTGATCTCGGGCCGAGCAGCCTCGATCGATGCCGAGCCCTCCATCCGTGCCTGACGCTTGCCAGTTTCGGGGTCTTTGACGAATCGTTGTCGATTCCAAACGATCCGGCCGACATACATTTCGTTGTTCAAAATTCCATTGCCGCGCTTGGTGTTACCGTTGATAGTGCTGAAACCCCAATCGCCACCGCCGGGCGCCGCAACGCCATCCTTATTTAGCTCCATAGCGATGCGTTTCGCTGACTTGCCTACGACATAGTCGCGAAGATCCGGCGCACTACCGCTGCCGAAGGTCAATTTTGCTCAGGCGATCGCGCCCCCGTCCGCGGTCAGGATGGCGCCCGTGATCACGCTTGCCGCAGGACTGGCAAGAAACACCACAGCGTTCGCGACTTCGCGCGGCTCGGCGAACCGCCCCAAAGACGTCAGGGCTCGCTGGAAGTCGGCAGCCGCGCCGTCCGCCGGGTTTGAATCGGTATCGGTCGAGCCGGGTTGCACGAGGTTCACGGTGATCCCGTTTGGCCCTAGTTCGCGCGAAAGCCCGCGGGTGAAGGAGGTAAGGGCCGCCTTGGACATCGCATAGACCGTCACGCCCGGGAACGGGACTCGCTCCCCAAGGCCCGAACCGATCGAGATAATGCGTCCGCCTTTGGCGAGATGCGGAATTGCTGCCTTCGCAAACAGCACTGGCGCTCGCACATTGACATCCATCACGGCCTGGTATTCGCTCACACTAAGGTCGGCAATCGTTCCGTTGTGACCGATGGCGGCGCTGTTGACGAGAATATCGAGCCCTCCCAATGCTGAGACGGCTTCACTCACGGAGCGCGCGATAGCTTCCGGGTCGGCGCTATCGGCCTGGATCGCGATTGCGCGGCGCCGCATGCTCTTGATGGACTTAGCCACCGCTTCAGCTTTCTCGGCCGCATGCTGATAGGTAAACGCGACGTCAGCGCCGGTCTCCGCCAGCGTCAGCGCGATTGCGGCCCCGATGCCTCGCGAGCCGCCAGTGACCAATGCACGTTTCCCGCTCAGATCGATCATGTTTGCCCTGTCTATCATCGCTGTTTCAAGCACTCAGGTCGTTCGTATAACGAAAGGCGTTCGACAGCCTTATCCGCGAACTTAGTATTCGAGGTCTCCCTCTATCAGTGTCGATAAATGCGAAGCTGTGTTGCCACGGTAGGAACGCCGAAGAAAGCGAATGTTTCGCCGGTGCAAGATCTGGGAATTGTACGGCGCCGGCAGAGGGCCCCGGGTAAAGCTCGCCTGAATGGCCCGCCTCCAATAGCGAGGAGGGCCATTTCCATGTGGGATCGTTCATTCGCTGGTTGCAACCCGAGCTCAGCTGGAAAACCGATGCCAGGTCGACTGAGGAGAGCGTCAGGAAGCTTTTGCTCGGGCCCTTTCGCGCGCGGCCCGGCGGCGGTGCAGACGTTGCATTCGGCCGGCTCTTCTGGCAGCGAGCGGCGGCGCTGAGGCGGGCGCCGCGTAATCCTGTCCGTGTAGACAGCTAGACGCATAGGCGTCGGCGCATAAATGGGCTCTAGCTTCGCCCGAAGTCTCAGGTGATGTCTCTCACCCCGTGGGAGATGAGCGAATTTGGAATCGCACAGTCGCTTTGCCGGACGATTTCGAATGACCGCTCTTGGCGAAAGCAAACTTGTTGGGGTTCCACTTTCCGCGACACAGCTAGTCACTTTGCGACGCTACAGGAGTACCTGCCGCAATGTTACGTCCGTAGTCGTAGCAAAGTGGAGTATTGTGTGCGCCAGAGCCTCGTCATCAATAGTAGTGTCGCGGCCGAAGCGTCTGTACCACGGGTTCTTGTCGAAGACGCCGTACAGCGCTTGTTGAGGGTCAGCCGGGTGCTTAACCAATGACGTCTGACTCGTCGCCGATCAGGATCGGCTACTGCCTATCGCTCACCGGACCGCTGTCGGGGAACAGTAAGTCCGCGCAGCTCGCGCATGATATCTGGCGTGATGACGTAAATGGTCGTGGCGGCCTTCTTGGACGCCCGGTGGAGTTAGTCCGCTACGATGATGAAGGGGACGCGTCTCGCGTGGCGTCGCTATACGCGCGCCTCATGGACGAGGATGGGGTGGATCTCGTCATTGGGGGGTACGGAACAAACACTAACCTTGCCGCCATGCCCGAGATCATCTCACGCCAGCGTTACTTCGTTGGGCTTATGGCGCTCGGCGCTAACAACGAACTGAACTACGAAAACTACTTCGCTATGATTCCGACGGGGCCGGACCCCAATGTCGCGCTCACAGAGGGCTTCTTCGAAACCGCCGCTCGGCAAACCCCTCGGCCGACGACTGTGGCACTGCTCTCGGCTGACGCTGTATTTTCCCGGAACCCGATTCTTGGTGCCAAAGCCAATGCGGCGAAATACGGGTTTGAGGTCGTTCACGAGGCAACCTATCCGCTCGCAGCCAGCAATTTCGCGCCGCTTCTCGACGACGTGGCACAAAGCGGACCTGATCTTCTGTTCCTGTGCTCGTACCTCCAGGATACGATCGATCTCGTTCAAGCCCTCGAAAGGCACCCCTTCCGGCCAAAAATGGTCGGCGCAAGCATGATCGGCCCGCAGAATGCTGATGTTAAGAGCAAGCTCGGGCCGCTGCTCAACGGGATAGTGAACTATGAATATTGGGTCCCGGCACCCTCCTTGGCCTTTGAGGGCGTTAGTGCGGTGTTGGAGACCTACAGGCCGCGCGCCGCAGGATCAGGTGTGGATCCACTCGGGCACTATATGGCGCCATTGGCCTACTCGCAGATGCAGGTCGTGGGCCTGGCTATTGAGGGCACGGGAAGTCTGGACGACGCCGCGCTCTCTGAGTTCACGCGACGTGCGGTGTTCTCGACAGTTATGGGCAACATCACCTTCGGGGCGCGCGGCGAGTGGACGCATCCTCGCGTGTTGCAGGTGCAGTTCCAGGGCGTCGTTGGCAATAGTGTCGACCAGTTCAGAGACGGCTCACGGCAAGTCGTCGTGGCTCCGCAGGAGATGGCGTCGGGAGTGTTGATCTATCCGTTCGCGAACGCTCGAGCGACCTAGATCGCGCATATCACTTACCCACCTCGGCTCAGTGCTCCACTCGGACAGGTGCAGTGCCGACAACGTCCGGAGCTTTTCCGAAACACTCGATCAGCATTTCGGTGAGGATTCTTATCTTGCGAGCGGGATGCTGGCCTGGTGGCCGGACGACAAATACACCCGCCGGACGTATCGGGTGCCGGGTCATGACCGGAACAAGCGTGCCAGAGGCCAGATGCTCATGGATCAGGCCCTCGGGGAGATAAGCGATGCCGAGTCCTGCTATGGCGGCAGTGACCAGCGCTGTGCCGTTATCGGCCTTGAAGCGCCCCTGCGGTCGCACCGTGACGATTTGTTTACCATCCATGAACTGCCAGGTTTCAGTGCCCTGCATGACAGCCTGATGCGTGAGGAGTTCATCCGGTGTCTCAGGCGATCCGTGCGCTTTGATATACTCCGGACTCGCAACTAACTTCCCATAGATCGGTCCGACGCGCCTTGCGATCAGGTTAGAGTCCGGAAGGTGGCCAAGCCGTACCGCACAATCATAACCCTCTGCGATGAGATCTACGAAGCGATCAGTGTAGCAGGTGTGGATGCCAAGCTGAGGGTAACGTCGCGCCATTTCGGCGAACACCGGAGCAAGATGTGTCGGGCCAAAGGTAAGTGGTGCAGCAATCCGCAAGCGGCCGCGAAGATCACCTGCGGGTAGGATCGTTTCCTTGGCAACATCGATCTCGGCGCAGACTCTGGCGGCGTGATCTCGGAATGTGGAACCCGCCTCTGTGAGTACGGCGCCGCGAGTGGTTCGTGCGAGCAGCTGGACGCCGAGCTCTGCTTCAAGCCGAGCGAGCTGCCGACTAACGATCGACTTGGAGACCCCGAGCCGACGCGCAGCATGTGATACTCCGCCGGCGTCAGCGACCTCTACGAATGTTCGCAGTTCTTCGATGTCCAATTCTAGCGTTCCTGTTTTTGCGACACAGTGTGGCAAGGGCGAGCGCTACCGTATCGCAAATGGGAATGGCACTGTCCACGCAGACGTCGTCGCAGTCGGCGGATGTCTCCCACAAATCAGCCTCATCTAACGGCAGTAGAGGATATTCATGACCTTTCGCAACGGCCTTGCGTCGCTTCTTCGTCCCGAGGACTCGGTACTCGTTCTGATCGACCATCAGCCCTACCAGCTCGCCAACCTGAACAGCCACGACCCTCAGGCGGTCGTGAACAACACGACGGCGCTTGCGAAAGCCGCAAAGGTCTTCGGTGTTCCCACGATCCTGACCAGTGTGATCGCCGGTCGGGGCGGCGTCATCTTCCCGCAGGTCACCGATGTGTTCCCGGGCCAGGAGGTGATCGACCGGACGTTCATCAACACCTGGGAAGATAAGAAGGTGGTGGATGCGGTCAAGGCGACGGGTCGCAAGCAGCTGATTATCGCCGGCTTGTGGACCGAGATCTGCGTCGCAATGCCTGCGATCCAGGCCGCCGGTGAAGGCTGGGACGTCACGGTGATTACCGACGCGTCGGGCGGCACCTCGGTGGAGGCTCACGAGGTTGCCATCCAGCGCATGATCGCAGCCGGCATCAACATGATGACCTGGCTGGCGCTCGCTGCTGAATGGCAGCGCGACTGGGCACGTGCGAAGACTGCTGCCGGGCTGACGGAGGTCATCATCCAGCACGTCGGTGGCAGTGGCATCGCCTATCTGTGGGAGCAGCAGCTGCTCAACACTCCGGTCCCGCGCGCCGCGGGCTGATTTGAACTGGGTGACGAGAAGCAAGCGCGATGCGTAGCAAAAGAGTTGAATGCTTGTCGATTCTCGTCACCCGCCTTGGACGGGCCGCTAAGCGAAAGCGCGCGGGCCATCGACTGCACCCGCGCCGTGAAGGCGGCTGGTCGGCGCCGACACGGCGGCAGTTCGAAGAAATGGCCGGTCCGGAGGGTGCGTTCCTGATTGGTGATCCGGGGACGGTCGCAGCCGAGATGCTCCACGCCAGCGAGGCGCTCGGCGGCGTTTCGCGCGTCACATTCCAGATGAGCACCGCTTCGCTCGGAACCGCTGCGATGAAGCGCTCGATCGAGCTCCTAGGCACCGAAGTCGCGCCGATTGTTCGGGCGGCTGGCGCAAATCCGTGAGGAGTGTTCCGTCTCTGGAAGGAAACACGTGATGATATCCACATCTCCACGATCCGGCCGTTCCGTTGTAATCACCAGTGCCGGCACCGGCCTTGGCCGCGACATTGCGCTCGGACTCGCCGCCAAGGGCTACATCGTCTTCGGCACGGCGATGTCCGCCGCGGAGGTTCAGGATCTCAGGGACGCTTCCGGCGGACGTGTCAGCCTGACCGTCTGCGACGTCACAAAGGCGATGGGCGTGGAGGCTTGGGCCTCCGGTGTGACCGAAGCACTTGGCGCGGCCGGGCTCAACCTCCTGATCAACAATGCCGACATCCTCACTCACGGTCCGATCGAGATCCTTCTGCCCGACGCCATCCGGCAGGAATTCGAAGTCAACGTGTTCGGCGCCCTTTTAGTGATCAACGCGTTCTTGCCGGCCTTACGGAATGCGCGCGGACGGATCGTGCAGGTCAGCACATGGATGGCGAGCTTGCCATTGCCGTTCAGCGGACCGTCGGGTGCGTCGCATGCGGCGATGGAGGTGTTCTCGGCTGTCTACCGCGCCGAACTGAAGCCTTTCGGCATCGAGGTCGTGGTCGTGTCCACCGGCAACATGAAGACCGGTGGTCCAGCGAAGACGGCGGCCCTGGCGCGGATCACAAACGGAATGACGTCAGGTCAGCGCAAACTCTACGGCAAGTCGTTCGGCACCTTCGCGGACTGGTTCGACAGCATGCAGGCGACCGGAATCGAGTCGGCTGTAGCCGCAGCGCGCGTGATCGATATCGCCGAGCAACATCCTGCGCCGAGCCGCGCGGTGGTCGGTGCCGACGCCGAGCAGATGCTGAGAGCGGCCCACGAAAAGCCCGACGCCGAGCTGGATGCACTCCGCCTGAATATTATCGGCCTGAGCTGATTTCCATCTTAATCACAAGAAAGGAAAACGATCAAAAATGGCGATGCTGGCGATGCGGGATGGCACCCGGATCTTCTACAAGGACTGGGGTCCGAGAAAGGCCCAGCCGATCATGTTCCATCACGGCTGGCCATTGAGCGCAGACGATTGGGACATTCAGATGCTGTTCTTCCTCAGCAAGGGCTATCGCGTCATTGCGCATGACCGACGCGGGCACGGTCGCTCCGACCAGACCGATACGGGGAATGAGATGGACACCTACGCGGCCGACGTCGCGGCGTTGGTCTCGGAGCTCGACCTGAAAGACGCGATCCACGTCGGACACTCGACCGGCGGCGGGGAGGTGATCCGCTATGTCGCCCGCAGCGAGCCTGGCCGCGTGTCGAAGGCGGTGTTGATCGGTTCGGTGCCGCCGATCATGCTCGCAACACCGCGATATCCTGGCGGCCTGCCGATGGAGGTGTTCGACGGATTTCGCGAGGCGCTCGCTCGCAACCGTGCGCAATTTTTCCTCGATGTTCCTGCCGGGCCATTCTACGGCTTCAACCGTGAGGGCGCCGACGTAAGCGAAGGGCTGATCCGCAACTGGTGGCGGCAGGGGATGATGGGCGGCGCCAAGGCCCACTACGACTGCATCGCCGCCTTCTCGGAGACGGACTTCACCGAGGACCTTCAGGCCGTCTCCCTGCCGGTCCTGCTGATGCATGGCGAGGACGACCAGGTAGTGCCGATCGACGCTTCGGCGCGCAAGGCGATCGACCTGCTGACGAACGGCACGCTGAAGACCTATCCAGGCCTGTCACACGGCCTGTTCGCCACGCATCCCCATCTCATCAACGCCGATCTGCTGGCGTTCATCGAGGACCGGGCCGGGGCATGAGCGCAGTTAGGGACACCCCGCCGAACATCGTTTCGAACTAGCGATCGATGGCAGCCGCGAGATCGCGGCTGCCTACTATCGCAACGAAAGCGATCGGCTCATCCTCACCCACACTGAAGTTCCGCAGCGATTCTCCGGGCAAGGGATTGCTTCGCGGCTCGCACGCGGCGTCTTCGATGCGATCCGTGCGAGCGAACGCAAGGCAGTCCTGCACTGCCCCTTCATGGCCGCCTATTATGCACGCCGTCCCGAATATTCCGACATCGTCGACGGCACGGGCCGATCAGCAGAGACAACATGATAGAGATGGTCATCGAGCAGCGGCGCCGGAATCTCGGCGGCAGCTTCGACGTCGGCCGCGTGCTGCCGCTCGCGAGGCGGCGCATGGTCGGTCCTTTCATCTTCTTTGACCATATCGGGCCGATCGATCTTGCGCCTGGCATTGATCGTAGTCGAGTGCGCGTTCGCGGATCCGCCCTCGCGCTGCTCATATGATTTCGGCGATTGCGATCGATACCGCCAAGGGGCGGCTGCTGGACGAAGGTCCGGATTATAGATCCGACGATGACGAATTCGAAGAAGCCAAGCATGTGTTTATGAGCGTCCAAGGCATCGTGCGGCAGCCGATCCATGGTCCGAGAGGCGAGACCCCGCGGCGCAGCGCTGGGAGCGTCTCAAGATTTCTGTTCGGAAATGGTAAACCGTTAGATCTGCTCGATAACGCCCCCCGCGGGGCCACGCGTTGGGCGATGTGTCAACGGCTCTGGAACAGGTCGTAAGTGCAGCTTGTTCGTCCCCGACATGGCGTCGCCTTGCACCTGTTCCGACAAGCGCTCGACGTCACGCTGACGAATATCGTCAGCGGCCTCCGTGACATCGACTTCCGCAAAGCCCAGTTCCCGCAGACCCTGCGCTCCCATCGAATACGCCGACTCCACCGTCTCGCGGATTTGATAATCGACACCGGCCCGAAGTAGGTCCACGGAGTGCACGCGGTCGTAACTTCTTGCAAGGACCTTCGCTTGCGGGAACGAGTGTTGCGCCAGCTCGACGATCTGCATGGTCTCCTTCGGCGCGCCGATGCAAATCATGATTGCGTCGGCCTCACCTGCGCCGGACGTGCGTAGCGTGTCGAGCCTGGTGCCGTCACCGAAGAATACCTTGAACCCGTATCGATCGGCATCGCGAATGCGGTCGGGATCGCGATCAATCACTGAAAGCTCGACGCCTTTCGACAACAACACCTGGGAAGCAATTTGACCGAAGCGCCCGAAACCAATGAGAAGCACGCGGCCTTTCAGGTCTCGGGCCGCTTCGACGTCCTCCATCGATATCTTACCGCGCAGCAAACCATCGACCACAAGGATCAGCAGCGGGGTCAAAGCCATGGACAGGATGACGACCGTGCCGAATAACGCGTTTTCGCGGGCATTGATCACGCCCCCGGATGCAGCAGCCGTATAGAGCACGAAGGCAAACTCGCCGCCTTGCAGGAACATCGAGGTCCGGTGAATGGCGTGTGTGTTATCCGTTCCGAACAGGCGTGCGACGGCATACACCACGATACCCTTGGCGATGATAAAGGCGGGCAGCAAGCATAGCAGAAGCCGCCATTCTGCTGCGACGGTGGACAGGTCGAGCGACATGCCGACCGCCATGAAGAACAAGCCCATCAGCAGGCCGCGAAACGGCTCAACGTCGCTCTCGATCTGGTGGCGGTAGCTTGAATTCGAAAGCATCACCCCGGCGAGAAAGGTCCCCATCGCCATGGAGAGCCCGACGGCGTCCATTAGCAACGCCGCGCCGCAAACAACGAGCAATGCCCCCGACGTCATCACTTCGCGGGCCCGCGCTTTTGCCAAGAGCGCAAAGAACGGATTGAGCGTCCAGCGCGACACCGCCAACAGCAGGAGCAAGGCGGCAAGCGCGAGCGCGATATCGGTCCATTTTTGTGCGCCGTGCGTTACTGGCGATAGAAACGCGACGACCGCCAGAAGCGGTACGATCATCAAATCTTCAAAAAGCAGGATCGCGACAGACTTCTGGCCCTGAGCGCCCGACAATTCGCCGCGCTCCTGCAACAGGGACATGATTACGGCGGTCGAAGAAAGAACGAAGCCAGCTGCAGCAATAAAGGCAGCAGGACCCGGAAGACCGAAGATCAGCCGGCCCGTCAGCGTGAGCGCTGCAACCGCCGCGAAGACCTGAACCAATCCCAGACCGAATATCTGGCCGCGCATCGCCCATAGCTTCTGCGGCCGCAACTCCAGTCCGATCACGAACAGGAACATGACCACCCCCAGTTCTGAGAAATGCAAGATGGCGTTGGGATCGCTGAATACGCTCATCGCAGACGGGCCGACTAGGAGCCCAGCGGCGAAATAGCCAAGAACCGAACTAAGCCCGAGCCGCCGGAATAGCGGGACCGCAACAACAGCCGCGCCCATAAGGACGACGGCAGGTCCGATCGTCGCGCCGAGATTTGCGTCAGCCATGAGGTCGCTCATACCGTAAGTTTGGAGGGTGCTTTTAGCGAGGTACCGGGTATCGGGCCGTCAGGAAGCGGAATGAATTCTTTATCGTCCGCATCCGGAAGCTTCATCTTTCCGGCTTTCCAGTCCTCCGCCGCTTGCACCAGCCGCTCGCGCGACGAGGATACAAAGTTCCAGTAGAGAAGCCGCTCGCCAACCGGTTCGCCGCCGAGAACCATGAGTGTGGATTGTTTCAACGCCTTGACGCGCGAAGCAGTCGGATCGAGTACGAGCATTTTTCCCGCCTCGTATTGGACGCCATCCATTTCCACCGCGCCTGTCGCTATATAGAACGCACGCTCTTTGTGACCGTTCGGAATTTCTGCGGTTGCACCGGGCTCCATCGCAAGATGCGCGTAGAACAACGGCGAATGCGTCTGTGCAGAAGCCGTCAGGCCGTATGCGCTGCCAGCAATGAGCTGGCCGACAACTCCTTTGTCATCCCATTGAGGCAGGGCGCTTCCAGAATAGTGGTTGAAGGATGGAGCAACTTCTTCCATCCCTGTTGGCAACGCCACCCAGGCCTGTATGCCGTGAAGCCGGTCACCATGTGCCCGCGCATGCTCGAAGCGTTCGCTATGCGTGATGCCTTGGCCAGCAACCATCCAGTTTACCTCTTGGGGGCGGATCGCTTGCTCATAGCCAAGGCTGTCCCGGTGCATAATCTCGCCGGAAAACAAATAAGTCACCGTCGAAAGACCGATATGCGGATGAGCCCGCACGTCTGTGCTGCGATCAATACCCGCCGGAATATCCATTGGGCCAATGTGATCGAAGAAGATGAAGGGGCCGACCATGCGTCGTTTTGCAAAGGGCAGAACGCGGCCGACTTCAAAGCTGCCACCGAGGTTGCGACGCCGCTCTTCAATAATCAATTCCATCATCTTGTTTCTCCTGATCGGGTTGCGCCGAATACGATGTCCGAATACTCGGAATGGCGTTCGCAGTAGGCGGTCATGGATGGCCAATCGAGGACGACCTCGCGACCGCTCGCACCGAAGTCGCCGCGTGCTAAACGAGAGCCGATGCCTCGTCCCTCGAACTGCTGCGGGACAATCGTGTGCGTGAGGACGATTTTATCTCCTGTAAAGCTGCAATACGCTGCCGCTATCCCGCTCTCATCGATGGGTAGCTCAAAGCGATGCTTGGCGTCTCGCGGACCCCAGTCCTTGTAGAAAATGCTGGTGCCATCTCTCGTGGTGAACGTTGACATTCTTCCTCTCGTTGTGAGCTTTCCGGAAGCGCATTCGGCCGCATTACGCTGGCCCCGGCATGCGCCGCAGTATCCCGGGAGCCGCGCGAACGATCGGCGCTACTTCAGTACCGAGGAGCTCGATCGACCGTTTCATCGCGGACGTCTCAAGAGCTGCAGTGCTCATCTGGAACGTGATGCGCGAAAGCCCACCAAGCACCTCGCTTGCGTGAAGCATCTTCGCGGCAACCGTCGCCGGACTGCCGACCAGGAAGGCTCCTTCAGAACCCGCCATGTAGTCGAATTGCTGACGTGTCGGCGGCGACCAGCCACGCTCGCGGCCGATCTTCCCCGTAAGATGCGCCCAGCCCGGGAAAAAGGAATCGGCAGCAGCGGCGTCGGAGTCGCCGACGAAGCCCATGGCATGAATGCCGACCGGCAGTTTTTCGGGAGCATGCCCGGCCCTGGCACCGGCTTCGCGATACAAATCGACGAGCGAACGAAAGCGTTCGAACGTGCCGCCGATAATCGCGATCATGAGCGGAAGTCCGAGCTTACCTGCACGAACGAACGATTCCGGCGTTCCTCCGACGCCGACCCAGATCGGCAGCCGCGCTTGATGCGGTCGCGGATAGATTCCCTGAAGATCCAGCGCAGGTCGGAAACGGCCTTGCCATTTCACATGGGTCGCCTCTCGAAGCTTGAGCAGCAGATCGAGCTTCTCGGCAAATAGATCATCGTAGTCCCGCGCAGCCAGACCGAACAGCGGGTACGCCTCGGCGAATGACCCTCGACCGACGACGATTTCGGCGCGGCCCTTGGCGATGAGATCAAGGGTCGCGAACTCCTGAAACACACGCACGGGATCGGCAGCGCTGATGACAGTGACAGCGCTTGTCAGTCGAATTTTCGACGTTCTCGCCGCTGCTGCCGCCAGAATGATCGTAGGAGCAGAATCGAGAAATTCCGCGCGGTGGTGCTCTCCGATCCCGAACACGTCCAGCCCGCCCCGGTCGGCAACTTCGACCTCTTCGATGAGATTGGCCATTCGCTCAATTGCCGACGGAAGTTTTCCGTTCTTTGGGTCAGGGAGAATGGCTGCAAAACTGTCTATTCCGATTTCCATCAATAGCCTTTCGTTTCATTGGTTGATGCAGGTACGTTTGCGGATGAGCGAGGCGGGTGCTTTATGGTCAGAACCTGTAGGTCGCCATGACGGCAAGCATCTTTATGGTCTGCGCCGGTCCGGTTTCCCGAATGAACGACCCCGCCTGGAACGCGCTCAGGGATGCTGTCAGATTGAGTTCCGGCGTTGCCTGCCAGGCGACGGCAAGTTCGAGCTGTGTGCCGATGAAACGCGCTGTGCTGTCCTTGCCGCTTCGCACGACATTGCCTGCAATGCCGTAAACGCCGTCAGCCAGGCTCTGCCGCCAGTAAGCGGCTCCCGTGAGCGTCACTGCAACATCCTTATAGGGCTCAATCGTTACGCTGGGCCGCGCACGAATCAGATTCCGGGGTCCGATTGGAGATAACGCGCCGAAGTACTTGCCGCGTGGGAAGAGAGGATTGAACGTCCCAAGTTGCTGATCACGCGGGTTGTCATCACCCGATATGACTTCAGCCGTAAAGCTCGCATCTGGCTTCATGGGAGCGTCCAGGAAACGGTAGCCGACCTCGCCGCCGACTCCCCAGCCGGTCCGGCGGTAACCTGCGAATTGACCACCCTGAAGTGCGCCTTCGATATTCCAGTGCCAGGAGCCGGTATCTCCAAAAACCCTGCTTCCAAAGGTGTGAACGACCTCTTTGCCGGTGCCTTGGTCATAGACCGCAGCGTTGTCACGCAAACCCAGATAAAAGGCATCGACGCCATTCGCATGCGTCGCGTTCAGCCATTGGGTCGCATAGACGCCCCAAACGGCTTTCTGCCGCGAACTGCGATCGTCGAAATCGTCCGGCCTGTTGTCGACAGGGCGATAATACAGAGCGGTGACCTGGCGGAATTGACCCGTTAGCGTCGCGTCTGCGCCCTCAAAAGCCTGAGGAATATTGACGCCATAACGCGTGTCGATAAAGCGGCCTGCGCCCAGCGATACCAGTTTACGTCCCGCCGACAAACTCAGCGAGGTACGATCCGCGACATCCAGCCGGATCTCACCAAACGCCTGAAGCATATCGGTGCCAGTCGTATCGACGGGCCGCGTTGGACGGTCGACGCCTGAGATTGCAGAAACGATGGGTTGCGCAAAAAATCGGACACTGTCCGCGTGAAGGTCGACATACGGCATGAAACGATGCCAGATGTAACTATCGTTCGGCGCCGATCCCCAGTTTACATTGGCATAGCCCTCGTAGCGAGAGCGGGCTTCCATGCCCGTCACGAGATACGTAGATCGGTCATCACCAAGCGGAATGTACTTGAATGGCTCTGTCCAGTAACCCGTGCGCGACGCGGGATTCGCGAGATATGTCCAATTCTCGTTATAACGCTCGTTGGTCAATGTCGGTGCGCGCTCGACATCGGTCCTAACCTGCGCCTGCGCAACAAGCGGCATAGCGGCGAGTGCCATCGCGAACGCGACGCTCTGCCTTACTGTCCGCAATCGCGCTCGCCTGGCGCGATGACCGGGGCGGCTGCAGACGCTTTTGAAGATGAGAGTTAGTCTTGTCGGAATGACGAAGTCCAATACACATAGAGCGATTACGTAGTGCATTCTGCCCGCACCTCGTCACCCCGCTGAAGTTAAGCCGGGGACGGCACAGGCGTATTCAGAAGCTGCTGCTCCCACTCAAACGCAATGCCGGTGCCGCCGAGGTGCGAGATCAATGCGAGGCAGACTTCGGTCCGCAGGCCTGCGACGACCAGTTGCTTGCGGCCGGTCGCCTTGACCAGATCGACCACCCTCTTGTGCTCGCAAGCGTTCCCCAGGTGCGGTCGATCACTTCCTGATCCGGGAACACGTCAGTGATTTGCTTGAAGAGAACGCCGCCACGAGCCGCCAGCACACTGGTGAGGATCGTCGGAACATTGAAGGCTTTTGCAAGCTTCGCCAGAGCGGTGAAATTGTTCACCGCCGCCTGAGAGTCACGGCTATTCACGTTCGTAAGCTGGAAAGGCTTATGATCGATCAGAACGAGAGCCGAGTCCTCGGGACGAAGAAGTGAAGAAAGGCCGTTGCGGAATTTCATGAAAACCTTATGCGCTTAAGTTTTGAATGCGGATTCCCGCCCCGTGCGACGACACCGGTGTGGAGTTTGCCAGTATCGCTAACGGTCCGGTAGGATCGTTGTTTGTCACACTGTGTCGCGAAATTAGGAACGCAGTTATGCGTGGCCTTGGGGTTGTCTTGAGACATACCGTGTCGCGAAATCAGAAACGGACTATTGTAGCGGAAATGAAGACTTACGTGCGTTTATTGAGGTTGCCGACGGGAAGGGATAACGCCAATTGCGCACCGGCTTTGGCGTTTCCAAATCTATTGTCAGCAGGCGCCTCGCTCGACTGGAAGAAGAGCTTGGCGTCCATCAAAGCCCTTTGACCTTTCGCAGCGGCAACGGCATTCGCTCGGGTCGGATCTTCCCGCGCGTCCGGATCAATGCCTTGCCGCTTTCTCGGAGGATATTTGGCTGCCGACTACCGACAATTCTGCTATCACGCGATCGCCTGACGTTCCTGAAGCCGGCGCTCGGTTGGCGCATTCGACTATGCGCTATCGTCTAGTGCAAGTTCACCGGCTCGTTCCCGATTCTGCGACACAGTGTATCGCTGCGACTAACTACCGTCGAATAAACGTCAATGGTACTAGCCGTTTAGGCATCGTCATAAGGGCGTGTGTCGTCCAACCAGCCAACTTTGACAACGGCATGCAAGGACTTGGATCGCGCTTTCTAGCGCATGGGAACGGGGCTGGTGCGCACGGAGCACGTTGACGTGCTGGCTGATCGCGGTGAATTGCGAGTTGGCAAACGGTAGATGTCGATGCTCGCCATCCTGCCTCCTGCGATGAGGAACGTGCCATGACGGCTACCCTCTAGCGAGGCCGATCGACCTTAAAATTGCCGACGAGGGTAAAATGATAAAAAAAATATTCATCGCGTTTGTGACGATTGCTTCGTTCTCCGCGGCTCAGGCACAAACGACGCAGGAACAGCCTGGCGCTGATCTAATCGTTATCAACGCAAAGATCTTCACCGGCAATCCTGGGCAGCCCGAAGCTACGGCTTTGGCCGTCAAAAAAGGCCGCATCTATTCCGTCGGCTCTGATGTGGACATTCTTGGTCTGAAGAATTCCACGACCAAGGTGATTGATGCGCGCAGCCGAAGGCTCATCCCCGGCATAATCGATGCTCATACGCACGTACTCAACGACATGGCTTATAACTACAATGTACGGTGGGATGGCGTACCGACGCTGCGTGAGGCGTTGACGATGCTAAGCGAGCAGGCCGAACGCACGCCGGAGGGTCAATGTGTCAAAGTAATCGGAGGCTGGTCCCCATACCAATTCGAGGAGAACCGCTTTCCCACTTTGGACGAACTGCGCAAGGCCGTGCCCAATCGCCCGTTGATCGTGCAATATGCCTATAACCGCGCTTTCTTGAACACGCGGGCGATGGAGGCACTTGGCATGGGCACCGATCGGTTCCCAAAGGTGCCGGACACAGAATTCGAAAAGGACAGCCGCGGCAACCCCACCGGTGTGGTCTTCGGCTACACTTGGTTGTTTCTCACCCTCGAGACCATGGTGCCGCAGCCCAAGTTCGACGAAGAAGTGAGTTCGTTGATCTATATCATTCGCGGTCTGAACCGGTTCGGCGTGACCTCGATCATCGATAACGGCGGCAGGTGGGCATACCCGACAGCCCAGGCAAGGGTAGACATGCTTGCACGGGACAACCGTCTTAACGTGCGCATGCCCTTTGTGGATTTGCAACTCGGCGACGGCGGGCCGGTAAACATGGTGGATCTGCAACTCGAAGCAATCACGAAAACAGCGCCGATAAGCACCGGGCAAAACCTGCACCCCACCCTGGCACATGGCCATGAATATCGAGGGGCTGGAGAAGTTCTGAACGGGGAAGTGCACGATCACGAAAACTTCGATCGTCCGGCGGTCATCATCGAGCCGGAGAAGATGCGGCGCTTCGTCGAGCAGGACGTGATGAAGCTGGTCCGGCGACGCATCCCGTTCCGCATGCACATCAGCTACAATGAGAACATCTCCCCCTTTCTCGACGCTCTGGAGAAAATAAACGAAGAGATTCCGTTCGATGGTCTGCGATGGAGCCTTGAACATGCTGAGACCATTAGCCCCGAGAACATCGAGCGGGTGAAAAAGCTGGGTGGCGGCATTGCCTTGGATCACAAGATGGCGCTGCACGGCGATGCTTTCATCAAAACCCATGGTCGCGAGAAGGCTTTGCAGACCCCGCGTCTGCGCAAGCTCGTGGACAGTGGCATTCCGCTGGCCATGAGCACCGACGCGTTCCGTGCAGCCACGTTCAACCCTTGGGTCGGGATTAGCTGGATGGTATCCGGAAAGTCTGTGTCCGGATCCGAAGTCCTTGCCAAGGACAACCGCCTCTCCCGCGCCGAGGCGCTTAAATTGTTCACCAGCGGCCCGGCGTGGTTCATGAATACAGAATCCGAAATGGGCTTAATAGCGCCGGGCAATCTCGCGGATTTCGTTATTCTCGACAGGGATTACTTTTCCGTACCGGAGGATCAGATCAAGTCCGTCTCTTCTGTTCTGACTATCATGGACGGCAAGGTTGTGTTTGGTGCACAGGACTACAGCACTCTATCTCCAAAACTTCCTGCGATTCTTCCGAATTGGTCACCCGTTAAATACTTCGGTAGCTATTACGGGGACAAATGAATCCCGCGGGACTTCATCAGGCTGCGTGGCACTTCGGCCGAGATCAACTAGCATCTGCCGGTGCCCCGCAAGCTCGAAAGAGCGGAGATCATAGCGACTAAGGAGCGGCATCAGGCTTGGACGGCGTCACTGCATACCGGCGGTTTTATGTGCCGGTTGATTGACCGTGAAGACGACGTCGCCGATCTGAAGGGTCGGCACCCGTGTTTTTTCGATGTAAGGCGGCATCGCGCTTTGGTTTTCGAGACGAGGGATGTGAGCTTGGTCTGGTTCAGACGTCGCTTGGTTATAGTGTGAGTGCGCCACGTGTTCTGAGCCCGATCGCTAATCGACCTCGACCGGCCGATCGGGATTCAAAGGGTAAAAGAAAACGAGAGCCATAACGAATTTGATTTCATCGATAGGATCTAAAATCTTTCCTCGTATTTGTGACTGCGCCGGCGAACGCGCAGTCGGCTCCGTTCTCCGGCTTCGCGGGCTCGTGGTCCGGAAATGGGAGTATTTCCATGTCCGATGGTTCGAAGGAGCGGCTGCGCTGCCGTGCGACGTACCGTGTATCTCTCGACGGAGCGACACTACGGCAGACGCTTCGTTGCGCGAGCGACAGCTACAAGTTCGAGCTGAGCAGCGATGTAATCAGCGAGGGGGGGGCGGCGCCTGTCCGGCTCTTGGAGTGAGGCATCTCGTGGCATCAGCGGAAGCCTGCAAGGCAGTGCTCAAGGAAGCCGAATGACTGCAACCGTCGATGCGCCCGGGTTCAATGCTAACTTAGCGCTCACGACATCCGGAAACAGGCAGTCAATATCGATAACCTCCCAAGGCGACATCAGGAACGTTTCGGTTTCGATGACAAAGGGCTGATGCCGCTCGGAAAGAACTGCGTTCAGGGTCGAAAGACATCATTGACCGGAAAGACCTGCACTGTGAACCGCGCTACAACCGATGTCCCTGTCTGCTGAGCGTGTCGTCGGATGCGCGGCGTCTCCGAAGGTGCATGTGTTCCTCCTTGCTTTCGAGAATTCTTTTCGGCACTGCTGAAGTAATACACGGCTTAGAATGTTGACAGCCGGCCTTGGAAGCGACGACGCGTTTGAGTGGAATCATCGTGTCGCATTTCAGGTATTTAGAGCATGAACTTGCTGAGGAAATCGGCTTCCTCTTATGGCTGTATTGAACCTATTCGTTTTATAAGCCACATACCATCGGCTCGGGTCGAAGGGTCGGAAACGCCGCGTTGCCCCGAGCGGGACAGGCCCAGCGTCGTGCGAATTCGCACGCGCGAAGCTGGCCGTGCCGCCGTGGATTGAAGTGACGTTGCCATATTCGGAACGCAGCGTTCCTAAACGGCAGACTATCGGCCAGGATGCGACCTCGTTAGCTTATTTCAACTCTACGAGTGTTTGCCTTGGCTGCTGCTCATGTACGCACTTCGGACTCCGACAATAGAGTCGAATCGATTTAACGATCGTCCCCGTTCAGGCGCTCGGGCTACTGCCGTGGTGTGGTGACCGTTGCGTTTGGCCGACTTCGGTTCGGCGCAAACCTGCGACGGTAACGGGTTAGACTTTATTGGTGGCTTAGCTGACGCGCTGACGAACCGCGGGCATCACGACTATATGGGGGGAGCGGAATCGATGAGGTTCCGACGACGGTCGGCTCGCTATAACATGACAGCTTTGATCGTAATTTGCGCCATCACGCTTGGTGGCTGCGCGCGTCGGCCCGGGCCGTGGGTGCTCGAGCCCGTTCCGAGCGTCGGCGCTGCGAAACTTGTGAAAGTCTTTGTCGCGAGCACTCGTGCTGCGCAGCCTGAAGCGCCGGTACCTCTCGCCGAAGGTGGCGCTGCAACGCCGGCGTACTTCCGCTATGTGATCTCCATCCCTCCCACTCATAGGCCGACCGAGATTGAGTGGCCAACACACGCTCCTGACCCAGCTAGGCATTTTTCAGTCGTTTCGGCAGAGCGTCTCGATGAAGAGAGGTTCCTGGTCGAAATCGGGCAGGCTGCTGCTCGCGGTGATTCACTTGGCCGCGACGTCGGCATCTTCGTTCACGGTTACAACAATAGTTTTCAAGAGTCGCTGTTTCGGACGGCTCAGCTCGTTGCTGACTCGGATGCGGGTCGGTCCGCGGTTCTATTCTCCTGGCCGTCAAGGGCAGAACTCACCGGCTATATCGCCGACAAGGATGCGGTGACCCTCTCGCGTGACGCGCTCGCCCATCTTGTCACGCGGCTTGCGGCCGAGCGCGGGGTGAGGGGTGTCAAGCTCGTCGCGCATAGCATGGGGTCTTGGCTAACCATGGAAGTCGTTCGGCAAATTCGCATCGCGTCGGACGTTCGAACTATCGAGAAGCTCAACGATGTAACGCTCGCGGCGCCGGACATTGACACCGAGGTGTTCCTTCAGCAATTACGCGTCATTGGCCGCCTGCGCTCGCCCATCACAGTGCTTGTTTCCAAAGAAGACCAGGCTCTGTCGTTTTCCAGGTTTCTTGCGGGAGGGCAACTCCGGGCTGGGGCGGCGGACATCGACGACCCCCGCGTCATCTCAGGGGCAAGGACCGCGAATGTCCGCGTCGTCGATATATCCGGCCTTGCCACGTCGGCGGGAGCCGGCCATGACGGCTTCACGGCGTACTCTGCGATCTACGGCCGGCTTCAAACAAGCCGTGACGGGCTGATCGCTTCGGAGGTAGGTGCAGGGGTGTACGCCCTCGACGTATCCGACAGGCTAAGGCCTTTGGACGCCCGGCTCGAGCATAGAGCCGCGGTCCCGTAGCGCTTCGAGCATGCACAGTCCGGAAACTTTGTCGGCGAAGCGGAAGCAGCGATCGTGGATCTTTAGTTCTTTAAGGCGCCGCGAGCGTGAACCCCGGCGCCATCCTGACCGCCGACGGTGGCGCAATCGCCTGGGACGCACTCAGCCCGTCCCTCCAAGGCTCGGCCTAACAGGGTCGGGCCTTAATACGGCGTCTCGCCGTCATAAACACCTTCTGCAATGTGACCGAACGCCATGCAGCGTTGGGTCCACAGTCGTCAGGGGATTAGAAGGACGCGGCCGAGGATCTTGTTGTCCTCGGCATGACGGTGAGCGGCGGCAGCCTGAGCTAATGGAAATCGCTTATCGATCGGCACGGTGAGCCTGCCTTGCGAGAGGTCAGCAAGCATCGTGTCGACAGTTCGACGTACTTCTGGACGTGACAGCACGGTTCCCATAAACACGCCAAGGATCGATTGATTGCGCTGCAGTGCTTGCCAGAGGTCAACCGTCAATGACCCCCCGCCCGCATTTCCTACGGACACCAGACTTCCTTCATCGCGGAGCGCTGCGAGAGAAGTCGCCAAGGTGGCGCCGACCGGATCGACCACCAGGTCGACGCCGCGATTGTTGGTGAGATCACGAACCACATCGGCGACGGATTCGCGGTTGTGGTCGATGACACTCGAGGCGCCGAGCTCGATCAGCCCCCTGGCACGATTCTCGCCGCTTGCGACGGCAATCACAGTCGCTCCGGCTTGATGGGCAAGCTGCACCGCTGCGATCCCGACGCCCCCTGCTGCACCTTGAACCAAGACAGTGCTTCCGCTTGAAAGCCGTCCTCGTGCAAACAGGCAATGGTGGGCCGTCCCAAAGCCAATCGGGATTGCTGCGGCTTCCGCAATGTCTGCGCGTGCAGGTAAAATCCAGGTCTGTTGCGCCGACACCGCGCGGAGTTGCGCGTGAGAACCACTCAGCCCCCAGGATGTGACCCGATCGCCAATCTTGCGATTCGTGACTTCGTTGCCGATCGCTACCACGGTCCCGGCTGCGGCATAACCGACAATGTATGCAGGATGCGCCGGCAGGGAACTGCGACGGTTGATCACGTCGCCGCCCTCAAGGGAAATAGCTTCCACGTGAATCAGGATGTCTCCAGAGCCAATCTCTGGATCCGGGGCGTCGGAATAACGAAGAACTTCTGGCGGCCCATTTTGATCATACACTGCAGCTTTCATCGCTACTCCTTCTGCTTGAGGCGGATCGGGACAATTGCTGCTGATTCGGAGCCTGATGGGCCGTGCAGCGCCTATACCACAACAACTGCCACCGCACATTTTGCTACGCTAGTGTTGTCGGGCGCCCGTCTGTGTCGCAGAAGGTGGAACGCAACTGACTTTCGTGTATTGCCGGGAGGCATATCCATCTCCGATGACTCTCGTTCACGCTCAGCGCTGATCCGCCAGTAATGCTCGTGCTGACCGTGCTTCGTGAGCCGCGCCGCTTCAACGCGATCAAGCGCCGCTGGACGGCATTACCCAGCGCGTACTGACCCAGACGCTGCGGAAACTCGAGCGCAACGGTATGGTGAAACGCACGGTTATCGACGGTCCTGGCCTCGGCGTCGAGTGTGCACTCACCCCACTCGGCCGCTCGCTCCAGAGACCGTTCGCGCACCATTGGACGGTCGATCACATGGATGACAAAGTTGACCAACAACGGATGTATGATCTGATGAAGTGAGGCCTAAAATACATATGAGTTTTATAGAACTCTTTAATTGTTTGACATTGGTTCGGAACGCCCGCCTATTGGCCAACCACGCGGAATTGGTTTCTGCGCGCGTGATTTTATCTCACGTTCCGGCGTTTGGCTCGCATGCACATGCTCCACAGCATCTTCTTATCGACAGCTGGCGCCTCGCCTTTCAGCTCGTCTGTCTGTGTCCCTCCGCGCACCGACCGAAAATATACGTCTGACCGCGCCCGCTTTGGTTGCGCGGCAATCGTGGCAGCGCTACAGGCGCACTGTTGCGCCGCCGGTTACGTCCGGGGCCACCACATCGGAAGACTGATCGAGAACCACTCGGACTTTTTGGTTCACTGGTTGGCGCTGAACGGCATCGGCGCATCGATCATGCCGATCAATCCCGCGTACCGCGCCTCGAGCACATGATCCGCTGCGCCGACATAAACATATCGGCTGCGGAAGTCGAAAGCGTCGACAACCTGGCTCTTTCGGCAGTTGCGGCCAAGCCGTATTTAGTTTCTGCGCGAGCGCATTGGCCTACGGCAAACTGCCGGCGTGGATCGCCTATATCGATGCGCCGCCGATGACACTAACACAAGATCCAGAAGCACGCGCTCCGAGCAGCCAGGATCCGGCCTCATGGCCGAAAATTTTCGATTTGCGCTCCACAACAAAAAAAAGCCAAACAGGCCTGAACGACACCTGGGAGGAAACCATGAAGAACATCCTGAACTTATTTACCCTCGTCTGCGTCGCAACGCTGATCACGACATCGGCGCATGCACAAATATCGGACGACAGCGTCAAGATCGGCGTGCTGACTGATCTGAGTGGCGTTTACGCCGATGCCGCCGGTCCGTTGTCGGTAGAAGCCGTTCGGATGGCGATCGCGGATTTCGGCGACAAGGTCGCCGGCAAGCCGATCGTCATGGTGGATGCCGACCACCAGAACAAGGCGGACGTCGGTGCTGCCATCGCGCGGCGCTGGTACGAAAATGAAAAGGTTGACGTCATCGTCGACCTCGTCAACTCGGCCGTGGCCTTTGCCGTGCTGGAACTAGCCAAGCAGAAAAACAAGGCTATTTTGGTTGCTTCCGCAGGTTCGTCGGATCTTACCGGCAAAGCCTGTTCGCCAAATTCGGTACAATGGATCTATAACACCTACGCACTCGCCAATAGCACGGCGCGGGCGCTCGTCATGGAGGGCGCCAAGAGTTGGTATTTCTTGACCGTCGATTACGCTTTCGGACATGCGTTGCGCAATGATGCGGCCAGGACGGTGGAAAGACTCGGCGGCGCTATCGCCGGTGAAGTTCGCTATCCCCTCAACAGTATGGACTTCTCGTCCTATATCCTGCAGGCGCAAAACTCCAAGGCCGACGTCGTCGCGTTCGCCAACACTGGCGGCGACCTCGCAAACTCGATCCGGCAGGCTCAGGAATTCGGACTCACCAAAGGCAAGCAGCGCCTGGCGGTGTTCTTGATGCAGAGCAGCGATATCCACGCTATTGGATTGCAGGCAGCGCAAGGGCTGCTGGTGACAACCGGCTTCTATTGGGATCTCGACGACCAAACGCGGGCCTTCGCCAAGAAGTTCATGGACAAGACCAGCAAGCGACCGAATATGGTTCATGCCGGGCTTTACTCAGCGGTGACCAATTATCTCAAGGCCATCGAAAAGTCCGGCACTGACGACGGCCCGAAGGTGATCGCGCAATTGAAGTCGATGCCTATCGAGGATTTCTTCGCCCGCAACGCGTCGCTGCGCGAAGACGGCCAGTTGATCCATGACATGTATCTGGTGCAGGCCAAGTCGCCCGCCGAATCGAAGGGGGCATGGGACTACGAAAAGCTGGTTCAGGTGATCCCCGGCAAAGATGCTTTTGTGACGCCGGAAGAAAGCGCCTGCCCGCTGTTCAAGAAGTAACGCACTTGCGCGTGAGATAGCCCAGATGACAGATATGAACGACGCCACGCCGTATATCTGGACGCCGCCTTCGGAACTGGCGGCGGCAAGCAATTTGACGGCGTTTCTGCGTGCCACCGGACAAAGCGATTATGACGAACTCGCGTTACGAGCCGAAGCCGATCCCGCATGGCTGATGCAGGAAGTCTTCAAGTTCTGCGATGTGAGATTTTACCGCAACTACGACCAGATGCTGGATGTTTCCAGCGGTCAGGCGTGGGCGCGCTGGTGCGTCGGCGGCACCACCAATATCGTGCTAAATTGCCTCGACAAGCATCGCGACACCGCGGTGTGGGACCAGACTTTCCTCGTCTGGGAAGGCGAAGACAAGCGTGAACGCCGCTCGCTGAGCTACCGTGAATTCGACCGCGAAGTCGGGCGGTTGGCGCAGGGGCTCCACGATATCGGAATCGGACGCGGCGACGTGGTCGCAATCTACATGCCGAACCTGCCGGAGACGTTCGTCGCGTTCTTTGCCATCCTGAAACTCGGCGCGATCGTCATGCCGCTGTTCTCCGGGTTCGGCCATGCGCCGATTCAAACCCGCTTGAATCATGGAGAAGCAAAGGCCGTCATCACCGCTGACGGCACATGGCGGCGCGGCGCTCCGGGGCCGCTCAAATCTGTGCTCGACATCGCCCTGGAGGCCTCGCCGACCGTAAAAAACGTGATCGTCGCGCGTCGCAGCAGTCTTGCGATCGACACGCCAATGCGGAAGGACCGGGACCTCTGGTGGGATGATGCCGTCGCCGGCAAGGGCGCCATGATTGAAACTGCCGAGATGCAGGCGGAAGACCCGGCGATCCTGCTCTACACCTCAGGTACGTCAGGCGAACCGAAGGGATGCGTTTGGAACCATATCGGGTTCATCGGCTCGATGGTGACCCGCGATATGATCATCTGCAGCGACTTCAAATCGACGGATCGGTTTTTCTTTTTCAGCGATATAGGCTGGATGGTCGGCTCGATGTGCGCCTGCGTCCCGAGTTTCGCCGGTGGCAGCTTGCTGGTAGTCGAAGGTACTCCGGACTATCCGGATGCGGGACGGTTCTGGCGATTGATCGCCGAGCATCGGGTGACCTACCTTGGTGTGTCGCCGACGATCGTGCGCAGTTTGATGCGTTACGGGCTCGAAGTCGAATCCTACGATCTTTCCAGCCTGCGGATGACGGCCTCCGGCGGCGAAGCGTGGACCACAGCGCCTTGGCTGTGGTTCTTCGAGCACGTTTGCAAGAAGAAGATCCCGATCATCAACATGTCAGGCGGCACCGAAGTCGGTGGCTGCATCTTCACGGGAACACCCAATCACCCGATGAACCCGGGCTCTTTCGCGCGACCCGCGCTAGGCGTGGGCGCCGACATCGTCGATTTGACGGGGCGGCGCGTTCCCGATGGGACGGTCGGCGAACTGGTTCTGCGGCATTCCTCGATTGGACTGACCAAGAGCCTGTGGAAGGCCGATGCGCGCTATATCGAAAGCTACTGGAGCACACTGCCCGGATTGTGGGTTCACGGCGATTTCGCGATGCGTGGCCGGGACGGACTCTACTACATTCTCGGCCGCTCCGACGACACCATCAAGGTCGCCGGCAAGCGCACCGGGCCGTCGGAACTCGAAGGCATTCTGATCGCGACCGGCAAGCTTGCGGAAGCCGCCGTGTTCGGCATTCCGCATCCGGTCAAGGGCTCGGCCATCGTGTGTGCCTGCGTGCCGATGCTGGGCGTCGTGGGCGATCGCAGCCTCGAAAACCAACTGTCGTCGGCCATCGTCGCAGAAATGGGCGCATCTTATCGCCCCGAAATGATTCTGTTCGTCGATGATCTGCCACGCACCCGCAATTTGAAGATCATGCGCCGCGTGTTGCGTGCCGTGTTCGAGGACAAGGATCCCGGCGACCTCTCAGCGTTGGCTAATCCCGAGGCTGTCGACCGGCTGCGCGAAAAATTGGCCGCCATGTGAACCGCCGCGGACTGTTTCGAACAGATGTTGGGATTGGGATTTGATCGCATACTGCAAGCGTTCAGTCACACGCCATATCAAGCGGCGCAAACGACAAGAAATCGCCTTTGGGAATCGACCAAGGGTGACTGGCGAACTCGCGGTCTTCCTCTATTGAAGATTGGGCGGCATCGCCTTCCGAAATCGACCTCAATAGGAACCGTTGGCCATGAAGAACAATCGCAATCGTCAGGTCATTCTGAAATCCCGGCCGGCCGATATTCCGCAGGCCGACGATTTCGAGATCATCGAGACTGACGTTCCCGATCTGCTCGACGGACAGATCCTGATACAAAACGTTTTTCTTTCAGTCGAACCCGCTATGCGCGGCTGGGTCAGTAACGTCGCCAATTATTCGGAGCCCGTGCGCATCGGCGAAGTGATGCGCTCATTCGCCGCCGGCGAAGTACTACAGTCAGGACATCCCGACTTCAAGCCGGGCGACAAGGTGATGGGCATGTTCGGGTGGCAGGAATTCGCGGTCGTCGGACCTGCCGCTGTCACGCGAAAGATCCGGGAAGACGACCTGCCGCTTTCGCTCTCGCTCGGCGTCACCGGTCTCAACGGGATAACCGCCTATTTCGGGCTGCTGGACATCGGCCAGCCGCGCCCTGGCGATACGGTAGTGGTGTCGACCGCGGCCGGAGCGGTGGGGTCGGCGGTTGGCCAAATCGCGAAGCTTTCGGGTTGCCAAACGGTCGGCATCGCCGGCGGACCGGCGAAGGTCGCCCAGTGCCGTGAGCTGTTCGGCTATGACGAGGCGTACGATTACAAGAGCGACGATCTGGACTCCGCGCTCGGCAAGGCTTGCCCACGCGGGATCGATCTCTATTTCGACAATACCGGTGGCGTCATCAGCGACATCGTACTTGGGCGTCTTGCCGTCGGCGCGCGCGTGGTGATTTGCGGAACTGCTTCGTTCTCGACTTGGGATCCTTGGCCAAACGGTCCGCGCGCCGAGCGTCACTTGCTGGTCAAGCGCGCACGCATGCAGGGTTTCGTTATCTTCGACTACGCACCTCGGTACGAAGAGGCCGTTTCTCGTCTAGCACAATGGGTTCGCGATGGACGGTTGCGCTATTCCGAAGACATACAGAACGGCATCGAACACGCGCCGGGAGCGATCGCCGGACTCTACCGAGGCGAGAATACCGGCAAGCGGCTCATCAAGATCCGCTGAAGACGGTTGCGGAAAATCCTCACGGCCTCCGATAGAGCTCTCCCGAGTTGGCCCGGGCTACTTCAGGAGTCGCTGGACCCGAGCTGTCGAAATTCGCAGCGGCGCACAACGCTTTGCCGTCCGCTGTGAGAACGACGGCACGACCATTGTCATCGGCATCCAGCCGCTCCAGAGCGTCGGCGATCTGCTGGATCAACGATAAGTCGAAGAAATTCAGCGGCGGCCGGCGAACTTCGATGAGCGCGACGTGTTCTGCGAGGGAGTCAATATGGTATCTCTTGCAGCGGCCATGAGCGGCTCCTCAGAATTTTGATGTCAGCGTAGCCCGAGCCCGCGCGCGATGATTCCGCGCAGAACCTCAGTGGTGCCGCCCTGAATCGTGAGCTTGGGGGCAATCTTGAGGTTGAAGGCGAGGCACTCATCAAGGGTAGCGAGGTTGCTGGCTTCGGGATCGAGGAAGGCGGCGAGATCGCGTACCGTGTGTGGCAACCGCTGCTCCCAAATCGTTCCCATGTCCTTGACGATGGCTGCTTCGACCACCGGCTCCCTACCGGCTTCGAGCATTCCGGCGACAGAGACCGACATACGCCGCAGCGTGTGGAGTTGCGCCACCAGTCGCCCCAGACCTTCCGCCGCGCGGATATCAGGATCCGGTCCGAGCGAGCGAACCAGTTCGGTCAGAACCGCGTAGGTTTCGAGAAAGCGTTCAGGCCCGCTGCGCTCGTAGGCGAGTTCGCTGGTTGCCTGCTTCCAGGCGCCGTCGATCTCACCAAGCAGGTTGCCATCAGGAACGAACGCATTCTGAAACACCACTTCGTTGAACTCGCGCTGCCCAGACATCTGGCGAATGACGTTGCAGGTGATGCCTGGCGTTTTCATATCCACCAGGAACGACGTCAGGCCATGCCGCCTGTTTTCCTTGGTGGGTGCCGAGGTCCGGAATAGGCCGATCATGTAGTCGGACACGTTGGCGTTGCTGGTCCAGATCTTGGTGCCGTTGATCAGCCAGCCGCCATCGGTCTTGGTGGCCTTGGATTTGGCGGCAAACAGGTCCGATCCCGAACCGGGCTCGCTCATGCCGATACAGAAGCTGGCCTCGCCGCGGATGATCCGGGGCAGGATGGACTGCTTGATTTGCTCCGATGCGTAGCGGATCAGCGTCGGGCCGCTCTGCCGGTCAGCGACGAAGAACGGACGAACCGGCGCGTTGGCTACGCACATCTCTTCGGTCACCACGTAGCGCTCAAGAAAGCTGCGCTCCTGACCGCCGTATCTCTTCGGCCAGGTCATCCCGATCCAGCCGCGCTGGCCGACGCGGCGGCTAAACGCCTTGGCGCCTTCTCCTTCGGCGCTTCCCGATCTCAGGGGATCAAAGGTCCCGGCCGAAACCTCGTCTGCAAGGAATGCGCGGACTTCGCGACGCAACTCCTGGCAATGCTCCGGCAGCCGGATGGGATCGAATCGTAATGCTGTTGTCATGGTCTTGGCGCCTAAATCCGGTCAACGCGATGCGATCAGCGGCCACAGTTCATCGGCGCCGCGCCTGCCGATCCACCAGCCGAGTTCGGAGGACCAGTAGCTCTCGCTTCCAAAATCATCCCGCCACGCCAGAGCGCGCAATGTCAGGCGATGCAGTACATGCTCGGCCGTGAAGCCGATGGCGCCGTGCACCTGATGCGCGATCGACGCGCCCTTGTCGGCGGCCTCGCCGCAGCGAATCTTTGCCGATGCCACCTCAAGCAAGATGCCGTCCGTATCGCGCGGATGCGCGCTCATCGCATCGGCCGCAGAAGTCGCCGCAGTGACCGCGGCGGCGACCTCGCCACCTAGTCGCGCGAGATTATGCTGCACCGCTTGATATTTCGAGATGGTTCGCTCGAAGGCAACGCGTTCCGTCGAATAACGCACGGACAACTCCAGCATCCCCTCCAGCGCCCCGCTGATCTGTTGGCTGCGCACGGCGCTGCCCATCAAGAAAAGGGAGGTCGGGTCGAACCCGTTTGGCGCAGTCGCAATAGCGACCGGCAGCACGCCAGCAACAGAAACAGTATCCGCCGCGTCGCCTGCAAGGTTCTCGAAGCGATCAATGCGGCACAGCGAGGCATCCACCAAAGCGATCCTGACTCCTGCAGCGCTCTTGGCGAGAACGGCAAAATGAGCGGCATCGCGCGCGAACGGGATGCGCCTCGCCTGTCCGGTCAATCGTCCCTCGGCGTCCAGTCCGATCAGTTCACGCGGGCCGCCGGGCAACACCGTCATCATTCCCTCCGGCGCGACGATTCCGCCCTGCGACAACAGCCACCCCGCAAGCATGGTCTCCGCCAGCGGCACCGCAAGAGCTGACCTTCCGGCTGCGCGCAGCACGGCAAAGCCGTCGATCAGGCTCGCGCCTGAACCGCCGTGCTGCTCTAATACCCACGCCAACGGCAGACCGGCCTCGGCAAGTGCGCGCCACAACGGCGCCTTCCACGCATCGCCCTGAGCGTGCGCAACTTCTTGCAGATCCGCCAGGTCGGCGAAGATCCGCTCGGCGGTGGAAACGACGATATTGTCTTCATCTGACATGGAGGCTCCTGACTTGGACGGAACGTAACTCGAGCGGAACAACGGCCTATTCGGTTTGGGCATTCCGATCGTCCGCTCGATTCTAGGCTTGCGATCTCCTCTGGCGACAGCTTGAGCATGCCGGCAAGATCGATCGAGAAATCCACCGAAAGCAGAATGGCGAATACCTTTGCACACCCGCGAAAATCGCCGATTGCGACACAATCAATCGCTCAAGTGAAACTTGATCGCATCACGCATCACGGCCGCAAATGCCTTCTCTTGCGAGACAAGCGCGTCGGTCAGGCCAGCAACGCAAATGGCGAGAGGCTCGCTGGATTCAGCTACTCGCGGGAGAGCCATGGCCACCACGCCGGCGCCTGGCGTCACCAGACTAAGCGACAATGCATGGCCCTGCTTTCGCACCTTGCCGAGCTCGACCAGCAACGCCTTGATATCGACCTGCTTCTCGGGATGCATTTCATAGGAGTTGAGCAGCTTGACCAGACGGCGGACCTCCTTGTTGGAATACCTAGACAGCAGCGCATAGCCCAATCCGGACTTTGCCAGCGGGCGAAGCGTTCCGGAGCGCACATGCAAGCGCATGGGAACCTTGGACTGGATGACGTGGATGTATTGCGCGGCCAGACCGTTGCGCAGGCCGACCATGACGGTCTCCCCGGTCTTTGCCGACAAATCCTCCATCAGGTTGATCAAGCGCCCACGGCGGAACAGAACGGGGCTGAGCCAGTGGCCCAGCATCGAGATCCGCGCCGTCGGGACGTAGGTTCGGCGGCCGGCGTCATAATGCAGATAGCCAAGCGCGGTCATCGTCCGCATCAGAGCGGACGTGCTCGACTGCGGAAAATGCAACGCGGCAGCCACGTCAATAACCGATGCGGCGGACTGATGCTCCTCGAAAAACTCAAGAACCTCGAACACGCGCTTCGCTGACTTGACCGTGCTGTCGATCTTCTGATCTGGCGGCACTAGACTCTGCGTAACCTTGGGAATGTCGCGACGCAATTCAGGTGTCAAACCGCGCGTGGGCGCCCGTGTGACAGGCTCATTCCTTTTCACGATCGCCATCTCCGTTACTTGCCCTGCTGTCAAACCCGACTCTTGAGCCACCAGCTACCATACTGGTCGGGCCGGCCGGCCCACTCGGGATCGCAACCCAGTTGAAAGCGCCGCTCGCGCCGGCCAGCGACCTTCTCGGCCAAGCGCAATCATGGTCGCCTTTCCGTCTCGCGGTGTGGATTCGACGTATTCGGGTTCACGAATGAGGCCTACGGCAATCGATGGACTTTCCTCCTCGCACAGGATGCGTGCGGCGCTGGCCACATTGAAGCCCGACGCTCGCCAGACCATAGAGCGGCCCCGCAGCAGCTTCATGTCGCCGGACGAGCAATCGATCCGATCGATGCCGATTTTCTCAAGCTCGATTGCGAACGCTAAGGAGTCCTGGATCCGCCAGCCAATATCGACGCCATCGACCGACGATATCCGCACCAGCGCTGGGAGATGATATGGCCAAGACATTCCACACGATACGCGTTCGCAAATAATGGCGTCAAATTAGAAAAGCGTTCTCAAGAAACTCATATGCAGTTTGAGGCGACATTTTGGGTGAATACCCATTGACGCCGTCAGAAATCCGCAGCATCGGTGCGTTCCCTGACGTGATGAGACGCTCAGCGTTAGCGGTGGTTGTTCAAAGCAAACGGAGAGAGCCAGATGAACGACGAGACGTTGGCGGCCGGCCTCGAGAATCGATACGCCAAGTACGCGCGGCTTCAGTTCGACTGGCCGCAGCCGCGCGTCCTACGGGTTACCATGTCGAACGGAAAGATGAACTCCGCCGATGAGAAAATGCACGGCGAGCTCGGCATGATCTGGCGGGATATCGACAGCGATCCGGGCGTCTCGGCCGTTATCCTGACCGGTGCGGGCAAGGCCTTCTCAGCAGGCGGCGATTTCGCGATGATGGAGCGCATCATCGACGATCATGACACGCGGATCCGTAACTGGAAGGAAGCCCGAGACATCGTCTACAACGTCATCAACTGCTCCAAGCCCATCGTGAGTGCAATCAGGGGGCCGGCGGTCGGTGCCGGCCTCGCTTGCGGCTTGCTGGCAGACGTCTCCATCGCCACCAAGACGGCGCGCATCATTGACGGGCATACGAAGCTAGGCTTGGCAGCGGGTGATCATGCGGCGATTGTGTGGCCGCTGTTGTGCGGAATGGCGAAGGCAAAATACTATCTGTTGCTGTGCGATCAGCTTTTGGGCGAAGAGGCGGAGCGCATCGGTGTCGTATCGATGTGCTGCGAGGACGACGAACTGGACGCAAAAGCGATCGAAGTCGCCGGCCGTCTTGCTGCAGGACCGCCGAGTGCCATTCGCTGGACGAAATACGCGCTCAACAATTGGCTCCGGCAGGCCGGGCCGACATTCGATGCTTCGTTGGCGCTTGAATTCATGGGATTTACAGGACCGGAAGTGAAGGAAGGCCTTGCGGCTCTCGTGGAAAAGAGACCGCCGGCATTTCAACCGGACTGTCCGCTCTAAGAAGACAAGGACTATCGCGTTCTGTCGCTCCTCCTGAGCCTATGCCCATTTCATGAAATGCACTGGCGTCATCAAGAACGACGTCGGCGCGGTGGTCGAGCTGCGCTGCACCTAGGATTGCGCGAGCCGCGGCGGCAACGTGCCGGGCGGACGCAAGGTCAAGGCCACGATGCATTGGCTGCCGGCGGCCCAGTCGCGCCTGGCCGAAATCCGCGTTTACAATCGGTGTTCGCCAAGCCGAGCCCCGAGCCGGCAATTTTGCCGCCGACATCAATCCGCAGTCGATGGAAGTGCTGTCCGACGCGGATCGAGGCCAGCGTGGTCGAAAGCAATTCGAACGAGGTGATGAAGTTCGAGCGGAAGGGCTATTTCGTGCGCAACAGGCAATCGACATCGCAAAAGCTGGTGTTCAACCGTACTGTCGGCCTACGCGACACCTTTGCCAAGGAATACGCCAGGGGCTGAAGCCCGTTCAAAACGATTGGATATTCGATGCCACATGCTGCCGACGACATCGCATCCGACATCATCGCGAAATGGGCGGCGGCTTTCAGCAGACTGGACGCCGACGCGCTTTCCTCGCTTTATTCGAAGCACGCGCTGTTCTTCGGCTCGAACCCGAAACTGTATCGCGGGAGAGACGGTGTTGCGGCCTACTTCCAGGGATTGCCGCGGTGGCGGACATCTACCGTTCAATTCAGCGACGTCGTCTTCGAACAGGTCGGCCCCGATCTGGTCAATGTCGCCGGCACGGCGTCATTTGACGTTGATCAAGGTGCGATAAAACTGTCGCTCAAGATCACCTGGGTGATCGCCCGCGAGGACGGCGACTGGAAAATCGTCAGCCATCACGTCTCGTCGAAGGCGCCCTTGATTTAACAAGTGCAGGGCCATCATGGAGGGAGCGCTTGACAGAAATGGTGCGCTTGCACGTGAATCGCGCGATATCCCAATTGCTCTTGCCCCCGTGGAGTCGCCCGCCGAAGAGCAGGTGAGGCGAAGCCAAGTCCACCCCGGCCCGTCATCGCCGGACTCGGCAGTAGGAAAGGCGACAGGCTTCGCCGAAGGCGCAGAGGCGACAACGACGTCACCGGTAGCCGGGGCGGCCGCGCTGCGCGTATCGGGCGGCCGAGCGCCGAAGCGGCGCATCAGAAGCGCCTCCACGTCAACCTGGCGCGGCGTTCGATAGAGCCCGCTGGCCACGATCGACCATTTGCTTGGTCATCGACGCTCTTCGAATCTCTGCCGAGCCAAGCCGGCCCGACCAGGTTGGCGAGGCCAATGACGGGTTTGGGTCCCGCACTCGCCTCCCCAGAACGCGACTCGTGGGCGACGCGGAATTTGCGATGGAAACGCAGCGCCTGTGTCAGGTGGACGCAGGAGCGATCTCGCAAGCGTAGGAACATCGTTGGAAAGAGGAGGTTACGGACCACCAAGTCACGAGAAGCATCTTCAGCCAACAGTCGCGCCGCAAGCGCCGGGGCGCTCATTTCCGGCGATGGCTTTGGGCAGGACGTCGCACTGCTCGTCCAAATCCGAATGCGGTTTTTGGCTTTTCACGACCTGTTCCAGCTCAAGCGCCGCGATAGCAAGCTCATCACCTAAATGCTTAAACAGCTCGCGTTGACGTGGATTGGTCGCCGACATGCCGAGGTCGGCACAGTGCTTCGCATCAGCTCGAAGTTGGTGCCACTTTCCGGTGAGGTCCTTCATGGCTCATGTCCTCGGTTTGGCGTCGTTCTTGGCGATTGAGCGCAATGGCGCACTGCAGAGCCTTCGCCCAGCGGCCGTTTCCGATACCTTTTTTCGAAGAGCAAGCAGCTGAGCCCTTTCCTGTTCCAGCCTATCCACCACGATAATCACGATTTGAAAGTCCTCTTTAGAACCGCCTTCGATCGAAAAACCCATGCACGCCTCCACTCGGGAAAAAGTAGCATCACCTCATCCGAGCAGCGAGTCCACTTACCTGTGTTAAGCCGAAGCGAGATTTATTCTCCTTTCGGACATAGACAGTCTTTCTGAGCAAAATCCGATGAGTCGGTTCCCTCGGCTTGAATGCCCGCAAATCGAGCCGGCGAGATTGATAGATCGTCGTACCAGCGACGCGGCGGACCGCTACCGCCATCCAGTCCCGCAACAGTCCCTTGTCCTCTTTGGAAAACGCCCCCGGCGTCTAAGATAGTCGAGCCTGTCATCGGGATGGCAACGCTCAAAATCCTCTCGGATCAGCGACTCCACGTAAATCCGTTCCTCCTCATTGATTTGGGAAGACCGGAATAGAAACCGGTCGGCATCGCTGACCTCCGATATTCGATTTCGGCTTAATTTGCTGTTTCAATTATCCTTCCGTGCTGCGGATGGTATTTCTGATCCGTGTCCGCTGGTGGGGCCGAACGGGCGGCGAGCGTCGACAGCCGTCCGTCGGACGCGGCGTGCTCTCGGAGCATCTTTTGGTAGAGCCTCACGTAATCCGTTGACATACGGGCGGCGGAGAAGCGCTCCTCGAAGCGCGCACGGATCGCCTTGCGATCGAGGGCCAGCAGGCCCGGAATGGCGCGCACCGCCTCCTCCACGTCAGACACGATCCGGCCGGTCAGTCCGTCCTCGACGATTTCAGGGACCGACCCATGGCGGAAGGCAAGCACCGGGGTACCACATGCCATGGCCTCGATCATCACCAGACCGAACGGTTCGGGCCAGTCGATCGGGAACAGCAATGCGGCAGCCTGGCCGAGAAAGTCGTTCTTTGTGTTTTCGTTGATCTCGCCGACAAATTCCACTCCGCCTCCTTGCAGCATCGGTGCGATAACGTCGCGGAAATAGCTGTCGTCTGCTTTATCAACCTTTGCCGCGATTTTGAGGGGAAGGCCGGCCGATCGAGCAATCGCGATAGCACGGTCCGGCCGTTTCTCCGGTGAGATGCGTCCAAGAAATGCGAGATAGCCGCCTTTCGGTTCGAAATTAGGCGTCAGTAGATCGAGCGGCAGGCCATGATGAACTGTCGCGACAAAGTTTGCGTTTGGCACCGGTATGCGCTGCGCATTTGAAATCGATACCAGCGGCATGTCCGCGAACCGCCGATAAAAAGGCATATGGTCGGCGAGGTCCTGCCTGCCGTGAAGGGTGGTTAGCGTACGAGCACGCTCCGGGCGAAACTGCGGAAAGTGCAGGTAGTCGATATGGAAGTGGAGGAGGTCGAAGTCGTCAGCGCGCTCTCGCACCTTGTCGAGCATGATCATGTGGTGGGGTAGTGCGTCGCGGACGCCCGGCTCGAGGCGTAAGGCGCGCGGCGTGCAGGGTACAAGTTCGGCAGAGGTGATGGAATCTTCGCTGGCGAACAGTGTCACCTGGTGTCCCTGCCGAACCAACTCCTCCGTCAGGTATGAGACGACCCGCTCCGTTCCTCCATAGAGCCGCGGCGGCACGCTCTCGTACAGCGGGGCAATCTGAGCAATCCTCATTTTTCAGTCCGTCCTTCGTTACTCTGAGCCGGCGTTGGCTGAGGCCCTCATGTGTTCACGAGCTTGGCCGCACATCGCCAGAGGTGCAGCGGCCGCGGATCTCTACTGAGACTCCGATGATTCAGTGACATTGCTTTGACTTCTGAGTTGAGCAAGCTCCTCCGCCAGTCTGTGCTCGACCAACCGCCGCTCGTTTTCCGTCAAATGCGTCGCGAGCAATCGGCGATACCGCCGCACATTGGCCGCACTGCTCCACCGTGACTTCGCCGAGATAGCGATGCGGGGCTGGCGATTTCTCGCTGCTTGCTGCGCTTGTGCGGTGAATCTTACCGCAGCGGCGCCGCCCCTTTTTTCCTCTTCGTCGAGCTGCCGCAACGCTGCGAGGATATCCTCAAGATGCATGGGAGCAGCAAGCCCCGGGATCTTGCGAAGGGCTGGGCAGGAATCGACGGTGTACAGGTCCGAAGCCCAGGAGGAGAGAATGACCCGTTTCTCAGGAGGCGACAGCACCTCATCATTCAGGACATCGGCTGGCGAACTATAGTGAGATACGGGATGAAATGGGGCATCTACACTGCCCGTCAAACGATCAGGCCTGCTCATGTCTTGCTCTCCTCTTGCTCCTTTCTGCAGGTTGGTGGCGGACGGCGGCGCGGGCGCCGCCGTCCTGGGCACGTCAGTTGCTGGTGTTGATGGCGATCCGTTTGACGCCCTGGCTGGCTTGCTCGGTTTTCGGCAGGCTCACCGTGAGGACGCCATTGCGGAAGTTGGCTTCGGCCTTGTCTTCCTGGACGCCATCGAGCGGGATACGACGCTCAAACGAGCCATAGTAGCGTTCGCTGTAGCGGCCGCCATTGTCGTGTTCGGCCTTTTTCTCGCCGCGGATCGACAGGACGCCGTTTGCGATTTCGACTTGGACGTCCTTTTCGCTCAGTCCCGGAAGCTCGGCGGAAATCGTCACGGCCTTGTCGGTTTCGCTGAGCTCGATGCGTGGCCAGCCAAACTGGCCTTCGATCAGCGGGGACCCGGGCCGGCCGACGCTGCCAAACCCGCGGAAGACGTCGTCGAAAAGTCGATTCATCTCACGGTGAAACGTCAGAAACGGATCGTAAGCCTCGCCCGTCGTGAGCTGCTGGTTCTTGTTCCACGGAATTAGATCGCGCATTGTCATGTTGGACTCCTCTCTGTCAAATACGCCGGGTGGCGCGGATGCCGCACCATGCGCACCAATGTCGTTGAACACGGACGGCGTCAGGCCGCCTGCTTGTGGGTGATCTGCTCGGTGCCGCCGATCGGAATGCGGCGGGGCTTCATCGTCTCGGGCAGCTCGCGGACGAGCTCGATCCGCAGCAGTCCGTTGTCGAACGCTGCCGTCTTCACCTGCACATAATCGGCAAGATTGAACTGCCGCTTGAAACCCTTGGCCGGGATGCCGCGATAGAGGTAATCGCGTTTCGCCTCGTCGGCCTTGCGGCCCTCGACGGTCAGCACGTTCTGCTCGGCCGTGATCGCGATCTCGTCCGGGCTGAAACCGGCGAGCGCAAGCGTGATCTGATAGTGATCTTCGCCCAGCCGTTCGATGTTGTAGGGTGGATAGTGTTCCTCGACGGTCCGTTGCGTCTCGTCGAGCAGATCGAAGATGCGATCGAATCCGACGGTCGACCGCCACAGGGGAGTGAAATCGAAGTTCCTCATAGCCAAGTCCTCCTAAGAGCAAGATGGATACGAAGGAGCGCAGGACACCGGTCCGGCGCCCAGTTCAGTCCGCCGGACCCGATCTGGCATCCGGCGCCGCAGCCTTGCGGCAAAATAAAACTACGAAAAACAACTATGGTTTCAAGGGCGCCTCCCGAAATTTTTGCTGCTCACAGCTTGGGCGGCCAGATGCTCCAGCTCGGCTTCGGCCTCGCTGGCGAGACGCATCAAGCGGCGGCGCTCCTCAGCGGATAGGCCGCTTCCCTTCAGCAAGCTATGGCAATGCGCGATCACCCGCCGGTCGCTCTCGATCAGGAACGCGCGCACGGCGTCGGGCAGGTGTGAATCGGAGCGCTCGGAAATCTGCTGACGGTGTGCCAATTCGAACATGGTTGCCCTCAGTAGCAGCAGGCGCGACCCATGCAGCGCGGATCGCGCCACGTGCGGACTCAGCTCACTCTCGGCAAGCTGCGCTCATGTTCGGATGGAAGTTGAAAGGAGCCTGGCTGAATATTGTCCGGCAACAGCAGGATATCGGTCTTGAAAAGCGGGGACCGCGGTTTCCAGCTCATCCAGCGGACCGACTCCAGATAGGAAATGGCTGGCAGCGGCAGAAGGTGGCCCGCGCTGTCGAGCGCCAACCTTGGCGTACTATCCATCCCCCAGGCGCTAACGGGCACGAGCATCATCGCCATGGCAAAAGCGGCTGCGACGGTTCTGCGGACGCCGCGTCCTGATGTCTTGGGCCAAGCCGAGCTGGATGCGTAGTTTCGGGTCATCTCATCCTCCTGTCGTTGGAAAACTGATCCATGCGATCGTGAGAAGGCTGAGGGCGAACATGAGCCAATGCATTGCCGTCGCCCCAACCTTGCGCGATCGATCCTGAATGCGAGTGCTCATCTGAGGCTCCCTGGCGCTTGTGAGCTTCCTTTCTCGTCGCGGTTGGCGGAGAGCCCGGCCGTTTCCGGCCGGGCGCGTGCTTGATTAGAAATCCGTCGGCGGCGTTGCCGCGGCCGGTTCGGACTTCTTGGGCTTATCGGCGACCAGTGCTTCCGTGGTGATCAGCAGAGCCGCGACGGAGGCCGCGTCCTGTAAGGCGGTGCGAACGACCTTGGCGGGATCGATCACGCCGGCCTTCACCATGTCCTGGTACTCGCCAGTGGCCGCGTTGAATCCCCAATTGTAGTCGGAGTTCTCGAGCAGCTTGCCGACGACGAGCGAGCCGTCCTCGCCGGCGTTCTGGACGATCTGCCGCGCCGGCACCTGGATGGCGCGGCGCACGATATCGACGCCGGCCTTCTGGTCGGCATTGGCGGTCTTTAAGCCATCGAGCGCTTTCAGCGCACGCAGCAGCGCCACGCCGCCGCCCGGCAGAATGCCTTCCTCGACCGCAGCGCGAGTCGCATGCATGGCATCGTCGACCCGGTCCTTCTTCTCCTTGACCTCGACTTCGGTCGCACCACCAACACGGATTACGGCGACGCCGCCGGCGAGCTTGGCCAGCCGCTCCTGCAGCTTCTCGCGATCGTAATCGGAGGTGGTCTCCTCGATCTGCGACTTGATCTGGGTGACACGAGCTTCGATGTCCTTCTTGGGCCCGGCGCCGTCGACCACGGTCGTATTCTCCTTGTCGATCACGACCTTCTTGGCGCGCCCGAGCATCTTCAGCGTGACATTCTCGAGCTTGATGCCGAGATCTTCCGAAATCACGGTGCCGCCGGTGAGGATTGCAATATCCTCCAGCATGGCCTTGCGGCGATCGCCGAAGCCTGGCGCCTTCACCGCCGCGACCTTGAGGCCGCCGCGCAGTCGATTGACCACGAGCGCGGCAAGCGCTTCGCCCTCGACATCCTCGGCCACGATCAGCAGCGGCTTGCCAGACTGCACCACCGCTTCGAGCAGCGGCAGCATGGTCTGTAGACCGGACAGCTTCTTCTCATGGATCAGAATGTAGGGATCCTCGAGTTCGACCCGCATCTTTTCGGTGTTGGTGACGAAGTAGGGCGAGACAAAGCCGCGGTCGAACTGCATGCCCTCGACCACCTCCAGCTCGGTGTGGAGGCTCTTGGCTTCCTCGACGGTGATGACGCCCTCATTGCCGACCTTCTGCATCGCATCGGCAAGGAAGCGGCCGATCTCCGTATCGCCATTGGCCGAAATGGTGCCGATCTGGGCAATCTCCTCGTTGGAGGTGACCTTCTTGGCGTGGGACTTGAGGTCATTGACAATGGCGTCGACCGCAAGATCGATGCCGCGCTTGAGGTCCATCGGGTTCATGCCAGCGGCAACGGATTTCGCGCCTTCCTTGACGATGGCCTGGGCCAGCACGGTCGCAGTCGTGGTGCCGTCGCCGGCGAGGTCGTTGGTCTTGGAGGCGACTTCGCGCACCATCTGTGCGCCCATGTTCTCGAACTTGTCTTCCAGTTCGATTTCCTTGGCGACGGTGACGCCGTCCTTGGTGATGCGCGGTGCGCCGAAGGATTTCTCGATCACGACGTTGCGTCCCTTGGGACCGAGGGTGACCTTCACGGCGTTGGCCAGCGTGTCCACGCCCCGCAGCATCCGCTCGCGGGCTTCCGTGGAGAATTTCACGTCCTTGGCAGCCATTTGCCTGCTCCTTTCTCCTAATGACTGTCAGCTCTTGCAATTTGCTCAGGCGGCCTTCTTGAGCGAGCCGGTCTTGTCGACCACGCCCAGAAGATCGCTCTCCTTCATGATCAGGTAGTCCTCGCCGTCGATCTTCACCTCTGTGCCGGACCACTTGCCGAACAGCACGCGGTCTCCCGGCCTGACGTCGATCGGGGTCAACTGGCCCTGCTCATTCCTCGCGCCAGGCCCCGCGGCGACGATCTCGCCCTCCTGCGGCTTTTCCTTCGCGGTGTCGGGAATGATGATGCCGCCAGCGGTCTTCTCTTCGGCATCGATGCGGCGCACGAGCACGCGGTCGTGCAATGGACGGAAATGCATGCACATCCTCCTTGTCAGGTCAGCGATGTCATAAAGCCGGGTCCGGGACCGGCCCCGGGCGGAAAACGACCTAGGAAGCGGAAAAAAGTCCGTCAAGGGTCCCTAAATAAATTTTTGTCACTCCGGGCGGCCGAGTGCCAGGCCGCCTCTTGAACGGCCATTTTCACTCAACCAGCTAACCGACGCGGCGGCCGCTAGAGGCCGAAAGACAGATTCTGGGGGAGATTTCATGCGAGTTTTGCGTTTGCTCGGATGGCTGGGCGTCATCTCCGGGTTGTGGTGGGCGCTGTCGGCAGCGCCGGCCACCGCCCAGATTCCGGACCTCAATACAGGCCGCGTGCCGACGCTTGCGCCGCTCGTGCGGGAAGTGACGCCGGCGGTCGTCAACATTTCGGTACAGGGGCGGGTGCGCGAGGACAATCCGCTTTACCAGGATCCGCTGTTCCGCGAGTTCTTCAACGTCCCGAAGCAACTGGAGAAGGAAGTCAGCGCGACCGGTTCGCGCGTGATCGTCGACGCCCAGCGCGGTTATGTGCTGACGGCGAACCATGTCGTCGCCAATGCCACCGCAGTGCAGATCAGGACCAAGGACGGCCGCAAGTTCGCCGGTCGGGTTGTGGGCCGCGATCCGCCCACCGATATCGCACTGCTGCAGATCAGGGAGCCTGCCGGGCTCAAGGCTATTGCACTCGGCGACAGCGACGCGCTTCAGGTCGGTGACTTCGTGATCGCGGTCGGCAATCCGTTCGGCCTCGGCCAGACCGTCACCTCGGGCCTCGTCAGCGCGCTCGGGCGCACCGGGCTCGGCAAGCACGGCTATGAGGATTTCATCCAGACCGATGCGGCAATCAATCCCGGCAATTCTGGAGGCGGGCTGATCAACTTGCGAGGTCAGCTGGTCGGCATCAATACGGCGATTATCTCGCCGGGCGGCGGCAATGTTGGCATTGGCTTTGCGGTGCCGATCAACATGGCGCGCGAGGTAATGAACCAGCTTGCGGCGACCGGACGAGTCGAGCGCGGGCGCATCGGCATTGCGCTGGAGGACATGGAAGCGCCGGCCACGGGCGCGACGCAGGGCGCCCGCATCAAGGAAGTCAGTCCCGGCTCTCCGGCGGAGCGCGCGGGGCTGCGCCGCGGCGACGTCGTCCTCAAGGCCAACGACATTCCCGTCCGCAGCGCGACGCAGATGCGCAACCTGATCGGGCTGACGCCGGTCGGCCGGCAGGTGCGGCTGACGATCGAGCGCGACCGCATGACCGAAAGTGCCACGGTGGAGGTTGTTCCGCTGAGCGCTCAAAGGGCGCGGGTGCGAGGGCCCGGGTGAGCGATGTCCGCTTGTGGCCATAGCTGAAGACTGCATTATGGATTGTTACGTCGGCTCGCCGCGGTAGACCGGACTTCGCTGAACGCGGCTCCATCGCGAGAACGCCGCCGCACTTGACCGCGTCATTCGACAGACCAAGCCAACTATCTCAGCCCCCATCAGGGTTCTCCAGACTTGCCCCCGCCCCGACACTTTCCTCGGGCGACAGCACCACGAATTCATCCCGCTGCCTGATCAGGTGATGGTAGAGTCAGGACATCACTGGCAGTGAGCGATACGGGCGCTGGTGGCTGAGAGACGGTTGCGCTCCCGCCTGCACAGGACGGGAGCGAGCTATGTCAGACCTTCTTCAATCAGAAGTTCGCGCGATGCAGCTTCGTCACTTGGAGGAAGCCGAGGGGCACGTTGCCGAGGCCGAACGACACATTGCTGAGCAAGAGCAACGGATTGTAAACCTCGCCCGCCTCGGCCACGATCTAGCGAAAGCTAAGATACTTCTGGAGAACTTTAATGCATGTCAGGTGCTGCACATCCAGCACCGTGATCGAATTCGCACAGAGCTAGAGCGGTAGGTCACCCGAATCGGCTGCCTCCGAGGTCGCCTTGTGGCCTATAGTTGAAACCCGGATGGAAGATCGCTGCGTCAGCTCACGGGGGGAGGCCGGACACCGCTCAGCGTGGCATTCAATGACCCATCGTGACCGGAAGCTGACATTTGCATTGGCAAGGGCCCTTTGACCGACGTTGAAGCATGTCGGGCTCGGGTCGGGATTTGCAACAACCGAAATCCAGACTAGCAACGATCGATAAAAGCGTTGAACAATAGCCGCTGCGGAACGTTCGAGGGTTTTGCCAGTCCAGGCGGCATGGTCAGTTCGTCATGCGGCCGTTGCGTTTCCGGCGGATTGCTGCCCTTCTTGCTCCAGCCAATCGCAAAACGCCGCTGTCTGTGAGCCACTTTCGGTGCCCGCGGGCAAGTAGGCGAAGTAGCTCCTCGCCGGAAGGCTGACATCGGGAAACGGCGCGATCAGGCGGCCGGCCGCGACGTCGTCGCCGATCAGGGCGGTCGGTCCCATCGCCACGCCCAAACCATCGATCGCCGCCTGAATGGTCAGAAAGAAATGATCGAGTGTCAGCGTCGCCGCCGGGGTGACGCGAGGCTGTCCGGCTTGCACCAGCCAATCGTGCCATAGCCGCGGCATCGACGTGACGTTCAGCAACGTGTGCTGCGCGAGATCGGAAACGTCCTCCAGCGGCAGCTTCGCGACGAGTGCGGGGCTGCAGACCGGCAATCGGCGCTCCGAAAGAAACAGCCGGGACGTAAAGCCGTGAAACGAATCCGGGCCGCCGCGGATGACCACGTCGAACGTGTCGGCAAGCGCGTCGATCGGGTCGTTTGACGTGGTGAGGCGGACCTCGATGTCGGGTCGTTCGTTGCGAAAACGGCTCAGCCGGGGAAGAAGCCAGCGCATGCTGAACGTCGCCAGCGCGTTGACGCGCAGCACGGCGGCCGGCACTTCGCCGCGTGTCGCGTGATGGCGCCGGACAGCGGACGAAATGAGGTCGAGCGCCGGGCCGATCTCCTCGAGCAGCGCTGTGCCGGCGGGTGTGAGCGTGACCCGCCGCGTTGATCGCCAGAACAGCGCGGGCGCTCCTAGCCGATCCTCAAGGAGGCGCACCTGCTGACTGATTGCGCCATGTGTCACGCCCAATTCGGTCGCCGCTTCCTTGAAGCTGCCAAGGCGAGCTGCCGCCTCGAAAGCGCGGACGGCGTTGAGCGGTGGCAAAGTCCTGCGCTGGACGGGAATACTCATTGGATAGAAATCCTAACTCATAGCTCGATTATTACTGATTTGTGACGGTCGCCTCAATAGTCCAGATTGGATTTGTCGCGAAAATCAGCGCATCGGCGGGTCCGAAAGGGATCGCGGTGTAGATTTTCTATCATTGCAAGAGTTCTCCTTCAACCCGGAAGCGGAGAAATCGACATGAACGACGCAGCGATGGCGGCTGCGAGCCGTCCGCGCGAAACCGCATCAAGTTCGTCGGCCCCGGCGAAATCGCGCAGCCTGCTGGCCGCGTGCCTCACCCACGCGCTTCATGACGGCTATACCGACGGTCTCTATGCCTTCCTGCCGGTCTGGCAGGCGCAGTTCGGCCTGTCCTATGCGGCGCTCGCCGTCGTGCGCGCACTGTATTTCGGGACGATGGGAGGCATGCAGATCCCGGCCGACCGCGTTCTTCGCGGCTTGTCGCCGCGCGCGGCGCTAATCCTGTCCACCGTCGCTGCGGCGGGGGGCTTGCTGATCATGGCGCTGCCGTTCGGCTTCGCGGGTCTTTGCGTCGGCCTCGTCGTAGCCGGCATCGGATCGAGCATCCAGCACCCACGTGGTTCGATGCTCGTCACCGACAGTTATGGCGCGGCGGCGCGACGGCCGCTCGGCATCTACAACTTTTCCGGCGATCTCGGAAAAGCCGCGTTGCCGGCGCTCATCGCGGTGCTGCTGCCGATCTTCGCCTGGCAATCGGTGCTGGGCTTGATGGCGATGCTTGGAGCCGTCCTGGTGGTCGCGCTGGTGTCGCTGGCACCGGCGGCCTCCGTGACGAGGAATGTCACGGGAGAGGCGACGTCCGGCCGCGGCCGCCGCGGCTTTGGCATCCTCACGACGATCGGCGCGCTCGATACGGCGACCCGCATGGGATATCTGCTGTTTCTGCCCTTCCTCATCCATGGACAGGGCGGGGGCTTGCCGGCCGTTGGAGTCGCGCTTGCCCTGCTGTTCATCGGTGGCGCCTTCGGCAAGGCGACATTCGGCTGGCTCGGCGAGCGGCTGGGCGTTGTCGGTAGCGTCATGGTGAGCGAGGCCGTAACAGCCCTGCTCATCGTGGCGACGCTGTTCACGCCACTGACGCCAACGCTCATCCTGCTGCCGTTGCTCGGCATCGTGCTGAACGGCACCTCGTCGGTGCTCTATGGCACCGTGCCGGAGCTTTCCGACGGCGATACGGGGCGGGCTTTCGCGGTCTTCTATACGAGCGTCATCGGCGCAGGAGGTCTCGCGCCGATCCTCTACGGCGCGGTTGCCGATCACAGCAGTCGGATGATTGGCGTGCTGGCCTCGGCGGCGACGGCCGCCCTGGTCGTCCCACTCGTGCTGGCCCTGCGGCCCCACCTGCGCAGCTCCGCCGCAGGACCGCGCGAGAAGTTCGTTTGATGCCGATGCCGGACGGGCGGCGGAACGACCAATGCCGCCGCGCCGTGCGTATCGGCCGGTCACAGTCCTGGATCATCATCCCATCACCACATGGAGGTTCGCTCAATGGATACCATCTCGCAGGCGCCGCTTATTCTGATAACGGGTGGAAGTCGTGGCGTCGGCGCGGCAACGGCGCGGCTTGCTGCCGCACAGGGCTACGATGTCGCGATCAGCTTCGTCTCCAACGAAGCTGCCGCCCTTGCAGTGGCGGCTGATGTGGAAGCCGCGGGGCGGCGGGCGTTGCCCGTGCGCGCGGATAGTGCGGATCCGGAGCAGGTGGCGCAGCTCTTCGCGGCGATCGACCGGGAGTTCGGCCGGATCGATGTACTGGTGAACAACGCTGCTGTCCTTGCGCGGCAGTCCCGGCTTGAGGACCTTGGTTTCGAGCGGATGCAGCGGATCTTCGCCGTCAACGCGATTGGTCCCATTCTCTGCGCACAGCAGGCTGCCAGGCGGATGTCCTATCGTTACAACGGGCGGGGCGGCTCCGTGATCAACGTCTCGTCCGCGTCGGCCCGGCTCGGCAGTCCGGGCGAATATGTCGACTACGCCGCATCGAAGGGTGCGCTGGAGACATTCACGACCGGTTTCGCCAAAGAGGTCGCGCGCGACGGAATTCGCGTCAACTGCATTCGCCCCGGACACATCTACACCGAAATGCATGCGAGCGGCGGAGAGCCGGGGCGAGTAGATCGCGTCAAGGACTCGATCCCGATGGGACGAGGCGGGCAGCCTGAAGAGGTGGCGCGCGCGATCCTGTGGCTAGCCGGCGCGGAGGCCTCGTTCGTCACCGGCACGTTCCTCGATGTCACTGGCGGCAAGTGAGCAACAGGATTTGGCGCCGGGATCTTTCCTCGACACACCATCAAGTCGCAAAACCATGCGACTTGGAAGTCGCGCCTTTCGAGACGACTTGCTCGCGCATGCAGCAGACATGAACAATGAATTGCCGCCCTGGGGAAGATCCATGTCAGCTTCTGGCCCATCGCGACATCCTGCGTTGCCCCACGAACTTGGTCGCTATCGGGACAAAGCGGACGTAGAGGGCTTTGTCTTTCAACGGGGATTGACTGACCGTCTCTCCGCCACTTCGAGTTTCGCTCTATCCCTTCCGTCCGACCGATCAGCCCCTCTAGCCGTTGCCTCCAACTAATAATTTGAGATGGTTGCAGGTCCCCGCAACCAAAGTTGGTAGCAAGCCCCAGCGATCTTACCCGATCGCTGGGGATTTCTTTTGATGACCTGAATGGCGCCAACGGCCGGGCTGGCAGGTTCAAGGGCGCTCCGGCTAGCGTTCGTGGCTCCACGGGAACAGCGACGCCGGGAAATCTGCTGCGTAGCGATGACCTATCGGCGTGCGAGGCTCCTCCTGTGGGGGATTCGGGTCGGGCTCGACCACCTTCCGATAAAGATGCCAGGTGGCATGACCGAGCACCGGCAGCACGACAGCGAGGCCGACGAAGAACGGCAGCGAACCGATCACCAGCAGCGCCGCCACGATCAGCCCCCATGCGGCCATCACAAATGGGTTCTCTTTCACGGCCCGCAGCGACGTCCGGATGGCGTCTATCGCGGTGGCATGTCTGTCCAGCATCAACGGAAACGATACGACGCTGACGCACAGGGACACGACGGCGAACAGGAAGCCGACGCCGCAGCCGATAATGATGAGCGACCAGCCTTCCGGCGTTGTCAGCACGCGCGTTGCGAAATCAGGGATGCTGGCGGCCGCGGCGTGGCCGAACGTGGCAACGTAGATAGCGTCCGCGGTGGCGATCCAGACCCCGAACAAAACGAGCAGGAGCACGCCGAGGCCGAGAATGGCGCCGAAGGACGGTGCGCTCAGCACGTGCATCGCATGCCATGCCGCGGGTTCCTCGCCGCGTTCGCGGCGGCGGCTGAGTTCGTAGAGGCCGAGCGCGGCAAAAGGGCCGATCAACGCAAAACCGGCCGCCAGTGGAAACAGCAGCGGCAGCACCGAATAGCCAAGGACCAGCCTGAACAGCACAAGACCGAGAACAGGATAAATTCCGCACAGGACGACAGCGTGAGTTGGTATCGCTTGGAAGTCTTCCCAGCCCAGGCGCAGCGCGTCGCGCAAGTCCGAAAGGCTGATCCTGCGAACGGCATAGGCGGTGGAGACGCCGAAGAATTGCAGGTGAGGTCTTGCAAAATACTGAGTGGCCATGGCTCCGGTCTCCTTGCTCGTGATCGCAAGGGGGAACGGCGCGGCCTTCAACTCGCGCACATTCGCCTCATGCGCCGAAATCGCGATCGAGCCCGGCGAGCCAGATTCAGCGAGAAGGAGCTTTGCCGGGCGACACCTGTCGCAATGGTGTAGGAGCTTAAGGAGATGAGAGCAAGATGGCGCTCACGGTTGGGTGAATTGTGCGGTTGCACAATCTCTCTTGTTGCGTCGCATTATCAGGCGACGGTTGCCGTCCGACAATTGACGGTTTGCGCGCCGCCGCTGACGCGGGGCGCGGCATACTCCACTATTGACGCCCGGCTCGACGCGTACCATCCTTCATCCAACGCCCCCAGCTCCGATGAGACTTGCGGTCGTGGCGTGCAATCCGCGTCGCGACCAGTGGAATGGGCGAGGCAAGAGGCACGACGACAGCGGATGTAAAGTCCGCCATCGCGACAGACGTGAGCTCCGCCCTCCGGTTCGTATCCGCAGCCTTTTAGCGGCAAGGATGCATGAGGGATGGCTGTAGCAATTATTCTGCTTTTGGTCGCAATCGCCTCGGTGGTGTTCCACCTCTTCAGCCCGTGGTGGTGGACGCCGCTTGCCTCGAATTGGGGCTACATCGACGACACCATCACCCTGACATTCTGGATCACCGGCGCGGTCTTCGTCGCGGTCGTCGCGTTCATGGCCTACTGCGTCTTCCGCTTCCGCCACAAGGAGGGAAGGCGGGCGGACTACAATCCTGAAAACAAGCGGCTCGAATGGTGGCTCAGCGTCGGGACAGCAATCGGCGTCGCGGCGATGTTGGCACCCGGACTGGTCGTCTGGCACCAGTTCGTGACCGTCCCGGCCGGTGCGACCGAAGTCGAGGTCATGGGACAGCAGTGGCAATGGAGCTACCGGCTTCCTGGAAAAGACGGCCGGCTGGGGACCACTGACGCCCGCCTTATCAGTGCCGACAATCCCATGGGCTTGAATCCCGACGATCCGAACGGAAAAGACGACATCGTTGTTCAAAACGACGATCTGCACCTGGCGATCGGCAAGCCTGTGAAGGTGCTGCTCCGCTCAATTGACGTCCTGCATGATTTCTATGTGCCCGAGTTCCGGGCCAAGATGGACATGATACCGGGCTCGGTGACCTATTACTGGTTCATGCCCACGCGCACCGGAACGTTCGAGGTCCTCTGTGCAGAGCTCTGCGGCGCCGCGCACGCGCAAATGCGCAGCAAGGTCGTCGTCGAGGAAGAGAAAGAATATCACGCGTGGCTGGAGAAACAGCGGACATTCGCTGAGCTGTCGGGCCAGCGCAACGTCGCGAAGGCGGCGTACAAGGCAGGCAGCGAATGAGCATACCGCCGAGGAGGCGCCATCCATCGTAAGGCGAACTCCTCGCTGAACGGAAGGCCAAGGAGGGAATTCCGATGGTCGATGTCCCGTATGACACAATCGCAGGCGTTCCGCCCGCTGAGGTTGGTGAGGTCGAACTCTATCATCCGAAGAGCTGGTGGACGAGGTACGTTTTTTCGCAGGATGCCAAGGTCATCGCCGTCCAGTATTCGATCACGGCGATGGCGATCGGAATGGTCGCGCTCGTGCTGTCGTGGCTGATGCGACTGCAACTGGGATTTCCCGGCACGTTCTCCTTCATCGATGCCAACCAATATCTCCAGTTCATCACCATGCACGGCATGATCATGGTGATCTACCTGCTCACCGCATTGTTCCTCGGGGGCTTCGGCAACTACCTCATCCCGCTCATGGTCGGTGCCCGGGACATGGTGTTCCCCTATGTGAACATGCTGAGCTATTGGGTCTACCTGCTCGCGGTTCTGGTGCTGGTCTCGACCTTCTTCGTGCCTGGCGGGCCCACCGGCGCCGGCTGGACGCTCTATCCACCGCAGGCGATTCTCTCCGGCACTCCCGGGCAGGACTGGGGCATCATTCTCATGCTGGCCTCTCTGATCCTGTTCATTATCGGCTTCACCATGGGCGGCCTCAACTATGTGGTGACGGTGCTGCAAGCGCGCACGCGCGGCATGACGTTGATGCGGATGCCCTTGACGGTGTGGGGCATATTCACCGCCACCGTCATGGCGCTGCTGGCCTTCCCGGCGCTGTTCGTCGCCTCGGTGATGCTGCTGCTTGACCGGCTCCTCGGCACCAGCTTCTTCATGCCGACCCTCGTCGAGATGGGCGAGCTGACGAAATATGGCGGCGGCAGCCCAATCCTGTTCCAGCACCTGTTCTGGTTCTTCGGTCATCCCGAAGTCTATATCGTCGCCTTGCCGGCCTTCGGCATTATTTCCGATCTGATCAGCACCCACGCGCGGAAGAACATCTTCGGCTATCGCATGATGGTCTGGGCCATCGTGGCAATCGGCGCTCTCAGCTTCGTCGTATGGGCGCACCACATGTATGTGAGCGGCATGAATCCGTATTTCGGGTTCTTCTTTGCCACCACGACGCTCATCATCGCCATCCCGACCGCGATCAAGGTTTACAACTGGGTGCTGACCCTCTGGCGCGGCGATATTCATCTCACCATCCCGATGCTGTTCGCGCTGGCGTTCATCATCACGTTCGTAAATGGCGGGCTGACCGGCCTGTTTCTCGGCAACGTGGTCGTGGACGTTCCGCTGTCGGACACGATGTTTGTTGTCGCCCACTTCCACATGGTGATGGGCATTGCACCGATCATGGCCGTGTTCGGCGGGATCTATCATTGGTATCCGAAAGTCACGGGACGAATGCTCAATGAGGCGCTCGGACGATTCCACTTCTGGGTCACGTTCCTCGGGGCTTACGCGGTTTTCTTCCCGATGCACTACCTCGGCCTCTTGGGCGTGCCGCGCCGCTATCACGATATCGGCGAAACCGCCTTCATCCCGGCCTCTGCCCATGACCTCAATGCGTTCATGAGCGTGGCAGCCCTGATTGTCGGCTTTGCCCAGCTTGTCTTCATATTCAATCTGATCTGGAGCCTGTTCAAAGGGAAAGAGGCGGGCGGCAATCCCTGGGGAGCCGCGTCGCTGGAATGGCAGACACCAGAGACCCCGCCGGGGCACGGCAACTGGGGCAAGGAGCTCCCGATCGTCTATCGCTGGGCCTACGACTACAGCGTACCTGGCGCCGCCAGGGACTTCGTGCCGCAAAATGAACCGCCAGCCAAACTATCGCCGCAGGGGGCCCATCCGTGAGCGCCATTATCCTGTTCATGGCTGGAATAGCGGCAATTGCGGGATGGTGGCTCTCGCAGCAACGGCTGACAGCAAAACCCTGGCTGGAGGAAGGAGTGATCTTCGATCTTCGCGAGGAGAGCGGATCGTCGTCGCAGGCGGCGAAGATCGGATTGGGGGTGTTTCTCGCGGTGGTCGGCTCGCTGTTCGCGCTGTTCATCAGCGCTTACTCCATGCGCATGAACATGGTGGACTGGCGGACGCTGCCGGTGCCGGCGCTGCTGTGGTTCAACACGGGCGTGCTGGTATTGAGCAGCGTCGCGCTGCAATGGGCGTACATGGCCGCGCGCCGCGGCGACATGGACAGTGTCGGCGTCGGCCTCTGCACTGGCGGAGCATGCGCCGTTACATTCCTGGTTGGGCAGCTTCTGGCGTGGCGACAGTTGAATGCCGCCGGGTATTTCGTCGCGTCCAACCCAGCGAATTCTTTTTTCTATCTGATCACCGCGGTGCATGGGCTGCATCTGATGGGCGGTCTCGTGGCGCTCGGCAGAACGATCGCCAAAGTGTGGCGTGGCGCTGAGGTCGCAAAGGTGCGCGCGAGCGTGGAGCTCTGCGCTATCTATTGGCATTTCCTGCTGCTGGTCTGGCTGGTCTTGCTCGGTCTGCTGACGGGCTGGACAGATAATTTCGTCGACATCTGTCGCCAGTTGCTCAGTTAGGGAGGGCAGGGATCGATGGCAGAGACTGCGCTGACAAACATCGGAGCATCGCCCGTGCGGCTGGCGGGGTGGCGAGGGATCGTTGCCGACTGGTCCTCGGATCAGCGGGCATTCAAGAACGTCTCCTGGGGGAAGGCCATGATGTGGATCTTCCTCCTGAGCGACACCTTCATCTTCAGTTGCTTCCTGCTGTCGTACATGACGGCGCGAATGTCCACGACAGTGCCGTGGCCGAACCCCAGCGAAGTCTTTGCCCTCAATATCGGCGGCCAGCACATCCCGCTCATCCTGATCGCGATCATGACCTTCATCCTGATCAGCAGCAGCGGCACGATGGCGATGGCGGTCAATTTCGGTTACCGCCGCGATCGCGTCAGAACCGCAGCCTTGATGCTGGTCACCGCTGCATTCGGCGCCACGTTCGTCGGAATGCAAGCCTTCGAGTGGACCAAGCTGATCATCGAGGGCGTCCGGCCCTGGGGCAACCCGTGGGGCGCGGCGCAGTTCGGCGCCAGCTTCTTCATGATCACCGGCTTCCACGGCACCCACGTGACCATCGGTGTGATTTTCCTGATCGCCATCGCACGAAAGGTCTTGCGGGGAGACTTCGATGTCGAAAGGCGCGGCTTTTTCACAAGCCGCAAAGGGTACTACGAGATCGTCGAAATCACCGGCCTGTACTGGCACTTCGTCGATCTTGTGTGGGTGTTCATCTTTGCCCTTTTCTATCTTTGGTGAGGTTGGCGCATGACAGAAGCCGCGATACATGTGGAAGGCCAACAACCTTCGCTGCACGTTCACGCCCATGAGGCCCATGCGCCGGGAGCCGCCCAAGCAAAGGGCCAGCAGCACCCGATCAAGCTCTATCTCGTGGTCTGGGGATGGCTGTTCGTCCTTAGCACCTGCTCCTTTCTCGTCGACTATTTCGGCCTCCACGGCCATCTCAGATGGTCGCTGATCCTGCTGTTCATGGTTTTGAAGGCCGGTCTGATCGTCGCCGTCTTCATGCACATGGCCTGGGAACGGTTGGCCTTGGTCTATGCCATCCTGCTACCGCCGGGGCTGGTGCTGGTATTCGTGGCGATCATGGTGTTCGAGTCCGACTACACGCATCTGCTCCGGGTCATATTTTTCACGCCAATGGCGTAGCTCCCATCGCTTCGCAGCGAAGGAGAACGGCAATGGCCAAGGACAGCGTAGCGGCACACGAGTGGAGATTTCGGGATGCAGTTTACCGTCGGGTTTAAGCTAAGGGGGAAAACAGACCATGTCGTCCTGGATGGAGAAGACGCGCTCGTCGCCGCGCTGAAGGTGAAAGCAGAGCTCCCGGAAGCCGTCATCATGTACGTGCGCCCACAAAACCGGCGTGGCGACACACGTCATCCGTCACGTGCGCTCGCCGAAGATGTTCTTCGATGAGAGCCCGGGGGATCCGTACCTCACGCCGCATCCTCGACGACAGGGCGGAACGCGTTGAGTAGATCGCCGTCGAGCTTGTTTCCCATATCCTGCATTATCCTGAAGGCGTTCGTTGGCGGCAGCGATTGGCGGTAAGGTCGATCTTCGACCAGTGCGGAAAAAATATCGGCAATTGTGATAACGCGTACGAGATCTGCAATCTGCCCGGTGCGAAGCCGGTCGGGATAACCCGATCCATCGAGCAACTCGTGGTGATGAAGCACGCAATCGAGGATCTCAGCCGGAAAGCCGCCCTGTTGCGTGAGCAGGTCATATCCGTACCGGGGATGTTGTCTTATCTGCTCCATCTCATGGTCGGTCAATTTTCCCGGCTTGTCGAGAATATCAATTGGAATGAACGATTTTCCGACGTCGTGCAGCAGCGCGGCGTGCGCGATGCGTTGTTGGTCTTTGGGACGCATCTTCAGCTTCTGTGCGAACGCAACGGCGAAACCGGTCACGAGCAGGCTGTGCCTGTAGGTGCCGCCATGATGCCTCCGCACCGTTTCCATCCAGGGACCAATTCCCCAGACGTCGAGCGCCTCCAGGATCAGCGGGGTGTTGGCTTCGAGAGTTTCGAATGGAAATGAGCTCTCGTTGTGCGGCGCCTCGATTGTCTGCGCCAGCGCGCGATGAGCAGCAAAAACGCCCCGCAATACGATTTTGTTGCGCGATGGTGCTTCTGACTTGGCGCGCGCGTCATGCATTGGAGCAAATATCCGCAGTACTTCATCGGCATCGAATGGATAGTGGATGTAGTTGCGTACGCCGAATGTCCTTGCGCGACGTATGCTTTCGGCAAGCGCGAGTTCTCCAATGCTCTTGTCGATAACGAGGAGGCTGGGCACCGAACGTGCCAGAATAGCCTGACGAGTGGGACGAAGCGCTCGGACCACCTGCGTTGACGAAAGATCAACGTCAAGAACGACGCAAGAAGCGAAATCATCGATAACAAGAGGGTCAATCGCCGGCGGCAGCAAATGAACGTCGCAGGTTTGACTGAGTATGGATGCCAGCGGTCTTGTCCGTTCCGGCGTCTCGGTTATGAGGGCGATATGAAGTTGTCGGACTGTCGTGGCGGCCTCGATCATGCGATTCACTTTCCTGGCGGTCTCGCCTGTTCGTAAATTATCGCGGCTGTCTTTTGGTGCGCTGGTACCTGCGCGGGCGACGGGGAGGCAACGGAGCCTGCAATGTTGCGAACATCCACCTCATTCCTCCTGCTGCCGCCATCGTTCGTTTGATGGCTTGTCGGCTTGAGATGAACAGAGAGAGTCGCGTCCCTGTCCAAGCTGCATCCGCGCGCTTGTGATCGTGATGTTGCCAACATTTCCCGGGATGTCGGCGGACATAAGCAGGAGCGCTGTTCACGTCATCTGCCACGTATCTCATGCGTATGCAGCGTTGCTGAATGAGGTGTTACCGACGCACGGGCGATTCGCCTTTTGGCCATATCTCGCGCGAATTGGATAGCCACCGTTAAAATTGACGCCTCGTGGCACCGCGTTGCTTAACCGGAGAATTTCGATTAATCGCGAAACAATTACGGTATGGCCTGCTCGGAATTATGAGTTCGTTTTTGCGTGTTGCGTCCCAAGACAAGCGTGGGGTTGGTTTCGATAAGTACCTTGACTGTCTCTCGATATTCCTGCCGGACGTTTCGGCGGAGCCGGAGAAGGCCGGGCGACAATTTTCGTGGCGAGCCAACTTCGCTGCGGTCAACGGCCTGACCTGCTGGCGAGTGCAGGGTAGCCACGGCTACGAAATAACACTCAACGAGTCAGCGGAGACCTTGCATGTCTCGCAGCCTGTCATTGGCGCTGTTGCCGCAATTGGCAGGTACGGTGCCTGCCGAGCGCTTCCAGGATCTCTGTTTACACATCTGACGGACGCGCCAAGCCGAATCTCGACCAAGGGAGCTCATGCAACGAGAGGGCTCCGGTTCGAACGCCCGGAATTGATGCGGGCGCTTTCCACATTCGATGAAAAGCTCTCTGTTCAGGATCTTACGCCTCTGATGCTCCATCATCTGACGGAGACGACGACGCAATCACTTTATCACTCCGCGCAAGCGGTCGTGTCCGCCGTTCTTGATGAGGATCTTCAGGGGCGCTCCCCCATCGCAATGGCGCTGCTGAGCGAATCCTTGCTCCTGCTGGTGCTTGAGAGACTGACATCAGGCAAATTGCGGGAACCGTCTGAATCAACCATGCGCCACCTTCGGCGGGCGGTGGACTACATGCATTCCAACATTCATCGGCCCTTTACCATGAGCGACGCTGCAGCCGCAGCGGGTATCAGCGTACGGACGTTGCAGACCGCTTTCCAAGCGCACTACGGTGCAACGCCGGTTACCTACTTGCGTCGCATCAGGCTGGAAGCCGCACATCTGGAGCTTACATCCTCGGACAACATTCTGCCTGTCTCCGAAGTCGCCCTGAAATGGGGCTTCACGCATATGGGGCGCTTTGCTGAGATATATCGCAAGACCTACGGTCTTCTTCCATCCCAGCTTGCCGGACTGCGCAGGCGGAATGGTTGATCTGTGCCGGCCGTGATCTCCGCCCGCATCGCGCCGGCGGCTCTGCCGTTTCGATTTCAGCGCAAGAACCGGAGTTCGGCTTCCTTTGGTCAAGCGTAAGCCTCGTTCAGATCACCACCCGACGTCAGTGATCATCACGAGACACAAGGAGCCATTCCAATGAGCAAGGAAGAGGATAACAAGGCCGTTGTCGGCCGCTGGTTCACGGAGTTCTGGGGCAAGGACGTCAATCTTGCTGTTATCGACGAGATCGCCGCGCCCGACATGCTGCTCAAATATTCGCTGCATGAGCCTCGCCGCGGCCGCGCCGAGATCAAGGCGTTCATGATCGATTTCCGTGCTGCATTCCCCGATCTCAATTTCTGGGGCACTGCGGACCTGATCGCCGAAGGCGATTACGTCGTCGGCCAATGGGAAGGTGGCGGCACCCATAAGGGGCCGGCCTTCAACGATTTCCTGGTCGGCGGCCTGCCGGCCGCAACGGGCCGCAAGATGCATTTCACCGGCACCACGGTGCTGAAGGTGATCGACGGCAAGATCGTCGAGGAAATCGGTCTCGACGACGGCGTGACCGCGCTCACCCAGCTTGGGCTGCTGAAGGCGGCCTAGGCGGCCCACGCCCGGCCATCAAATAAGGTCCGCACGCACGTGCGGGCCTTGTTGCTTCAAGCCATCCCCGGAACTCGTCAAGCCTGTGTTCCCGCGGATCCCGTTGCCGGCATGAGCAATCGAATTCGAAAGCAAGGATCGGAGTGCGTCGGCGGGGAATTGGCGGCATCATCGATCCAACACCATATGAGAAAGAAGATGACTGCGACGCCCGCCAGGACCCCGAAGTCAACGCCCACGTCGGTGGGGGATGATCCGCGATGGGCACGCATTGTCGCGCGTGACAAGACGGCCGACGGCCATCTCTGGTACTCGGTCGCAACGACAGGCGTCTATTGCCGGCCGTCCTGCCCTTCGCGCGTTCCCAATCCCAGGAACGTGCAGCTCCACGACAGTCTGGAAAGCGCCAGGGCGACAGGTTTCCGGCCTTGCCAACGTTGCAATCCGGAAGGCCTTTCGACCGAAGCCGAGAACGCGGCCCTGGTGGCGAAGGTGTGCCGGATCATCGAGGAGAGCGAGGAAGAACCTTCGCTGGAGCAATTGGCCGCGGCGATCGGCCGGAGTCCGAGCTATTTCCATCGCGTGTTCAAGGCCACGATCGGGCTGACGCCGAAGGAATACGCCGCCGGCCATCGTGCCGGGAAGGTTCGCCGGGGATTGGCCTCGGGCAACTCCGTCACCGAGGCGATCTACGACGCTGGCTTCAATTCGAGCGGACGCTTCTACGAGAAGTCGACGGACATGCTCGGCATGACGCCATCGCAGTATCGCGCCGGGGGCACCAACGAGGAGATCAAGTTCGCTGTCGGGCAGACATCTCTCGGCGCGATCCTCGTTGCCTCGAGCACGAAGGGCGTGGCTGCGATCCTCCTGGGCGACGATCCGGACGAACTCGTCCGCAATCTCCAGGATCGTTTTCCGAACGCACATCTCATTGGCGGTGATCACGACTATGAAGGGCTGGTTGCCCGGGTCGTCGGCTTTGTCGAAGCGCCGGCGATCGGCCTGAACCTTCCCCTCGACGTCCGCGGCACCGCCTTCCAGCAACGCGTGTGGCGCGCTCTGCAGGAGATTCCCGTCGGCGAAGCGGTTTCCTATGCCGAAATCGCACAGCGTATCGGCTCCCCCAAGGCGGTGCGCGCGGTGGCCGGCGCTTGCGCGGCGAACAAGCTTGCCATCGCCATTCCCTGCCATCGCGTCGTTCGGAAAGATGGCTCGCTCTCCGGCTACGCCTGGGGCATCGAACGCAAGCGGGCTTTGCTCGACCGGGAATGCTCGGAAGGTACGTGAACATCGCCGCCGCCTTGACCTTCAGACGCACGTTCCGGCCGGTGTCTGCGAGTTTGAAAGCAATATTCGGAGTGTCCCGGTCGCGGTATCGTGCACTTACTCGATCATTGAGGTGGTCGATGCGTGCCTATTGACGTCGCTGGTGATCGCCGACGCCGATCGACTGGCGGAAGGAACGCTTCAGACGATGTTTCCTCGGAGTGCATTGGACGCAAGAATAAAGCGCGAGAATCGCCGCCGCACCAGGACAATGCCCGATGCGATCGCAGCCCTTGTTCACGCCGATCCGGCGAAGGCTCGCGTGACGGCCTATTTCCGCCGGCTCGTCGCCGACGGCCATGCAGAATGGCAGATGCTCGAGAACGGAGATATCCGGCTCCGCTTTCGCACCGGCGAGACCTATCTTCTCGCGAAGACGACGATCATCCGCATCGCGTGAGCCGACGGAGCATTTTCGATCATAAGCGCAGATACTGATCAGGAAGGAACGATCTCATGACAGTCCGTTCGTCCACCATCACCCGTGCCCCCGCGGTTGCGTCCGCAGACGCACGGGTGTCCGCTTACGACTGGCAGGTGCTCGCAGGTGAGCTCGACAACTACGGCTGCGCCGTCTTGCCCAAGCTGCTTTCACCTGAGGAATGCCGCACCATCGCAAACCTCTATCCCGACGAGAGCCATTTCCGAAGTCATATCCACATGGCGCGGCACGGCTTCGGCAAGGGCGAGTATCGCTACTTCAAATACCCGCTGCCCGACCTCATCGGCTCCTTGCGAACCGTGCTCTACCCGCGCCTTGCAGGCGTTGCCAACGAATGGAACGCCCGGATGGGACTAAGCGAGCGCTATCCAGCCGACCACGCCTCGTTCCTCAAGCAATGCCACGACGCCGGCCAGACGCGCCCGACGCCGCTTCTGCTGCAATACGTCCCTGGTGATTTCAACTGCCTCCATCAGGATCTCTACGGCGATCTCGCATTCCCGATCCAGGTCGCGATTCTGCTCTCGCAACCCGGCGCGGACTTCGCCGGTGGCGAGTTCGTTCTGACCGAGCAGCGGCCGCGCATGCAAAGTCGCGTCGAAGTCGTGCCGCTCCGGCAGGGCGACGCAGTGGCCTTCGCGGTCCATAACCGGCCGGTGCAGGGATCGAAGGGCAATTATCGCGTGAACCTTCGTCACGGCGTGAGTCGCGTGCGTTCCGGCATGCGGCACACCGTCGGGATTATTTTTCACGACGCGACCTAGCGGCGCGGCAGACGCGATCTTGTTGCTGTCGTTTTTCGATTTGAAAGCAAGGACCGGATCGGCCAACGCTATCGCTGTCTTCTATCGTCTCGCCAGAAAGAAATTCGCAGGAGCGCAAGATGCGCGAAGTCATTCGCTTTGCATGGGGGAACAGTTCCCTCGGCGATTTCATGGTGGCGATGTCGGGCAAGGGGCTCGTCGCCCTCGAATTCAGCACGAATCATTCCGGGGTGGAGGACGCATTGCGCCTCCGCTTCCCGGAGGCCGACATCATTGGAAGCGAGCAGGAATTGACCGATGTGCTGGAGAAGGTGCAACACGTGATCGAAGCGCCGGGTTTCGATCCCGCGATTCCGCTCGACTTGCGCGGGACGCCGTATGAAATCGAAGTCTGGTCGATGCTGCGTGCAATTCCCGTCGGCGAAACGACCAACTACGGCGCCCTGGCGGCCAAACTTGGTACCCGCGACGCGCGCGAGGTGACCGAGGCGATTGCCTGCAATCCTGTTGCAGTCCTCGTGCCGTGCCACCGCGTCGTCAAGAAGGACGGCTCGATCTCCGGCTATCGCTGGGGCGTCCAGCGCAAGCGCGAACTATTGGCACGCGAACGGCGTTCCGGCGCATCCTGAACTCTATGAAGGGCTCTGGCGCGTCAGGCCGCGTCGTTGGCGCGTTTCCACACCGGAAACGGATCGGGCAGGCCGGCCCAGGCCTGCGTATCCATCCCCTGCTTTCCTTTCACAAGGCACGCGTCGAGCCGTGCACGGATCGCGGCTTCATCCATAGCGGTGCCGATGAAGACGAGTTCTTGCCGGCGATCTCCATAGAGATCGTTCCAGCTCTTCTTCAATATTCGCTGCCACTCGGGATCCCGTGGCCACCGTTCGCGCGGTATCGCCGCCCACCAGAATCCCAAGGCCTCGGTCTTGGTGATGGCGCCGGCCTGGCTCATCTCACCGACCCACTGCGGACGCGTGGCAATCCAGAAATGCCCCTTGGCGCGAATGACGCCTGGCCAGGCGTCATGAAGGAAGTGATGAAATTTCGTCGGCTCAAACGGCCGCCGCGCACGATAGACGAAGCTCTTGATGCCGTATTCTTCGCTCTCCGGCACATGGTCGGCAAAGCCGTATAATTCCTTGAACCACAGCGGATGCTGTTGCGCCTTCTGAAAATCGAAGCGGCCGGTATCGAGGATCTGGTCGAATGGGACCTTGCTGTGATTGGCTTCCAGGATCTCGGCTTCAGGATTGAGCGCCCGGATGATCTTGCGTGCAGCATCGCGCTGCACGGGTGTTGCGTCATCCACCTTGTTCAGCACGACGACATCGGCAAATTCGATCTGCTCGACAAGCAAATCGACCAGCGTGCGCCGGTCGTTGTCGAGGGCCTCGCCGCGCTCGCTAAGGAAATCGGTGGAGGAATAGTCCCTCAACAGGTTCACGGCATCGACGACCGTGACCATCGTGTCGAGCCGCGCGACATCGGACAGGCTCTCGCCGTGCTCGGTCCGGAAATCAAATGTGGCCGCAATCGGCAGCGGTTCGGAGATGCCGGTCGATTCGATCAGCAGGTAATCGAACTTTCCGCCTTCAGCCAGCGCGCGCACTTCCCTCAGCAGGTCGTCGCGCAGGGTGCAGCAGATGCACCCGTTGGTCATCTCAACCAGTTTCTCGTTCGTCCGGGAAAGATTCGCACCGCCATCGCGGACGAGGTCCGCATCGATGTTCACCTCGCTCATGTCGTTCACAATCACGGCCACCTTCAGGCCGTGCCGGTTGTTGAGCACGTGGTTCAGCAAAGTTGTCTTTCCAGCCCCGAGGAAGCCGGACAAGACGGTGACGGGCAGTTTTTGCATGGAGATCGAACAGCCTTTGCAACTCGAGGAATTTTCGCCCGGCAGAGGGCATTGGGGCATCCATATGTAATGTTATAACATTACATAGTCCGAGCTGTTTTCGATTGTCAAGCAGCACCGACGGTAACATGTGCAGTGTTGGCGCAATGCGAGCCGGTTGAAGCGGCCAGATCATCAACTGACGTCAAGTGACCCAACAACCTGACCAAGAGGGCACGCCTGACCGCCGTGGCTTGAGCTCCCGGAATGATCAAACATCAGGGAATGTAGGAACGAAGCAAATTCGATCGCGTTGCGCTCCGCATCTGCGTAGGTCCTGCATCGGCACTTCTGGTGCGTGCTCCGAACCGGAGGTCGCTCATGTCGAAATACCCGAAAATTGCGGCCGCACTGACCGTAGCGAGCTTGATTGCAGTCGCTGCATTGGCCGATCCTCTGCCCCCAGACGCGACCTACAGGCCGCTTCCGACGCAGCCGCTTGATGTGGTGAAGGCGCTAGATGAGGCGCAGAAATCGCAGGTCATGCAGCGCCAGCAGGCCCTGTTGGAGCAGCGCTACGACCTCTCGAACCGGCCGATCGCGAATGTGATGATGTCGGGCGGCCGAAAGCCCGTGCAGGACGGAGTGCGCATCAGGCTGCCGGCAGGAGTAACCTGGGACAGTCTGTCGGCGATGAGTCCGGACGAGATAAGGCAGCGTGGATTATTGCCGGCTGCTTTCATGCCGCTGCCGCATGTCAAGCAGGCGACCGGCGGCCAGGTTTTCCCGAACCAGCAAATCGACGAAATCAACCGGCAGGAATCGCGGAACATCAGGCGCTTCGATGTTGATTTCGATCTCCCCGCCCAATTCACGCCGGAGTTTCCGCCGCCGATCTTTCTGACCAGCCATCCGGAACTGGGTGATGTCTCACACGGCCAGCTCCTGACGATAAAGAACTACTATCAACTGATGATCGGCATCATCACGCCCGTGCAGATGGAGGGAATGCGCCTGTTGCTGACGCCGTTCCCGCAGGAAGAGTTCAACCAGACAGAAGATCGCAAGAGCGCAGACCAAAGCCTTGGCGTCACCTGCCTCGACTGTCATGCGAATTTCCACACTAACGCGGCCTTCCACCAGACGCCTGACGTGCGCCCTCAGGCGGCCCGCTTCCGCCTCGATACGGTCAGCCTTCGCGGCATGTTCAACCAGCAAATTCATGGTTCGAAACGGTCGCTGCGCTCGATCGAGGACTTCACGCAGTTCGAGCAGCGGACGGCCTATTTCAACGGCGATCACGTCAGCGCGCAGCGGAAAGGCGTGCACCTGCCCGATCGATTCGATCAGGTCCCGATGATGGCGCAGATGCAGAACATCATCGATTTCCCGCCTGCGCCAAAGCTCGATCCACTGAACCGGCTCGATCCCAGCAAGGCGACACAGCAGGAACTCGAGGGAGAAAGGGTATTTCTGGGCAAGGGACAATGCGCACAGTGCCACGTGCCGCAGACGTCATTCCTTGACAACAATATGCACGACCTGAAGCTCGAGCGCTTCTACAATGTCGGTCAGACCGTCAATGGTCTCGTCGCATTGGCTGATGGACCAATCAAGACCTTCACCCTGCGCGGCATCAAGGACTCACCGCCCTATATGCACGACGGGCGCTTGCTAACGCTCGCCGACACCGTCGAGTTCTTCAATCTGGTGCTCGGCTTGAAGCTGACGCAGGAGGAGAAGGATTCGCTGGTGGCGTACATGCTGACGCTGTGATGCCAGTCGGGTGCCGGCAGTTATCCCAGCGAGTCGCAAAAGGAGATTGAGTGATGCGTCTTCTAACGCTCTTAGCGATCGCGATTGCATTTCTTTCTCCGGCGGCTTTCGGCCAGTCGACCAATCCCGTGAGCCCCGCGCCGGGTAACCCCGGCGGCATGCCGCCGGGAACGAGACAATCTGCTCCGGGTGTGCCGGCGCCGCGCCAAGCCAATCAAGCGGATCGCGCCTTCATCAATGCCGCAGCAACCGGAGGATTGGCCGAAGTGGATCTTGGCAGATTCGCGGCGCAGCAAGGGGCGAGCCGCGCCGTGACGGAATTTGCACAACGCATGGTTCGCGATCACAGTGCTGCCAATGATCGGCTTTCAGCACTCGCAAAAGCGAACGGGATTGCAGCGCCCGACAAACTCGACGAAGAACACAAAGCCATGCGTGCGAAGTTGGAGCAGCTCAGCGGTCCTCAATTCGATCGCGCCTACATCGAAGGACAAATCATCGACCATCAGAAGACTGCTCAGCTTCTGGAGTACGAGATCGGTTCAGGGGAGAACGCTGAACTGAAGGATCTTGCGTCAGACCTTCTGCCAACCGTCCTGAGTCATTTGCGGATGTCGCAGGCGATTGCCTCGGAAATGGCGCAGCAGGCGGCAGCAGAGACACCACGAACGGAAAGACCCAGCGAGCGGCGCTAGCAATACTGCGATCGGCGGTCCCCTGAGAGGTTTCGATCGCGCGCAAAGGCAAGCAATTGCGCGTCGTCGGGCGAGGTGCGCGCTTTCGCCGCAATGGCGACGGTGCCATGTGGGGCTATGTTGAGTGCATTATGACATACGTTGTCGACATCGATCCGCGCATCGCGCGCTTCTGTCTGCACGCCGGCCGCCTGCACGCAGGCACTTAGCCGGACGGCCGATCGAGCCGTCCGGGTTCTGTTCTCATCGATATCTCGAGTTCGTGGCTTCCGTGCAGGAGCCCGATTTACTTTTGAACAGAAGGAACGTGCCGTGCCGCCTCCGTCAGAGACCGTCCACACCGCATCCGATGACCGCCGCCTCGAGCGCACGCGCGAAAGTGTGAAGCGAGCCGAGTCGAATGTCGTGCCGCTGTTCCGTGCGCCTGTGGTCCGGAAAAAAGATGGCGCGATCGACGACGACCCAGGGCCAACGGCCGCCTGAACAAAGGTGACAACAATGAGTAAGAATACCGAACCCAATCTGCCGCCGATCCGGGTGACAACGGAGGAGAAGCAGCGGCTGAGCGGACTTGCCAACTCAAGCATGGAGCTTTTTCCGCGCGTGGCCTATTTCCTTGCGCGCGAGATGGAGCGAGCGAGTATCGCGCCTGACGATGCCGATTTGCGAAACGTCGTCCGCATGGGCTCGCAGGTCGACTATCGTGACGACAGCACCGGTGCGGCGAGGGAGGTGGTGCTGGTCTATCCGCACGAAGCCGACATCTCGCGCAAGCGCATTTCGGTGCTGACTCCGGTCGGTGCCGCGCTGATCGGCCTATCAGTCGGCCAGACCATCGAATTTCAAACGCCGGATCGCCGAACGCGAGCGCTGACTGTGTTGCGGGTTTCGCATTGAGCAGGAGCTTTGCGCCCATGCGCGACCGTGTGTTTGAGCAAGCCGGGCTGATCGTGATCTGCATCACCATCGGGCTGATCGGGCTCGTCGTCGGTCTGAGCTACCTCGCGCGCTTGTTCATGTGAGTCCGGTGGCCGCTTGAGCTTGGTGGCCGGGTTCGATCCTTGCAGCGGACGCGCTATAATTGCGCATCGCTTAAGGCGAGGCACTTGTCATGACACAGTGGTACTTCGTCTGGATCGAAGGTCCGCGTGGGCCCGTGCCGCAAAAGTGGTCTACGGAGGGACTTTGGGGGCAGGTCACCCGTCAGGATGTGATCGTGCGCTTTACGTTGACGGAACGCGAAGCCGCGCTTTCGCTCGACGAATTGGCGAGGTTGCATCCTGTTCCCGAGGAATGAACCTTGGGGAACCCATGAATTTAATGCGAGCGCGGGGTTGAATAGGCGGGCTCGGACCCAATGTCCCGCACTTCACGTTCGTTGAAACGCGGTCGAAACGGATCGTATTTGGCGAAGAGCCGGCGACAGGATGGCAATTCGAAGAAAATCATCCAGCGGCGGCACAAGTGAAGCTCCAGTGCGTCGTCGTGTTGGCGGGATGGCTGTCCCGCGAATGCAGGCGGCCGCGTCCGGCTTAGGCCGTTGCGCGGTGCAACCCTCCAATCCAGAGGAGCGAGGAACATGAGACTGAACTCATCGCAGGTCGAGCGGGCCTTGAGCCAATTCGATGCTCACTGCCTTCCCGACGATCATCCGGCGGTCGCCCAGTTAAACCGCTTGTTCGGTGATCACACCTACTTCCTTGACACCAACGGGCTCAACGTACTCGAGCCGAGCGAGTCCACGGAGACGGACACACAGATCGGCAAGATCGTGAACCTCGCCCATTGGAGCGACGACACCCTGACGAATTTGATGCCGCACGAGCCTGAACCGACCGGCGTCATCGTCAGTCTTGGCTCCAAGCACTGATCGTTCCTGATTGACCATCGTGAAAGCCCGCCTCTGGCGGGCTTTTATTTTGCAGCACTCATCACGGTGCTTTGGGTTCAGGCGGATAGACGCAGCGGAAGCCGATATAGGCGAGATAGAACCGCCGCATTGCATGCTATCTTGGGCCTCCAAATGGAGTGACCCTCATGCCAACCTGGACTTGCGAACAATGCGGCGCGCAGTTTTCCGACAGCGCCAATCCGCCGCCGTCTTGCCGGATCTGCGAGGACGAGCGGCAGTTCGTGAACTGGAACGGACAGGTCTGGCTCAGCCGCGAGGAACTGGCCAAACGCCATCATGTCGTCTGGCGCGACGATCTTGGGCTCGTTGGCATCGCGGTCGAGCCGCGCTTGGCGATCGGCCAGCGTGCGTTGCTGGTCCCCGATGGCGAAGCTCTTGTGATGTGGGACTGCATCCCGCTCGCGACGCGCGAGGCGATCGACTACGTCAGGTCGCGCGGCGGACTGAAGGCGATCGCGATATCGCATCCGCATTATTATGGGGCGCTGGCCGACTGGAGCGAAGCGTTCGGCAACGCGCCGGTCTATCTGCATGGGGACGATGCGCAATGGATCACGCGGCCGCATCCGTCGATCGTGCCGTGGCGGGGGGAGGAACTCGCGATATCGGACGGTCTTCGGCTGGTCCGCGCCGGCGGGCATTTCACCGGCGCCACCGTGCTGCATTGGCGCACGGGGACGGACGGCAGCGGCGCGCTCCTGGCCGGCGATGTCGCGCAGGTGGCGATGGATCGCCGTCACGTCAGCTTCATGTACTCCTATCCGAACTACACGCCGCTGAATGCTGTCGCCGTGCGCCGTATCGCTGAGGCGATCGCGCCACTTGCGTTCGATCGCATTTATGGCGCCTGGTGGGGACGTAACATTGAGCACGATGCGAAGGCGGCGTTCGATGTGTCGGTCGCGCGCTATCTTGCGGCGATCACTGGGTGAGGCGTGAAAGGGAGGGCTCTCGCCTGGGAAATTGATAGCGATCTATTTGGCTGGAGGCAGCTCCTGGAATGGATCGATGACGGTGACGTCCATAGGCACAAAATGGCGAACATTCCGGGTTAGGAGCGTCAGTTTGTGCCAATGAGCTGTTGCGGCAATCGCGACATCTGCAAAGCCTGGAGCATGCCCACGGCTGCGTGCAAGATCAGTCAGCTGGCCAGCGATCTCTGCCGTCGGCGTATCAAACGGGAGCACCCGATCACCATAGAGATGCAGCACGGTTCGCAACCAATCCGAGAGCCCGGAGGCCTTCCGCTTGGCACCCTCGCGCTTGGCCTTGGCGATGCCATCGGCGATCTCGGCCACAGTGACGGCCGACAGAAACAAAGCAAGCGAATGAGAATCCATCCAGGCAACAAGCTGCTGCGGCGTCACCGCCGACGTGGGTGCCACAGCCGAAATGATATTGGTATCGACCAGATAGCGCGTCACAGGCCGGCGTCGCGGGAGGGCGCCTGGTTACGCTCGGGCAAGTCACCGGCTTCGATCGGCGCGGACATCAAGAGACGGCCGAAGGAGGGTACGCGCGACAGCCGTTCCCAATCCTCAAAGCCGAGGATGACCGCCTCCGGTCGCCCGTGGCGGGTAATGATGGACGGCTTGCCCCGCGTGGCCTGATCGACGACGGCGGACAATTTCGCCTTTGCGTCTTTCAGCTGAATCTTGCGCATGTTGCCTCGTGTGACTACAGTGGTCATATTTATAGTAGGTTCAACGACATAGCGCAATGCCGCGGTCGGATCATCCCGCTGCCGTCGCGGCAAATCTTGCGGGCGGAGATCGCTGCGCTATATCTGGAGTTTGCTACCCCCTATTGGTTTCACCTGAGCCCAGCAATGACTGCCACCACGACCTCCCCCGAATCCCAGCCGTTCCAGGCCGAGGTTGCCGAGCTCCTGCACCTGATGGTGCATTCGGTCTATTCGGAAACCGATATCTTCCTGCGCGAATTGATCTCCAACGCCTCCGATGCCTGCGACAAGCTGCGTTATGAGGCGATTGCCGCGCCGAACCTGATCGCCGATGGTGGGCCGCCGAAAATCTGGATCAGGCCGGACAAGAAGGCCGATACGTTGTCCGTGATCGACAGCGGCATCGGCATGGACCGGCAGGAGCTGATCGATAATCTCGGCACCATCGCGCGCTCCGGCACCAAGTCGTTCCTGGCGCGGCTCACCGAGGCCAAGGACGGCGGCAATTTGATCGGCCAGTTCGGCGTCGGCTTCTATGCCGCCTTCATGGTCGCCGACAGGATCGTCGTGATCAGCCGCCGCGCCGGGAGCGATGAGGTCTGGACCTGGACCTCGTCGGGCGGCAGCGGCTTCGAGATCGCGCCCGCCAGCGAGGAGGATGCCAAGCGCGTCACCCGCGGCACCGAGATCGTGCTGCATTTGAAGAAGGACGCCGCGAAATATCTCGAGACCTATGAGATCGAGCGCATCGTCCGCGCCTATTCTGATAACATCCAGTTCCCGATCGAGCTGGTGCCGGAGGAAGGCGAGCCAAGCCAGATCAATTCCGCGAGCGCGCTGTGGCAGCGGTCGAAATCGGAGCTGTCGGCGGAGGATTACAAGGAAGCCTACAAATCGATCGCCGGCGCCTTCGACGAGCCGGCGATGACGCTGCATTATCGTGCCGAGGGCCGGCAGTCCTATGCCGTGCTGCTGTTTGCGCCGTCGACAAAGCCGTTCGACCTGTTCGAGCCGGCGCGCAAGGGCAGGGTGAAGCTCTATGTCCGCCGCGTCTTCATCGCCGACGATGCCGATCTTCTGCCCGCGTATCTGCGCTTCATTCGCGGCGTGATCGACAGCGAGGATCTGCCGCTCAACATTTCCCGCGAGATGCTGCAGAACAACCCGCAACTCGCGCAAATCCGCAATGCCGTGACCGGCCGCGTCATCGGCGAACTCGAGCGATTGGCGGATAAGGAGCAGGACGCGTTCGCCAAGATCTGGGACGCGTTCGGCCCGGTCCTCAAGGAGGGCCTGTGGGAGGATTACGAGCGGCGCGAGAAGCTGCTCGGCCTGGCGCGCTTCACGACCACCGCGGGCGAGAACCGTTCGCTCAAGCAATATGTCGAGGCTATCAGGCCGAACCAGACCGACATCTACTACCTCACGGGCGAGAGCATCGAGCGGTTGAAGTCGAACCCGAAGCTGGAGGCCGCGCAAGCACGCGGCGTCGAGGTGCTCCTGCTCACCGATCCCGTGGATGCGTTCTGGACCTCGGCGCCGATCGATTTCGGCGGCAAGCCGCTGAAGTCGCTGAGCCAGGGCGACGTCGATTTCAGCCTGATCCCGTTCGTCGACGACAAGGCGGACGAGAAGAAGGACGAGCCGGCGGCAGATGAAGCCACGACGATCGCCGCGATCAAGGAAGCGCTCGGCGAGCGCGTCGCCGACGTCCGCGCCTCGCAGCGATTGACCTCGAGCGCTTCGTGCCTGGTCGGCGGCGGCCGCGACCGCATGCTGGAGCGACTGCTCGCGCAGCAGAACCGCGGTGCGGTGACCAAGCCGATCCTCGAGGTCAATCTGCGCCATCCGTTGGTCGCCGCGATCACGCGCGAAAAGGACGCGGCGAGAGATTTGTCGCTGCTTCTGCTCGAGCAGGCGCAGATTCTCGAAGGCGAACTGCCGGAGGACCCGGCCGCCTTTGCCGGCCGTCTCAACCAGCTCGTGCTGCGCGGATTGGCGAAAGCGTAACGCGCGCTGTTGCTCCGTCATGCCCGGGCTCGTCCCGGGCATCCACGTCTTCCTTTCTGAGAGGCGGCGCTCACGTGGATGGCCGGGACAAGCCCGGCCATGACGGTGTGCGGTTCTACGCAACCGATCCCAAGACCGGCCGTATCTGCTAGACAGGCGCCGAAAGCGGAGCGGTCCATGGTGGCGGCAGGCGGCAGCGAGATCTTCTACGGCGGCATTCCGGTGTTCCGCGGCTTTAGCCGCCTGATGGAGCCGTCGCTGTATTCGCCTTTGCCTGATGATTGGACCATCGGCGTCGCCGACATCGTGGAATCGACCAAGGCGATTGCCGCAAAGCGCTACAAGGCCGTCAACATGGCGGGCGCGGCCGTCATCGCCGCCGTCACCAATGCACTCAGTGGCCGCGAATTCCCCTTCGTGTTCGGCGGCGATGGCGCGAGCTTTGCGGTCGCGCCCGCCGATGTCGACGCCGCGCGCGAGGCGCTGGCGGCGACCGCGACCCGGGTGAGGGACGATCTCGACCTCATCATGCGCGTGGCGCTGGTGCCGATCGAAGCAGTCCGTGCGCAAGGACTTGATGTGCGCGTCGCGCGCTTCGGACCGTCGACCAATCTTTCCTACGCGATGTTCTCCGGTGGCGGGCTTGGCTTCGCGGAAGCCGCGATGAAGCGGGGTGAATTTGCTGTCGCGCCGGCGCCGCCGGGCACTCAGCCCGATCTCAGCGGGCTCTCCTGCCGCTTCGAGGAGATCCCTTCCGCCCGCGGTGTCATCCTGTCCGTGCTGGTGGTGCCGGCGAAGGGCGGCGATCCCCCCGCGTTCCGCAAGGTGATTGAGGACATCATCGCTCTCGCCGAGCAGAGCCCGGATGCTGGCCGTCCGGTGCCGTCGGGCGGGCCGGCGCTGCGCTGGCCGCCGCAGGGCCTCGACTTCGAGGCGCGCACCAAGCGCGGCGGTCCGCTCTTCGCGCGGCGCGTGCTGGTGTTCGTCAGCACGTTGTGGGTCTACACCGTCATCCGCTTCGAGCTCAAAATCGGCAAGTTCGCGGCGAAGGACTATATGCAGCAGGTGGTCGACAATTCCGACTTCCGCAAATATGACGACGGATTGCGGATGATCCTCGACTGCAGCGAGGAGTTGGCGCAGGCGCTCGCCGAACGTCTCGCGCAGGCCGCGGCCAACGGCGTCGTGCGTTACGGCCTGCACCGGCAGGATGCTGCGATGATGACCTGCTTCACGCCGTCGGCGATGCGCAGCAACCACGTGCACTTCATCGACGGCGCCCGCGGCGGCTACGCCTCCGCCGCGTCAGCCATGAAGGCGATGCAGATCTGAAGAGTTAGCGCCCGACCCGCGTCCAGCTTTCGCCGCCGCAGAGCGCGCCGACGCAGCCTTCGACCCGTAGCGTATCGGGGCCGGCGAGCGAAATGCTGCTCGCATAGGTGCCGCCGTCGTCGGCGTTGTAGATCTGACCGGTCCACTTGCCGCCGGCCGGCCGCATGCCCGAAAACAGCGGCAGCCCGATGATCGGACGGGTGGTGAGCGACGGATTCGGATTCTTGTTGTCGACCTGCGGCTTGCCGGTTGCGGGATCGATCGGCTCGCGCAGGGAGACGATCACGCCGCAAATCCCGCCGCCGCATTTGCTGACCTTGACGCGGGCGTCGCCCGCCTGCGTCTGCCAGACGCCGGATGGATCGGCCGCGTTTTGCGCGCGCGCCGTCGGTGCGGCCAGTAATACCGCCAGCACCGCTGCGATGAGAGCTGATCTGCAAGCCATGATTCGTTCCCCAAAAGGCACGCCTGCATAGCAACAAATCGGCTTTGTGCAATCTCACTTCCGCGCGTCGGCGCGCGATCATTTGCCCCAGTGATGCGCATCTGTCACTGCGTCTCGCCCTGAAGATTGTGTGAAGATGATGCCCCGCATCTTACGGACGGCGCAGGCCAGGCTAACCTATGCAGAGATCACCACGGCAGGCCGCATAGGTCGATGGTCCCCGTATCAGGCGCGCGCTTGATGTCGAACACGAACGGTGTCATCGCCTCGAAGCGGATGCGTCCGCCCGGCTGCTCGCAATAGACCTCGCCGGTGAAGGGCCGCCAGCCGCGCGCCTGGTAGAACGCGAAATTGTGCGGCTCACAGAACAGCAGCATGAAGCGCGCCGCTTCATTGGCACGCACGGTCTCGACCGCGGCATTGAGCGCGATCGAGGCATAGCCGCGGCGCCGGCAGTCCTCGCGGGTCGCAACCCCGCCGATGCCGCCAATATGGATCTGGTGTCCGTTCCAGGTGATGGTGCGGAAATGGATGCCGACGTGGCAGCCGACGCCGCCCTCGGGCGCTTCGAGCAAGACGCGCAGGTCGGCACCGGCCCACTTGATATGGCCCCACGGCAATTTCGCGACCACCTCGCGCGGCCAGACCGCCCGAAACAGCGGCTCGACCGTCTTCCAGGAAGCATCGCCGTTGAGGACTTCGATCTCGATGCTCACTTGAGCGGGTCCTTGCATTCCATTGGCGCGATCTTACTCGCACAAACGGGAAAACGCACCTCCGCCCGCGCGCTGCCGCTCGGAGTTGATCTTAAGCATTTCATTCCCAACACTATTTTGCAGTTGGTTCGTTGCGCTGACGTTCTGCGAATCGCCTGCACGGCCTGCATGCCTGCGCCGAAAATGCGGTGTTTAAGTGTGATGGAACCTTCTATAAGAGGTCTCCGTTAGTGTCGTCTCCCCTCATGTTGGACATCACACCATGACTTTCACGCTACCCGACCTCCCCTACGCCCACGATGCCCTCGCGCCCTACATGTCGAAGGAAACGCTGGAGTACCATCACGACAAGCATCACCAAGCTTACGTGACCAACGGCAACAACGCGATCAAAGGGACTGAATTCGAGGGCAAATCCCTCGAGGAGATCGTGAAGGGCTCGTACAACAAGAACGCGGCCGTCTTCAACAATGCCGGCCAGCACTACAACCACATTCACTTCTGGAAGTGGATGAAGCCGAATGGCGGCGGCAGCAAGCTGCCGGGCCGTCTCGAGAAGAAGATCAACGAGGACCTCGGCGGCTTCGAGAAGTTCAAGGCCGATTTCGCCGCCGCCGGCGTCGGCCAGTTCGGCTCCGGCTGGGCTTGGCTGCAGGTCAAGGGCGGCAAGCTCGAAATCTCCAAGACGCCGAACGGCGAGAACCCGCTGGTCCATGGCGCGGTCCCGATCCTGGGCGTCGACGTCTGGGAGCACTCCTACTACATCGACTATCGCAATCGCCGTCCGGACTATCTGAAGGCGTTCGTCGACAACCTCGTCAACTGGGACTACGTCGACGAGCTGTTCGGCAAGGTGTGACGGTTTAGGCCGTCGTTCCGGATGCGACTTTCCCGACCCTCCCCCGAAAGGGGAGGGTCTGTTCGCATGTAGCGAAGCGCAATGCGAACCGGGGAGGGATCATCTCTCCACGCGGGCACCGTCTCAAGGGAGAGACTGTGGGTGCGCACATCGTTCAAGGAGAGGTGATAGTCCCTCTCGACGGCACACCAGCGGGGCAGTGGTGGGAACGGCAGCAAGCTATTTTCTGGTCTTCTTCGGCGGCGGCCTCGGCGCAATGCTGCGCCATTTCATCAATCTCGCCTGCGCGCGCAGCCTCGGCACCGATTTTCCCTACGGCACCTTCATCATCAACATCACCGGTTCGACCGTGATGGGCCTGATCGCGGGTTATCTCGCCTTCAAGGGCGAGGCATCGCAGGCCTGGCGGCTGTTCCTGATGACCGGCATCCTCGGCGGCTACACCACCTTCTCCGCCTTTTCGCTAGACGCCGCGCTGCTCTACGAACGCGGCGAACTCGGGCTCGCGGCATTCTACGTGCTCGGCTCGGTCGTGCTGTCGATCGCCGGCTTGTTCGCCGGCCTCGCCATCGTCCGCCACCTCACATGATCTCTCCGTCATTCCGGGGCGCGCGAAGCGCGAACCCGGAATCCACGGGCCACATGCACAGGCTGTGAAATGGATTCCGGGCTCGATGCGGAGCCTGTCATCGGGCCGCGCTTCGCGCGGACCCGTTGGCATCGCCCCGGAATGACAAATGGAGAGGGCGCCGCAACCGCGCATGGCCATAGCCTGCGCGCGCATGGATACGCGGCCAGCTTCCATTTGCGTCGCCTTTGTGACGGGACTAAGCAGGATGGACATTCTCACCCCGCCCTGGCCCCATTGCCTTGTCAGATGCACCGCTAAAGGATCCGCCGCCGGCCGATGACGCCGCGGAGGCCGAGTCGCCTCCCGGCCGTGTGCGCAAGCCGATCGGCTGGTCGATGATCTCAATCCTTGTGCTCGTCCTCATCTGCGCCGGCCTGGTCTATCGGCGCGACGGCGCTGACGGCGTGATCGAGATCCTCACCCACGACCTCTCGCTGTTCGGCGGGATCCTGCCGCGCGTGCTCGCGGGCTGCCTGCTCGGCGCGTTCATCGCGGAAATTCTGCCGCACGAAAAAGTCTCGCGCTCGCTCGGGCCGAAGTCGGGATTGAAAGGCCTGCTGATCGGCACCGCCTTCGGCGCGATCCTGCCGGGCGGTCCGTTCACCGCCTATCCGGTGGCGGCGGCGCTGCTCACCGTCGGCGCCGATTTCGGCGCGACGATCGCGATGGTGGTGAGCTGGACCCTGATCGGTTACGGCCGCGCGGTGGCCTGGGAACTGCCGATCATGGGCACCGAGTTCACGCTGTGGCGGATCGTGATCTCGCTGCCGCTGCCGGTGCTCGCCGGCGCCTTCGGCCGCTTCGTCTATGCCCGCATCTATCCGAACGGCGAGCCGGAATGAGCGCGGCGCTCCTGATCGACATCCTGCTGTGGGGTTCGGTCGCCGGCGTCGGCTTCATCGCCTGGCGGCGCGGACGCACCGTGCTGGTGTCGTCGTTGCGCGAAGGCTCGCTCGAATTCGCCAATATCATGCCGCGGATCGCGATCGGCGTGGTCGGGTCGGGCTATATCGCCGCCGTGATCCCGCAGGAGATCATCACCGGCTGGCTCGGGCCCGACAGCGGCTGGCTCGGCGTCGCGACTGCCGTCATCGCGGGCGCAGCGACGCCGGGCGGGCCGGTGGTCGGTTTTTCCATCGGCGCGGTGGCGCTGAAGGCCGGCGGCGGGCCACCCCAGGTGATCGCCTATGTCGTCGCCTGGGCGCTGTTCGCCTTCCAAAGGGTGATCCTGTGGGAGATACCGTTCATGCCGGCCCGCTTCGTCTGGTTCCGCGCCGCAGTCTCGGTGCCGTTTCCCTTCCTGGCCGCCGCCATCGCGATGGCGATCGGCAAACCGTGAACCATCGATCAGGTGGACTCGCGTAATGTTATAATGTAACGTTCCCGCGAAATGGCTCACGCACATCCCCATACCCACGACCACGTCCATGGACACGGCCACGACCATGTCGTCCACAGCCATGGTCCGGCAACGCCGCATCCGGCGCAGGCGGCGACTTGGTCGATCCTGCGCATGACGGTCGTCGCACGCCTTGCCGCGGCGCTCGCGGTCTGTGCCGGCCTGTGGGCCTTCGTGCTGCTGGCGATGAGGTGAGCGATGCCCGCGCAAGTGCAATTCCGCAACGTCACGCTCGGCTATGACCGCCACCCGGCGGTGCATCATCTGAACGGCGACGTCGCCTCCGGCGCGCTGCTCGCAATGATCGGCCCGAACGGCGCCGGCAAGTCGACGCTCTTGCGAGGCATCACCGGCATCCTGAAGCCGCTCTCCGGTGCGATCGACCTCGGCGGCCTCGACCACAGGGACATCGCCTATCTGCCGCAGTCGGCCGAGATCGACCGCAGTTTCCCGATCTCGGTGTTTGACTTTGTCGGCACCGGCCTGTGGCGCGGCATCGGCCTGTTCGGCGGCATCGGCAAGGACGCGCGTGAGAAGATCCTCGCCGCAATCGCCGCGGTCGGGCTCAACGGGTTCGAGAACCGTCCGATCGGCACGCTCTCCGGCGGCCAGATGCAGCGCATGCTGTTCGCACGGGTGCTGCTACAGAATGCGCGATTGATCGTGCTCGACGAACCCTTCAACGCCATCGACGCCAAGACCACCGCCGACCTGCTGGCATTGGTCAAGCGTTGGCACAGCGAGGGACGCACGGTGCTGGCGGCATTGCACGACCTCGACATGGTGCGCGCCAATTTCCCGGAAACGCTGCTGCTCGGGCGCGGGCCGGTGGCGTGGGGGCCGACCGCCGAAGTGCTGACGCCTGATAATCTCACGGTGGCGATGCGGATGTGCGAAGCCTTCGACGACCGCGCCGCCGCCTGTGCCGTGGACACCTCGCGCGCCGCCTGAAGCCATGCTCACTGACGCGCTGATCGCGCCCTTCACCGAGTTCGAGTTCATGCGCCGCGCGCTTGCCGCCGTGGTTGCGCTCTCGCTCGGCGCCGCGCCGATCGGCGTGTTCCTGATGCTGCGGCGGATGAGCCTGGTCGGCGATGCCATGGCCCATGCGATCCTGCCGGGGGCGGCGATCGGCTTCCTGCTCTCCGGGCTCAATCTGTTCGCGATGACGGTTGGCGGCCTGGCCGCGGGATTTACGGTGGCGCTGCTCGCCGGCCTCGTCGCCCGCAACACGGAGCTGAAGGAGGACGCCTCGCTCGCCACCTTCTACCTGGTCTCGCTGGCGCTCGGCGTCACCATTGTTTCGATCAAGGGCACCAATATCGACCTCCTGCATGTGCTGTTCGGCGACATTCTCGCGATGGACAACCAGACTCTGCTGGTCATCACCTTCAACGCCACCATCACGCTGCTCGTGCTCGCGGTGATCTACCGCCCGCTGGTGATCGAATGCGTCGATCCGGTGTTCCTGCGCACGGTCAGCCGCGCCGGCGCGCCGGCGCATCTGGCGTTCCTGGCGCTGGTCGTGGTCAACCTCGTCAACGGCTTTCATGCGCTCGGCACGCTGCTCGGCGTCGGGCTGATGATCCTCCCCGCAGGCATCGCCCGGTTCTGGTCGCGCGACATCACCGGCATGATCTGCATCGCGGTCGCAAGCGCGATCCTTTCGGGCTATGCCGGGCTGGTGTTGTCGTTCCAGACGCGGATTCCCTCGGGCCCCGCGATCATTCTGGTCGCGGCTGGGCTCTATCTGGTCTCGCTCCTGTTCGGCAATGTCGGCGGACTGGTCCGCCAGATGTTCCCCGGCCGGCATCTGGAGGCCTAGCGGCGATGCGACGGTGGTTCTGGCTTGCGCTGCTCGCGCTCGTCACGCTTGTAGGTCCGGCGCGCGCGCAGGAGCGCCTCAACGTGGTCGCGAGCTTCTCGATCCTCGCCGACTTGGTCCGCAACGTTGGAGGCGACAAGGTCAATGTCGCGGCGCTGGTTGGCCCCGAGGGCGATGCTCACGTGTACCGGCCGACGCCGGCGGACGCCAGAAAGGTCGCGGAAGCGAAGCTGCTCTTCATCAACGGGCTCGGGATGGAGGGCTGGCTGCCGCGGCTGGTGCAATCCGCCGGCGGCAAAGCGACCATCATCACCGTGACGGACGGCATTGCGCCGCTCAAGCTCGGCTCGGCGCCCGATCCTCATGCCTGGCAGTCCGTTGCCAATGCAAAGATCTATGTCGCCAATATCCGCGACGCGCTTGTGGCCGCTGCGCCTGCGAACGCCGCCGCCTTCCGCACCAATGCGGAAAGCTATCTGGCAGAGCTCGACGCGCTGGACAGAGAAGCGCGGCAGGCGGTCGCCACCATCCCGGAGGCGCGCCGCAAGGTGATCTCGACCCACCGCGCCTTCGGCTATTTTGCGGCCGCCTACGGTATCGAGTTCATTGCCCCCGTAGGGGTCTCGACCGAATCCGAGCCCAGCGCCCGCGATATCGCAGGGATCATCACCCAGATCAAAAAGGCGAAAATTCCGGCGATTTTTCTCGAAAATGTCAGCGATCCCCGCCTGATCCAGCGGATCGCTGAGGAGACCGGGGCCAGGATCGGCGGGACCCTCTATTCGGACAGTCTCACTGCCGAAAAGGGCGAGGCCCCCACTTACATTGCGATGGTAAGGCACAATATAAAGGCCTTGACCAGCGCGCTTGGCCACTAGGGCAGGGGCCCTCCCTGCCGGCCCGGGCAGCGCGATCTTTAGTTCCGCCCCCGGAGTCGCCATGCCAGAACCTTCTTCGCAAAAGATCCCTGTGACCGTGCTGACGGGCTATCTCGGCGCCGGCAAGACCACGCTGCTCAACCGCATCCTGTCCGAGAACCACGGCAAGAAATACGCGGTCATCGTCAACGAATTCGGCGAGATCGGCATCGACAACGACCTGATCATCGGGGCCGACGAGGAAGTGTTCGAGATGAACAACGGTTGCATCTGCTGCACCGTTCGCGGCGACCTCGTCCGCATCATGGACGGCCTGATGAAGCGCAAAGGCAAGTTCGACGCCATCATCGTCGAGACCACGGGCCTCGCCGACCCGGCGCCGGTGGCGCAGACCTTCTTCGTCGACGAGGACGTGCAGAAGAACGCCCGGCTCGATGCCGTCGTCACCGTGGCCGATGCCAAATGGCTCAGCGACCGGCTGAAGGATGCGCCCGAGGCCAAGAACCAGATCGCGTTCGCCGACGTCATCGTGCTGAACAAGACCGACCTCGTCTCAAAGCCCGAGCTCGCCGAGGTCGAGGCCCGCATCCGCGGTATCAACCCTTACGCCAAGCTGCATCGGACCGAGCGCTGCAAGGTGGAACTGGCCGACGTGCTGGAGCGGGGCGCCTTCGATCTCGACCGTATCCTCGACATCGAACCGGATTTCCTGGAAGCCGACGATCACGATCATGACCATGATCATCACCACCATGGCCACGACCATCATCACCACCATGATCATGGCCACGGCATGAAGCACTACCACGACGAGGAGATGCAATCGCTGTCGCTGCGCACCGAAAAGGCGCTCGACCCCACGAAATTCATGCCGTGGCTGCAGAACCTGGTGGCGACCGAGGGCCAGAAGATCCTGCGCTCCAAGGGCATCCTCGCCTTCGCCGGCGACGACGACCGTTACGTGTTCCAGGGCGTCCACATGATGCTGGAAGGCGACCATCAGCGGAAGTGGAAGGAGGACGAGCCGCGCGAGAGCCGGCTGGTCTTCATCGGCCGCGAATTGCCGGAGCAGGCGATCCGCGACGGCTTTGAGCGCTGCATCGTCTCGTGATGAGCGAGTTCGACCCGGGCGAGGTGCCCTCCATCGCTTCGATGACCGATCAGGTACGGCCAGTGCCGCTCGGCATGGCCGTCACATCAGTGCATTTCCTTGGCGACACCGCCCACTTCATCGGCGCCGAGGAGAATGTCGCCGTCGTCGGCGGGGAGTGCGAAGTCTCGCAGACGCCGGTGCATGGCGGCGCGATCCTCTGCTCTGTCTCGGATGGCGAGCGGATCGTCATGGGCGGTGACGATGGCAAGCTGGTCGCGCTCAATGCCAAAGGCGAGGTCTCGACCTTGGCGACCGACCCGAAGCGGCGCTGGATCGATGCCGTGGCGCTGCATTCCGATGGCGCGGTGGCGTGGTCGGTGGGCAAGACCGCGTTCGTGCGTCCGGCCAAGGGCGAGGAAAAATCCTTCGATGCGCCGTCCACCGTCGGCGGTCTTGCCTTTGCGCCAAAGGGCCTCCGGCTCGCAATCGCCCATTATGGCGGCGCGACGCTGTGGTTTCCCAACATGGCGGCCAAGCCGGAATTCCTGGAATGGGCGGGCTCGCATCACGCCGTCACCTTCAGCCCTGACAACAAATTCCTGGTCACCGCGATGCATGAGCCGGCGCTGCATGGCTGGCGGCTCGCCGACAACAGGCACATGCGCATGAGCGGCTATCCCGGCCGGGTGCGGTCGATGTCGTGGAGCGCCGGCGGCAAGGGGCTTGCGACCTCAGGGGCCGACACCGTCATCATCTGGCCCTTCAACAGCAAGGATGGCCCGATGGGCAAGCAGCCGGCGATGCTGGCGCCGTTGCAGGCGCGCGTCGCGGTCGTCGCCTGCCATCCGAAGGACGACATCCTGGCGGCCGGCTATAGCGACGGCACCGTGCTGATGGTGCGTATGGAGGACGGGGCCGAGATACTGCTCCGTCGCAACAAGGGCGTGCCAGTCTCCGCACTGGCCTGGAACGCCAAAGGTACGCTATTGGCATTCGCGGACGAAGACGGCGACGGGGGGCTGCTGGCGTTTTAGAGCATGATCCGGAAAAGTGGAAACCGGTTTTCCCTCGCGACAAACGCGAAGCGTTTGCGCGGAGATCATGCTCAAACAAGAAAGAGATGAGATCATGATCCGATTCCGTCTAATCGGATCATGATCTCATCGTCTTGTCGTGTCCAAGCCGTATTGAGGGGCTATGCGGTTTCTGACGACCTTCCAACTCGCTGATTTCTTCGACACGCTGATAAGCCTGACCACAGCCTTTGTGCTGGGCACGCTGATCGGCGCCGAGCGGCAATATCGCCAGCGCACCGCGGGCCTGCGCACCAATGTGCTGGTCGCGGTCGGAGCGGCTGCGTTCGTCGATCTTGCGATGCGACTGTCGGGCGCGGACGGCGCCGTGCGGGTGATCGCCTATGTCGTGTCGGGCATTGGCTTTCTCGGCGCCGGTGTCATCATGAAGCAGGGCATGGATGTGCGCGGGCTCAACACGGCGGCGACCTTGTGGACATCAGCCGCGGTCGGCTCTTGCGCCGGCGCCGACATGGAGGCGCAGGCCGCAGCGCTCACCTTCTTCATCCTCGCCGGCAACACGCTGCTGCGGCCGCTGGTGAATGCCATCAACCGCATCCCGCTCGACGAGCAGGCATCGGAGGCGACCTACTATTTCAAGCTCGCGGTCTCCAGCGACGCCTTGCCGGCCATGCGCGACCAATTGGTCGAGAAGCTCGAGGCCGCCAGCTACCCGGTTGCTGATATCGATCTCCAGGAGATCGGTGACGATCTGCTGGAGATCGTGGCGACGCTGGTCAGCACGTCAGTCAATCCCAATGAGCTCAATGCCGTCGCGGTGGACCTGCAGCGTCAGGCCGGCGTCCGCCACGCCACCTGGGAAGTCAACACAGCCGATTAGGGCGTCGAACTGCGCCTGGCTGCGGGGTTGTGTCAGGTGCCTGCACGCTTGGGGCGCGGCGCGATCCACACCCAACCGGCGAGGCCGGCAAGTGCGGCGCAGCTTGCGGGCACCAGCATGATCGTGCTCAGCGCCCGCTCGAATGCGGCTATTGCCCCTGCATGAGCGTCCGCCTGTCCGGACATCACGGCATTCAGGGCCTCGTTGGCTTGCGCGGGCGTTGCTCCGGCAAGATCATGCAAGAAGTTTGCAAAGAACACCACCCCGAGTGCCGCAACCGCGAGCAGGCCGCCAACGCGAGCGACCGCGTTGTTGATGCCCGAAGCAATCCCGGCGTGGGCTTCGCCGGCGGTTGCCATCACAGTCGACGTCAGCGGTGGAACCGTGATCGACATCCCCACGCCCAGCAGGACCATCGACGGAAATACGCTAATCCAGTAAGGCTGCCTGAGATCGACAAAGGCAAGTATCGTAAATCCGCAGGCTGCGACGATGGGCCCGACAGTGAGCAACAGCCGCGGCCCCCAACGGTCAGCAATGGTCCCGGCGAATGACGCCCCGAATCCCATGATCAGGGCAAAAGGCAGCAACGCCGCGCCGGCCTGGGTCGCCGAGTAGCCGCCGACGCGGATCAGGCCGAACGGCAGATAATAGAGCGCACCTCCGAGCGCGAAGTAGAGCAACAGCGTCAACGCATTCGTTGCTGAAAAATCGCGAGATTGATAGAGCGACAACGGCATCATCGCCCGCTCATGGAGACGGGCTTCAATCACGACGAACGAAGCCAGGAAAGCGGCTCCCACTCCCAGGGCAACCAGCACTGTCTTGTCGCGAAATCCCGACGCCGGAATGGCGCTGAGGGACCATGTCATCGCAGCAAGGCCAATCGCGACTGAGGCGGCGCCGCTCCAGTCGAGTTGCTTCGCCCGGGGATCGCTGCTTTCGCAGCCGAAGCGAAGCGCAAGTCCGGCCGCGGCAATGGCGAGCGGGACATTGAGGAGAAAGATCGCCCGCCACGATACCTGGTCGACCAGCCAGCCGCCCAACATCGGACCGGCCGCCATCATCAGTGCACCTGCGCCCGCCCATATCCCGATTGCCCGGATCCGTTCATCCTTGCCGAAGGTCGCTCCTAACATCGCCAGACTGGCCGGCGTTAACAGCGCGGCGCCAAGACCTTGAACCGCACGGCTGACGATAAGCACCATGATATTCGGTGAGAGCCCGCAGACGATGGAGGCGGCGGTGAAGACCGCGATGCCGATAACAAAAATCCGGCGTCGGCCGTAGAGATCGGCCGCCGAACCTCCGATCAGCACGAGCGCACCAAGCAGCAGCAGGTAGGCGTTGACGATCCACTGTGTCGCAGCCGCATCTGCATTCAGCGCCTGTTGGATTGCGGGTAACGCGATGTTCACGACAGAACCGTCGAGGAGAGCCATGCTGGACCCAATGACGGCTGCGGCCAGCGTCAGCCACTTGCGTCTCTGTGACAGGGCAGCGTCAAAAGCCGGTGTCGCCTCGATGACCCCGGCGTCGCACGGCGGCTGTGTGAATCCAATCATTGGATGCCCGAGTAAGGACATTGGTCCTGGGTTAGGCTGCACCTGTCAGTCGCTGAGGACAAGCGCGATGGGCTCGGGGCGGTAGCAGCGATTGCGTACCACCGGGTCACCCGGCGCAAAAAAAGGAGGGAGCGGCTGGTTGCTCGGCCGCTCTTTTGCCGTGAACACAATCCCCGTCAGGCGGCTCGCTTCATACGCCGGAGACTTGCGCCGTATGGACCTACGGAGCGAGGCGGTCGCTACCTACGAAAAACGTTTCGAGAGTCAGAAAGCGAACCGAAGTCTCGGCGCTCGTCGAGCATAGTCCGGTAGATGGGGGCACGGCGCGACAACTCCGTTCCGGTCCGACATCTGGGAAATCCTTCCCGGCTCGTTCGTGGCACGCTCGCTTCGAGAGAGCCGGGATTGCGTATCGAACTGCCGCTGGTTCCAGTCTCGCTTGAAAGGATTACAACCCGTGAATGATGCATACTCGAATGAAATGAATGCCAATCCGACTGCCGGTGCTGACACGAAACGCGGATTCGACATGCCGCTGTTCGCGATACCGGGAGTGTATCAGAACATCGCCGAGCAAAGCATGCTGCGGGCGAAGGAAAATTGCGAAAAGATGAAGGCCGCTTCTGGCGAGATCGCCGACATCCTCAAGGAAGCCTGCTCGACCAACGCGAAAGGCGCCGCCGACTACGTGGCCAAGTTGATCGAGATCTCGGGCGCGAACACCAGCTCCGCTCTTGAATTTCTCACACATCTGATGGGGACGAAGTCGCTGCCGGAGATCATCCAGCTATCGGCCACGCATGGCCGCAAGAATTTTGAGGTCACCTCTGCTCAGAACAAGGAACTGTGGGAGCTTACTCAGGAAGTGGCGAAGGAGACTGCCGAGCCTATCAGGAAGAGTCTTGCCAGGGTGCTGCGGACGGGTCCCTAGATCGAACGTCTGTTAAGCGCCACGGAGAATCGGCTGGACGAAAAGCGCCTCCCGCGAGAAGAGGCGAAGTCCAGCCGATGGCCCGCGGAATGCTGCTGATGCAGCAACTCGGGACATTGAGGGAGGACCAAGATGGGTATCGTCATGATCAAATGCCCGCAGACGGGACGCGCGATGCCTACGGGCATGAAAGCCGATCGCGAGAAGTTTCGATGCAGTACGGTGTTCTTCGCGCGCACCTATTGCTCGATCTGCCAGACCAACCATGAATGGTTTGCCAAGGAAGCGTGGGTCTACGAGACGGACGAAAGAGTGAGGAGCGTGTGCTAAGGCTGGCCACTAGCTAACCGTTCTTCAACGGTGCCTTGCACGGTGAGCGGCCGCTCCGTGGGCGTGTGCGCGGTGCTGCGCTCCGTTCTCGGCGGTCGGTAGCGGGGTGTGCGCGCGCGGCCTTTCATGCACTGGCCAGGAGTGACCGCGCGGCGTCATCCCGTTTGTCGAAACGATACGCTCGATCCTGCTGCGCATGATCTGGTAGCAGTCGCATGCCGCTGCTTCGAGCCGCGGCCTGTCGATTTCGATCGAGCTTCGCCGATTGGACCTGATCGCTCCCGACGCGCGGAGCTTGGATACGACATGGGTCACCGTCGTTCGTCGCACGCCCAGCAACTCCGAAAGCGTCTCCTGCGTAAGCGGCAGCATGTCGCTTTCGGTCCGGTCGTGGATGTGCAGCAGCCAATGGGCCAACCGGGCTTCGACTGAGTGCAGCGCATTGCAAGCCGCAACATGCTGGAGCTGCACTATCAGGGCCCTGTTGAGCCTATTGACGGCGGCCTTGAGGGCGTGGCTGTGCTCGAGCGCCGCATGGAAGCGTGCCGGAGAGAGCTGCAAAGCAGTTCCGGCGATCCGAACCACCATCGTCATCGGCGAGCGGGCCGGCCCGAGCGCCGTGAGGATGTTTACCGCGCCCTCTTTGCCGACGATCGCGGTGGTGACCGTTTGTCCGTTCGGCATGTCCATAACGTGCGCGACCAGCCCGCTGGAAGGGAAATAGATCTGTTCAATCAGATCGCCCGATCGCGCCAGGACGGCGTCGCGTTTGAGCGACACGTTCCGGAAATGTGGCGCAAGCAAATCCAAGTCCGCTTGCGGCAGCGCGGCCAGCAGTCGATTTTCAATCCTGGTCTCATGCTCCATCGCGGGAAAGCTCCTTCCCAGAGACGGAGGCGAGGTGCACTTAGTGCCATGCGCACTAACCCACCACGCCGGACCACTAAAAACGGCCGCGCGGGAGAAAGTTCCAATGGGAGCCGCAGCGCTAGGTGGCGGGGTGCGCCACGCCATCTGGAAAGTCAACACAGCCGATGGGGGCCTCGGTCGTCAGCGCTTCTCCGGCGCGACCTTGTAGCCGACGATGCGTGTGTTCCAGACGCAGGGAGTGGCATCATTGGCCCACTGCTGGGTCGCCCACAATGTCTTGCGGTCCACCGGGTCGAGCGCGGTCAGGATGCCGACCGAATTCCCCATCGGGCTCACGTTCCTCTCATTCGGGCAGGTGTAGGGATGCGTGCCCGCGACGATCGTCGTCGGGCCGGTGAACGTGTTGGCCGGATCGTCGTGGCGGCGGGTCCAGAGCAGGACCGACAGGTTTGCGCGCGCGCTTGAGGACGTGCCGACGATGCCCAGGTTCCCCGCATCGTCCACGCCAATCGTGCCAAACTCCAGGTGATTGTCAGGGCTGGCAATCTTTGCCGTCTGGCTGACCACGCAGGCGGCCGGCTGCGAGCAATCGAGGTCCACCCAGATCAGCAAATTGTTGGCATCAGCGCCCTGTGCCCCGCAGGAGTCAGTGCATGGCCCGGACCCGAGGACGCCATACAGGTGCGAGCCGTGCTGGACGACATTCATCAGGCGGTGGCTGGTTGCGGCGCGAAGGGTGACGTCGCTGTCGGCCTGCGGGATCGACATGGTCTGGCCGCAGCACGGCGTGTTGTAGAGCCACTTGTTCTCCTTCGAGCCGATATCGGTCTTGATCACCTGCTGGGCGCCGCCGGCATTGTAGGTGCCGGTGGCGCCATTCCACCTGAAGGTGTTCACGATCCAGTGAAACGAGAAATTGGTCGAGCGCTGGCAGGAGTATTGCGCCGCGTGGTCGCAGCTCTTGTTGGCAAAGAACGCCGGAGCCGATGGTGCCTTCGATCGATCGTGGTCAACCGCAGGGACGATGTCGAGCGGCAGGTTGTGGCCACGGTTGATATGGGCTGGCGCTGTGCCTTGCGCGATCGCCTTGATCTCATCCGGCGGTACTGCAAAGCAGTCGTAGGACACGCCCGGCACCGTGCTCGGATTGTCGTCGCCAGCGTGGCCTCCGCAGATGTACACACCGTTCTTGTCGTAGCCCAGCTTGATGCCGGGATTGCGGTCGAGGCAGGGGCCGCCCTGCAGGCAGGACAGGTAGGTGCCGCCCCACGAATCCGTCGCGTCGGCGCTGGCGCTCACAAGCGTGCAGTCGTTGGCGCAGGTCACGGTGATGATCCAGCGCTCGATGAACTCGTTGTAGACGATATGCGGCTCGAACGGTCCGCCGCCTTTCGCCGGGTTCGGGTCGAGCCCGGCGCTGCGGATCAGTGCGGCCAGCGGCGTGGATTTCAACAGCTTGCCCGTAGTGTCATACACGTTGATGTTCTGCCAGGTGACCTGCACGATCTGCTTGCCGCTCGCGGCAACGTCCATCTCCGCCCGATCACAATGGATCGGCCCCCCGTTCGATTTGCACACCGCCTGACCTGGTCCGCGGTCGCCCTCGAACGAGTTGACGGTCTGCGCGCTCGCGGCTCCCCAATGAGACAGCATGGGCAAGACGATCAGCAGAGCACCAACGGCAAGCTGCTTTCCGTAGACATGATTTGGTTCAGCCATCGCTAGAAGTTGAAAGTTGTCGAGACCAGATAGGTTCTGGGCGCACCGAGATAGACGTATCTGTTGGTGTTCGCGCCCTGCCAGTAGTTCTTGTCGAACAGGTTCTCGACCTGGAAGCGCACCACCACCGGCTTGTTGTTCCACGGCGCCGTAAAGGTGTAGCGCGCACCCGCGTCGTAGCGTGCCCAGTCCGAGACCAGCAGCGTATTGGCCTGATCGGCGAAGAAGCTGCCGGTATAGATCGCGCGTCCCGTCAGCGTCAGGCCGTGCAGGAACGGCACGTCCCACTCACCGCCGAGATTGAGCTGTGTGTCGGGCACGCTGAAAGTCCGGTAGCCGTCAAACTGCCCGCGCTCGGTCTTGTCCTGACGCGCATCGATGAACATCACGCCGCCCAGCAGCCGCACGCCTGGCGTGACCTCACCGAAGACATTCAGCTCGACGCCGCGGTTGCGGCTCTCGCCGGATTGCGTCAGCGTGTTGGTGACGAAATCGACGAGCTGCAGCGGCCGGTTGATGTCGAAGGCGCTGACGGTCGTCGTTATCCGGCCCCAATCGACCTTGGCGCCGACTTCATATTGCCGGGTCCGATAGGGTGGCAGGACCTGGCCGGCATTGGCATACTGAGCGCCGACCACGGTGCCGGCCTCGAGCCCTTCGATGTAGTTGGCATAGATGGAGACGTTCTCCAGCGGCTTGATCACCACCGCATAGGCCGGCGTCGTCGCCGAAGTGTCATAGCCGGACGTCTGCAGCCCGGTCGTTGCACTGAACGAGCGGCTCTCGACATATTGCTGGCGCACGCCCGCGGTGAACTGGACGCGACCGTTTGCCACCGACATGATGTCGGCAATGCCGAAGCTCGACAGATGCGTATCCGAGATTTTCGGCGGTGCTCCCACCGAGATCAGCGGCGTCGGGCTCGGACGCGGGCTATAGAGATTGGACGTGAAGGCCGTGCCCGTCGTGTTGATGATGCCGACGTCACCTTCGGATCCCGTCGCGTTGAAATTGATCGCGTGATGGATTGGCCCGGTATCCACCGAGGCACGGAAGCCCGCCTGCACCGCCGCCTGGTCGCGGGTCTGGCTGTTCAGTCGTGGCGAACCGTCGAAATTGCCGTTGAGGTTGGTGACCCTGATATCCGAATAAAGATACTTGGTCTCGCCCTTCACCACGCCGGCCTGGGCATAGGCCGTCAGGTTCTCGGTGATGTCGACCTCACCCTGCACGAGGCCGAATTTGCCTTCGCCGTTCCAATAGCCCCAGCTTGGCATGAAGCTCGCGCGTGCATCCGGCGGCACCGGCACGCCGGTCAGCGTCGGACCTAACACCACGAAGCGCGTCATGGCGTCGACGTTGTTCTTCTCGTAACCGACATCCGCGGATAGGCGGACGCGCTCGCCGCGGTAGTCGAGGCCTAGCGCTGCGGTCCCGAGCTCCTGGCTCTGGTTGGCGAGTTCGGTATCGCCGTTGCGATAGCTGCCGTTGAACCGGACGCCGAATTCGCTCGCTTCGCCGAACCGGCGACCGACGTCGAAATGCGTGCCGAACTGCGAGCGCGAGGCATAGGTGTTGGTGAGCTGCGCGATCGGATCATCGCCAGCGCGCTTGGTAACGAGATTGATGCTGCCGCCGACGCCGCCGTCCGGCGGCATGCCGCTCAGCAGCGCGCCCGGCCCCTTCAGCACCTCGACGCGTTCGATCGCGGCCAGCGACGAGAACGAGAAAGCCGATGCGATGCCGTACAGTCCGTTGATGCCGTAGGCCGAACTCGGCACATTGAAGCCGCGGATCGACACAAAGTCGAAGCCGTAGGCGCGCGGCACGTTGGAACGGATCGACGGATCGTTGGCGAGCACGTCATCGAGCTTTCGCGCCTGCTGATCCTGGATTGTCTGCGCGGTGTAGCTGGTCTGGTTGAACGGCGTGTCCATCACGTTGCGATTGCCGAGCATGCCGACCTGGCTGCCCGAAGCCACCTGCCCGCCCGCATAAGATGGCGGCAGGCTGCCGATTATGCCGGTCGGCGGTGTCGTCCGCGCACGAGGCTCGACAGGGCGCGGAGCCGCCGCACGCGGCGCAGTTGCGGCATTTTGGCGCGGTGCGACACGACGCGCCGCGCGCGGCGTTGGCGCATGCACCTGCACGGCCGGCAGCTCGTGCGACGTCTGCGCAACGGCTGTGTCTCCGCCATCAATCAGCAACGCAAGTGCGCTCGCTGCAGCCAGAAGGGTTTTCTTGTGAAGTGTAGTCCCGCACGTCATCAGATCAGTCGCCCCAAAAATCCCCAGCCGACTTCTGTCGGCTACCGGGATCGCGACCTACAGGAGGTCGTGGTGCGGTCACAATGCGGCGGGCTTAGATTCCATCTAGCTTTTCACGCAGATTGAGAAGCGAAAGGCTGCACACAACTCCGCGCACGGCGCGATGTGACCACAGCGATTGCGTCTGACCTTCGACTTTCGTTCGTTCTTTGGAAGCTGCCGTCATCCACGAGAATTCAACTAAACAATCGCGCTTCGATACCTGCAGGCGCGCGTCTCACTTGGCTACGGCTGTGCTTCCATGCCACCAACGAAGCAGGCATGTACGATGTGGATTTGAACGGAAGAAGCGACTTCCCGCGGTCAGCCTAGCACCTTCTTCTGCAGATAGCTGAAGGCAACGAAGACCAGCACGGCGCCAAGGATCCGGAGCAGATAGAGCATGCCCTGAGGCCACCCATTATAGCGCACATCTTGGTGGTTCTTGTCCAAGTGGATGCCCGGGATCACTGAATCCAGAGCTAACAGGAAAGGACTCTTCGGTTGGTACGAGCCTGCAGCCAGACGAGTGGAGGCGTGCCAGAAGATCCCCCAGCCAAGCAGCACGAATCCGGCGATCCACAAGAAACCCACTTCCGGATGGAAGCCGTAATCGGCGACAAGCCATGTGAAAGTGAGGCCAACAAAATCCAGCGATACCAAGTCCGCCCAGTGCCAGTCTTGGTTGTTCTTGGCAATCAGGATCTTGTCTGAGTTATGGGTTTCGCCGCGTTGCGCGTATGACTTGGCGATCAGCGTATACGGTTCCAGGTCGGGACGACCGTGAGTGCGGATTTCGGCCTATGCATCCATGGCGCGGATGACCGGCATCGGGTCCGGACCGAAATAGGCATTGGCGAAGATGAACTGGTCGAGCTTGATCTGCTGAGGCGATGCCCCCGTAGGGCTGGTCTGAATGGTGAAGACCCCGTGGTCCACGGACTCGGTGATGCTCAGCTCTGGTCTATCGGTGTCCCTGGAGCGGTTCCAGTCAGGCTGAAGGATGAACAGGTCGCCAACTTTCACGCGCTTCAAGTCGATCGCGTCGTAGGACCCTTCCAGGATCGATATCCGGTCGTCGATCCGGGCCGTATGAATCGTCAGTGCTCCATCCGGCTTCTCTACATCCAATGGCGGCGGATCGGGAACCGCATGGCCCGGTCCGACCTTCTTCGCGGTAACCGATACCTTGTTCAGCAGGAAATGCTTGGCCGCCACCAATTGCATCTTGATGCTTGCCAAGTGGGAGTTCTCCAACCTGAGATCGCCATCAATGGTCGTATTCTGGATTGCGAGCCTCTCGACATATGCGTTTCGTATGTCCAGCGATTTCAGCGCCGCGGTGTCGATAACAAGTCGGTCGGTACTGAACCCAAACAACCTGAGCGGTACGTTCCAGGTGTGACGCCTCAATTCAGGGTCGCCGAAAATCATTGCCAGAAATTTGCCGCTCAGCGTTCGCGATTCGTCGGTGGCCAGCTTCTCGGGGTTCTTATTGTTCTCCGTTCGAAGAGCTTCAAGCTTCTGCCGGTACACCGCATCGCGCTTGGGTGAATTTTTCTCCTGTCTGTCCGCGTAGTCGTTCGCTTCCTTCTCGTCGAAATCGACGTTGAGATGCCGGCAGATTTGTTGCCATGCCCATACCTCAGGTTCCGACCAGGCGTCGGAAGCCATCCTCTCGCACTTTTTTGCGTCGACAATGAAGACAGCGGTTGCTGCCAGGTCTTCCGATGGCGTGCCGTTAGGCTGATCGGCGGGTTTGAAGGTTGCCTGGGCAGCGCACGTGGCAGAGGCCGAGATCAGGCAGATGCTGCAGCAGGCCACAAAAGCAACAAGCGATCCCCGCTTACGCCAACGCTGTATCCATTCCAAACAAGCTGTGCTTTGCATGGCCGTGCCCTCCGGCATCGGATGGATCATCGTCAATTTAGCAGGAAACTCCCACGAGCAATGTGAGCAGCTTCACACCGTTCGCGGGTGTTCAGTGCGGACTGGGGTACCCGACCATGCTCCCATTGAGTAGAGGGTTTACGTTTTTTCCTAAAGCCGTCGCCGCTATCGTTGATCGGTCATGGCCTCTGAGACAGAATTGGCCAACCGCAATTTGCGTGAATCGCTGCAAATCAGAAACTTATGACCAAGCCCGCGAGCAACGCCCCTATCGCCGAAATCTTCCATGCCTACTGGAAATCCGACTGGCGGGCGCTGTCGCTGGTGGCGGCGGTCGTCTTCCTGTCGAGCGCCAGCGGCATCGCTGCGCCGTACCTGTTCTCGCGCCTTGTGGACCGGCTGACCAAAGAGACTGTTGTCTCGGACCTTCTGTGGGCGTTCCTGCTCTACGCCGCGCTGGTGGGCGTTGCCTCGGCGCTGCAGCGCGCGGTGCAACACCTGTCGGTGATGACGGCCGAAAACCTCGGCTTCATCGTGAGCACGCGGTTCTTCGAACGCATTTTGAGGAAAAGATCCGACTTCTTCGTCGAGCATAACCCGGCCGAGATCCAGACTGCCGGCGCCCAGGGGCGTGGCGCGCTGACGACGATCATGCACATCGCGCTGATCGTGTTCATTCCGGGCGCAACGCAGATCGCGCTCACGCTCGTCACCCTCTTGAGCATCGAGGTTGTGGCGATCGTCGCCGCCTACGGCGCCGCCGTGATCGGGATGACATTCGTCTCGACGCGTCGATCGCAGACCCTTCTCGACGCTGCCGTCTCGGCTGCGCAGGAAAATGCTCGATTCGTCGGCAACGCGATGAACGCGATGGAGACGTTGCGTCATCTCGGCAGTCATGCGTGGATGAGCCGCCGCTTCACCGAGAAGGCTCGCGCGGTAAAGGATGGCTGGCGGGCTTACACATTCCGTCGCGCCGGCTCGTCGGCCCTGCTGGGCCTGGGTCTCTCGATCCAATTCGCCGTCAATTTCCTGCTGTTGCTGCCCCGCCATCAGGCCGGAGCGATGACGGTCGGCGATATCGTGCTGTTCAACGCCCTGTTGCTCCAGCTCAACCTGCCGTTCGAGATGATCGCCCAGACGATGGACGTTTTCGCGCGTTCCCGAGCGCAACTCATTCCGCTCGCGGACATGTGGCGGGCTCCGGAAGTGAATGAATCGCCGCATGCAGAGACCTTTGTCCCCCGAGAGGGACGCATCACCTTCGACGATATCAGGTACGATTACGGCAATGGTCGTGGGGTCGATGGCATCAGCTTCACGGCAAGCCGCGGCTCCATCACGTTTATCGTAGGCGAGACCGGCTCTGGAAAGTCGACCATCTTCAAGCTCGCGCTGAAATCCATCGAGCCTCATTCAGGTCGCATTCTGGTCGACGACATCGACCTCCTGCGCATCGCGCGCGCCGACTGGTACCGCGCCATAGCGGTCGTGCCCCAGGACGTCGCGCTGCTGAACGAAAGCCTTGCAGACAACATCATTCTAGGTCGCCCTCGCGATGAGGCCCGGCTTCGCGACGTCTCAGAAAAAGCGGCTATCCTGTCTTTCATCGATGCGCTCCCGGAGGGCTTCGAGACCAAGGTCGGCGAACGTGGCCTGAAGCTGTCGGGCGGGGAGCGCCAGCGCATCGCGATCGCCCGCGCTTTGTATGGCAATCCGAGCGTTCTTTTCCTCGACGAGGCGAGCTCTGCGCTCGATGACGCGACCGAGCGGGACATCATGAACCACGTTCGTACCCTGGTTCGCTATGTCACGGTGCTGGCCATCACGCACCGAAGATCCGTCCTTGGCGACGCGGACAATGTCGTGGATCTCAGCGATCCCCGGCCCTTGTGATCAGTTGGTTGCGTAGGTCGGTCGATCGACAGCATGCAATAGCGTCCGCGAACAGCGGCAGCATTGCAGGTTTCGACCTGAAGCGGGCCGTTTGATCCCGATCAATGAGGAGCGAGTGCATTTGGACCTATTCCAACATTGGTCGTGGTTGGGAGCTCGATACTATGCGCAAGTTCTTATCTGTCGCTGTTGCGATGCTGGCCTCTTCACAAGCTGTCGCTGATGACGATCTCATGAAGGCTGCCAAGCAGCTCTTCACACCAATCCCTTCGGTGCTCCCCGCTGTCAAAAACAACGCCGTCACGCGCGACAAGATCGAGCTCGGCAAGATGCTGTTCTTTGATCCGCGCCTGTCGGCAAGCGAGATCATCAGTTGTAACACCTGCCATAACGTTGGCACCGGCGGCGTCGACGCCGGTCCGACCTCCGTCGGTCACGGCTGGCAAAAGGGTCCGCGCCGGGCGCCAACGGTCTATAACGCGGTGTTCAATGTGGCGCAGTTCTGGGACGGACGCGCGGCAGACCTCAAGGCGCAGGCGAAGGGTCCTGTGCAGGCGAGCGTCGAAATGAACGCGACACCGGATCACGTGATCAGGACGCTGACGTCCATGCCCGACTATGTCGCGATGTTCAGGAAGGCGTTCCCCAACGAAGCATCCCCAGTTACCTTCGACAACTTTGCCAAGGCGATCGAGGCGTTTGAGGCGACTCTGATTACGCCGGCCGCGGCCTTCGATCAGTACCTTGAAGGGGATGCCAACGCCCTCGGCGCGCAGCAGAAGGCGGGATTGAAGCTGTTCATGGACAAGGGGTGCTCGTCCTGTCACAACGGCATCAACATCGGCGGCCAGGACTACTTCCCGTTCGGCGTGATCGAAAAGCCGGGTTCGGACGTGTTGCCCAGCGGCGACAAAGGCCGGTTCGCGGTCACCAAGACGGCGAGTGACGAGTACGTGTTTCGCGCCGCGCCTCTCCGCAACGTCGCCCTGCGAGCACCGTACTTTCACTCGGGCCAGGTCTGGAGCTTGAAGCAAGCCGTCGGCGTGATGGGCGAAGTTCAGCTTGGTGCCAAGCTAACTGACAAGGAAGAGAACGATATCGTGGCGTTCCTGAATTCGCTGACCGGGCAATTGCCAAGGATCGAATATCCCATATTGCCCACGCGCACGGATGCAACACCGCCGCCGTCGCTCGGAAAATAGGCCGTTCTTTTCCGGGTCCGGTGGCTCGGGCCACCCGCGCCCCAGGTCGGTACAGTTCCCGTTGCCCCGTGCGCGGAACCAGGTCTCGCTGGAATCGTTGAACCCGCAGACAATGACGCGGGTAGAACGAGATGGCGACCGACAGGCAGCGCAGCTACCGGAAGGATATTCTGATCGCATCCGCCCTGTTTGTGGGCGGACTTGTGATTTCCGTCGCTTCGCTGGTGGAGATCGCAGCGCGTCAATCCGAGGAGGTGGCGCAGGCGACGCCGCCAGTGCAGTCTTCCCCGCCCGAGCCGCAGACGAAGCCAGCCGAATCAAAGCCAGGAGGCGAGCGGCCGACCACGCCGGCGCCCGAGCCCGCACGTCCCGACCCTGACGCGCAGAAGATCGGCGCGCAACCCGCGCTGCCACCGGCGCCTGCGGAAAAGACCGCTCCGCCGGTCCAGAAAAAGTGATGTCCTCTCATTCCCCCGGATCGGCCTGAACGGATCCTGCCGAATTTACGGTCTCGCCTGCGTCGCTCTGTCGCCGCATAATCGCGGTCTGCCAACGACACGCCAACAACCTTTGGGGCCAGCAGATGAAGATCGACGATGTCAGGCGAAGTGCCTATTCGATGCCGCTCACCAGCCCCGCGTTTCCGCCGGGGCCCTATCGCTTCTTCAACCGAGAATATTTCGTCATCACCTACAGGACCGATCCCGAAGCGCTCGCCGCCGTGGTGCCCGAGCCGCTCGAGGTCGCCGAGCCCGTGGTGAAATACGAATTCATCCGGATGCCCGACTCCACCGGCTTTGGCGACTACACCGAGACCGGCCAAGTGATCCCGGTTCGCTTCAAAGGGGAGGAGGGGGCTTACACCCACGCGATGTATCTGGACGACGAAGGGCCGATCGCCGGCGGGCGCGAGCTCTGGGGATTTCCGAAGAAGCTCGCGAGGCCAAAGATCGAGGTCGAGAGCGACGTGCTGGTCGGCACGCTGCACTACGGCTCGGTGCTCTGCGCTTCCGCCACGATGGGCTACAAGCACCGTCCGGTCGATCATGACGCCGTGCTGAGTGGCATGAACGCGCCGAACTTCATCCTGAAGATCATCCCGCATGTCGACGGCAGCCCGCGCATCTGCGAGCTCGTGCGCTTCCATCTCGAAGAGATCACGCTGAAGGAAGCCTGGACCGGCCCTGCCGCTCTCGGCCTGTTCCCGCACGCGCTCTGCGACGTCGCGCGGCTTCCGGTCCGCGAGGTCGTCTCCGCCCTGCATTTCAAGGCGGACCTGACGCTCGGGCTCGGCACGGTGGCGTTCGATTATATGGCAACATGACCGGAGACCGCGCCAGACCCTCGCGGCTTCGTCATGGCCGGGCTTGACCCGGCCATCCATGTCTTGGCCAACCGAGGCGAAGCGTGCATGCGCGGCGCGAGGCCGCGCATGACCTCGTTGGCCGCAGCGCCGGCCCGGCATGCGTCACGGATCACCGATCAGGTGGCGCTATCCACGGGCGACTGCGCTGTCGCTTTAGGCGTGATGAGATCAGGTCGAGTTGGCGCCACGCTGGAAGTGCCTCACCTCTCCCCATCGGGGAGAGGTCGGATCGGTCCTAACCGGCTACATAGGTAACAGAATAGACCGGCGACATGGGTAACAGGTCAACTGATCGGCAAGGAGGAGCTTGCCGATGGGTTGGATGGAGACCTGTGCTGTGGATGAACGGATGCGGTTTGTGGTGGC
>NZ_JCAMOT010000027.1:0-123231 GCF_059512425.1 Bradyrhizobium sp. Leo78
TCCTCCGACCATCTGGTGCGCGCCTGGCGCGAGACCTACGATTTGCCGACGCTGGTCACCAACTGCTCGAACAATTACGGCCCCTATCACTTTCCGGAAAAGCTGATCCCGCACATGATCATCAAGGGCCTGGCCGGCGAGCCCCTGCCCGTCTATGGCGACGGAAAGAACATCCGCGACTGGCTCTATGTCGAGGACCACGCGAAGGCGCTGACGCTGGTGCTCGAGCACGGCGCCGTCGGCGAGACCTACAATGTCGGCGGCCGCAACGAGCGCAGCAACCTGCATGTGGTCGAAACCATCTGCGATCTCCTCGACGAGATCGCACCGCGCGCACAAGGTGCCCGCCGCGACCTGATCACCTTCGTCGCCGATCGCCCCGGCCACGACCGCCGCTATGCCATCGATGCTTCCAAGCTGGAACGTGATCTCGGCTGGCGCGCGGAAGAGAATTTCGAGACCGGCATCGCCAAGACCGTGCACTGGTACATCGACCAGCAACCCTGGTGGCGCGGGATTTTGGAGCGGGGATATCAAGCCAAGCGGGTCGGGTTGAGCCTGTCGGCAACAGCACACTGAATCGTAGAACTCCATTCCAGCGATCCTATTGATCGGGCTCGCATGGAGCAACGGGACATACAATGCAACTTGCGATGGATAGTCACGAACAGAGCCTGTTCAAGAGCTTTCTGAATCTGTCCGACCGGTATCTGGAGTTTGGATCAGGCGGCAGCACGTGGCTGGCTTCCCAGATGAGAAAAGAGTGGGTCATTTCGATTGACTCATCTCAGGAGTGGCTTGCCAACGTCGCCAATGCAACGAAGGATTGCCCTACAAAACCTGATTTGGTTTACATCGACATCGGCAAGCTTCGAGAGTGGGGGTTTCCGGCAGACCGGGAACGAGAGAGCTCATGGCCCCAGTATCACGAGAGCATCTGGCAAAGGCCCGAAAGTCGCAACGCTGACCTCTACTTCATCGATGGCCGGTTCCGGGTCGCTTGCTTTACGCAATGCCTTCTTCACTCGCCGCCGGGGACGTTCATCGCGATACACGATTTTGCCAGTCGACCCCAATACCATGTAGTCAGGCAGATCGCCCGGGAAGTCGCCCGAGCGAACAACATGTCGGTCTTTCAAAGGCCGCTTCAACTCGACAGCGAACGAGCCCAGCAGCTACTCCAGAGGCATCGCCTCGACCCGCAGTGACCGGCTCGGCCTACAGCATGTTCGGTTCTGATTGAATCAGAGCCGAAGCTCTGGACTTCTGTTCAGACGCCTCACGCGACCCGGCATCGACTTCGCTCGAAAGCGCTCTAAGCCTTAGCAGGGTCACCCGGTCCAAATCGTCGAGCCGAGCCCATTTGATGGGGTGGCTCTCTTCGATCAAAAGGCCGGCGTTGCGCGCATACTCCGAAAACAGATCAAACGTCATATGGTTACGCGCGTGAGGATTTGCCCCATAGCTGGTGGTGTTCGGTGCGTCGTAGTTGGAGTGGTGATAGAGAGCCATCCCCCCTGGCGCAAGAACACGTGCCGTTTCCTTGAGGTAGTTCTCAACGAGATCAGGGCTAAAATGCACCATTGCGTCATAGCAATAGATCGCTGTCATCGAATTATTCGGAACGCCGCTAAACTCGTAGCCGTTGTTCTTGAGATAAGAGACATTCCGATGATGCGCCAATCGGCTCTTGCAAAACTCGATATTCTCTTCATGTATGTCGACAACGAGCAGCGAACCGCATTGAGACGCGATTTGCTCCGCATGCCGACCGCGACCGCAAGCCAGTTCAATTACCGTAGTAAGATCGAGACGAGAAAACAGCTTCGAAAAAATCGTCTCAGGATTCCAAAAAATCGTCTTGGTCCAACGCTCTGCATCGTCGTAGTAGGCACTCTCCTTCCAGGCGTGACCTATTTTCTCAGCGGAAACGTCCAGGCTCGATCTATCGGACATTGTTTTTCTCTACTGGTTCACTGAATGACACGGTGCCGAGCAGCTCATGGACGCCGGACGTCGAATTCAACCAGTCCGTGGCGCTACTGCGACGTTAAGTTCCTCCCGTCCGGTCAGACATATAACATATATAACATACAGAAGTTCCCAACCAACCAGCGATCAGGAGGATGAGTGCTGTGCCAGGCCAAGCGCGATGATGTCCGCCGGTGAGTTAACAAACGAGAGAAGCATCTCCTTTTCGCTGCTGCCGGGAAATTCCAGCCGGCCATCCGGACCGAACTTGACAAACCCGCGCACGTAGCTCTTGCCAGCCCCGTCCGCATTTCTCAATTCGAGTATTTCCCTCAAATAGAGAACGATGTTCGGATCCGTTGCTTGCGAAATTCGGTCGTGTATGCGCTCGACACTTTCATCGAGCTCGACGATCACACGGCGCTGCCGGAGCTTGTTGATATTCGACATCAATCTCTGCTCACGGTGAACGCGGTTGCGATGTTGCACCACGAGCGAGCCGCACCGCGCCGGCAAGAGACCGCATTCGCGCGCCTGAATGTTATGGTTGATGAATGCGTTTCTCAGCGACGATGCCTTGAGTAGCGGCTTCCCCCACTTCACGCCATCAAGCAAGATCTTGTTGTCCTCGCCGATCCAATATCTGGTTGCATCCCAGGCGACGTTCGGGAGCCAGGTGCCACAAAGGAAATCTCCTTCCGCCTCTCCGAGCTGCCTGGAGAGACGATCGGCTATATTGGTATCGTAGTGGCCACTGCCATCTATCCAGTGCAGGAACTCATCGGTATCGAGAAAGATGAAAAAGCGACAGGACTCCGCCAGAGCCCGATACAACTCCGGATTCTTGTCAACAAAGTGCAGATTGTTGTGGTGACCCGAGAAGTTGTAGATGAGCAGGTCAGGATGACTGCTTTCGTAGATTTCAAGCACGTGCTCATCGCTGGAATCGTTATCGAAAATGATCAGCGAATCCATGCCGCATATAGGTGCATGGTGCTCGATCCATTCCTTCAAAAGCCAGCGGTCATTTTTTGTCTTTAAAAGGATCTTGAAATCCGACTTGCGCTCCGCGATCGAAGCCGCATTGGATTGTATCTGTTCGTGCCATTTTCTGAGAGGCGAACTCACCTATAACTCCCAAGAGGACCGTCAACCAACTCGTGACGGAATGAACGAAGGCGCAATTTCAGACTGTCACTGATCGTCACGGTGCACATTAACCGCCGATACACGTCCGCTCGATCCAAAGTCCGGACCAGTAAAGCGCCTCAAGACCGGTCGGCGCCCGAACACGGTCTTGCGACGAACGCATCCCTGGTGGACATGGCCATCGCGGCACCTCACCCACCTCGACGTTGCGAGAGCATTGTTGCAGGACTTCCTTTCGATCTCGCTCCCCGGTTCTCACAGGACATCGATCGCTCTTGGCTGCGTCGGGCCAAGTGATCGTTACGCGATCGATCGTCCGATTTCGGCCGGTCGCCTTGCGGAACTCGTCGAGCTTCGCCGTTCCGCCATTCCAGGTTGGAGCAAGCCACCCGCCCTCAGTGAATTCATTCCAAGCATAGACGAGAACACTCCGGAATGGCAAAGGGCCGGGTTGACTTGCGACAGCATGGAAAGCCGACTGAAGCAGTTGTTTCAGATTGTTGTCTTGAGGTGGATCGCACCAGGATTTGACCTGCGGCTCCTTGCCCTCACGAACTCTAACTGAGTCCCGCGGCCGCGGGTCCCATCCAAGCGTAACATTGGGCACGAACGGAAATCCCGCATTGCTCGCACGCCCCCAATGGTTCGAGTTGTTGGCAACGCAATCCGAAAACACATGTTCCCCCGGCCGAGGTGGCGAGAAAGTCGAATAGGCGCTAGCCATATCCATGCCGGTATTGCGCGCCTGCTCGGCTGCAACCGCGGGATCCGGGTATTCGAGAATGAAGAGCAGATTTACTCCCGACTTCTCGTATACACGCTTTTTTATCTGCTGAACGACCCGCCTCGCGGCTTCATCGCTCCCATAGACCGCTCCCCATCCCTTCGGATTCTGCGTAAAGACGAACAAGGGAGCGCTGCCATTTACAGTACGAACGTAGCCTTTGTCGGCGACGAACGCCGCGATGCTCTCGGATATGTCGGCGACGTCCTGTTCCGGAAAGCTTTGATTGAGCGAGACGGCGAAACGTATGCCCTTCCGATCCTTCAGGCGAAGGTAAGTTGCGAGTGCGCGATTGAGCGCCAACGAATCAGTTACGTTTCGCCCCCACGACCCCGTCTCTGGATAAAAGCCAAATACAAAATAGTCGATCCCCGCTGAGTAGGCATAAGCCACCTCAGCCGTCAGAACATTGTCCATGTCACCCGAGATGGTCAGGTGCCCCTGCTCGTCATAGTGCGCAAAAAAGGGAACGCGATCCTTCCACTCCGGTTGCGCTAGGACCTTCACCTCGGGACTCTTCGAGGTCCAGTTATCCCAGCGAAGAGCGCCGATCAGGACGTCGTCTCCGGCCAACGCCGGCCAACTCATCAACACCACCGAAAGAACGCACACAGCGAGAGCCTGCAAGGAGGCCGAGTTATATCGGGCATTGAGTCGGAGTGATTTCATGCAAATTGACAACCCGGCGACATTACAGATGTGTGACAATCCAGGGCTGCCACACTTCGGAAAAGCGTTTGCGACGCCTTGTCAGGATCGCAGCGCTTTCTTCCACTGTGCTGCATTCTCCTCCTGATCGAGGTTCGGACTTCGTCCTTCCGCACCGCCGATCAAATGAAAATGCTGCTTGGCTGACTTGATCTTTCCTTCGCGAATGGCAGCGGCGACGTCTGGATATTTCTGCGTATACCACTCCTCGTCAACTTCGGGACCGCCGCCCTGCCGCCCCTCAAAATAGCCAAATCCAATAAAATGCATGTGAGCGCTCTCAATCTCACCACTGCCGAGCGCCTTCGCTACATCCGGGTTCTCTCTCAAATAGCCATCCTCGTCGAAGTCAGCTGACGCCAACGCAATCTGAAGCAACAGCTTGAAAAGTCTGGCAGGTATTTCAACCCGTCCCCCGTTTTCGAAGGTCGCATAATCGATCTTCAGCGAGTTGAGCATCGAAACGGCAGACGGAACGAACATTGATAACCCCAACCTCTACTCGTTATTCCCAGATCCCTACGCCTTGGCACTTACCTTGGCGGGCAGCTTTTCCGTGGCCCGCTTCGGCTTCTCCGCTTCCAGCGGCGCGCCGAGCAGTTGCGTAGTCACCTCTTCCAGATAGGCGGCCTGCGATTTGGTTTCGCGGTCCGCGAAACCAAATCGCTCGCGGGCGATACGGTGCATGCTATCGATCTCCGCGATATGTTTCTGCGCCTTCAGCGAATGCGTGACGCTTGCGGCGTGGCGACGGTGGATGTTGAGAGGATCGGCGACGTAAGCGACCTTGGCGCCTCGCGTGCCGAGCGCCTCCAGATAGATGCGCCAGTCGCCGGCCATGCGAAGGTCGCGAAGGTCACCGCGGCAGGCTTCGAGCGCGCGCAACAACGCCTCGCGGCGCCACAGTACCGAACTGACGTTCAGGATGGTGTTCTTGACACCGAGGTAGCGGGTCACGAAATCGCGGCCGTCAAACACCTCGGTCCGCGACAATGCGCCGGGCTCAATGGTGGCGTAATACGGTTTGTAGCTCGCATAGAGATGGGAGCCGTCGGCATCGATGGATTTCGAGTCGCTGAAACCGAACGCGATGTCGGGATCACCATTCATCAATGCGAGCAGGCTTGAGAGGAAGGTGGGCTCGGAGAGATCGTCGGCTTCGGCGATCCAGAGGAACTCGCCCCTCGCCATCTCCGCCGCTTTGGCCCATTGCGCGAACACGGAACCGGAATTCTGCTCGTTGATGACGAGTGTGAGATCGCGCTGGCGCTCGTCGGCGAGCTTCATGATGACGGAGATGCTGTCGTCGGAGGAGCAGTCGTCCAGCACGATGATCTCCTCGACCGGATGGTTCTGGTCGAAGATAGTGTAGAGCCGCTCCGGGAGACAATGCGCGTAATTGTAGTTGGGAACCGCGACCGAGATGGTCGGCAGCGAAGGAACCGCAAGCCGGAGCAGATCGCGGACATAGTCTGCGAACGCGAATTTGGTCTGGATGATCTCGGTCATGCGGTTGCGCTCGGGCTCAGATGGCGGCCGACGCAGGAAGTTCTCTACGGCTTGCGCCATCGCCGGCACGTCGCAATACGGCACGACGCGGCCGACATTCTCCTTGAGAAGGAAGCCGGGGATACCGCCGGAGTCCTGAAAGGCAACCACGGGCACGCCAACGCTGAGCGCCTCCAGCGCGACCGTCGGGAATGGATCCTCGCGCGAGGTCAGGGCGTAGATATCGGAAGCGGAATAGAGCGCCTGCATGTCGGAACGAAAGCCGGCGAGATGGAAACGGCCGGTTGCCTCGGCGCGCTTGATTTCAGGCCCCAACCATTCCTGCAGGCCGGGATCGATGCCGCCAGCCCAGCAGAAATGGACGTTCGGATGCTGTTGCCGAACCAAGTTCCAAACCTGCAGGAACAAATCGAACCCTTTGCGCAGGTCGGCATAGCCGACCCCAAGCACCATCTTGTCGGTGGGGGCGATGCCAAGCTCCTTGCGAACCAAGACGGCTTCCGCCGGCGCCGGCTCGATCTGCTTGTAGCTGCCTTGCGCGCGGATCATGAATCGCCCGTCACCGGCGTCGAGTTTGAGCGCTTCCATCAGCCTGTCGCGGACGAATTCGGAGGCAAACACGACGTGCTGTGCGCTGCCGATCGCCATCCGTGCAACGTCCTCGAGATTCTTCTCGCGAAGGATCCGCGGCAGTTCGTGCACCAGCGAAATGGTGCGAAAACCCATTTCGGCGAGGAACTTGGTGGCGCGTCCGCTCGCCGAAGTGTTGGCGATCGCGGCCGTGAACCCCTTCTCCCGGAAGTGCCGCAAGGTCGCCGGGATTTCGGAGGCCTGCTTGAGAACGGTGAGTGGAGCAACCGACGCGTATTCGGACTCCATCGCGCCGCCCTGCAGCAATAGATACTCGACCTCAATGTTGAAGGCGCTCCGCAACGTCCTGCCGATATTGAGCAACAAATGCTGCGCGCCGCTCGGGAACGCATCGTGCCCGATCAGCAGAATCTTTGGCAGCGAAAGGTCGCGCGTCAGGCCGGTGGCAGCACGCGCGGTGGCGTTCAGGTACGCCGATCCGAAATGCAGATCCGGCTCGAGATAGGCACCTTCGCACCACTCGTTCCAGGCATTGACGCAGACGAACGCATCTCCGAAAAACGTGTGCTTTTGCGCCTGCTCGACCAGAGTCGCCAGCCACGCCTCGTATTTCTGCGGCGTCGAGCCCTGGATCACCAGACCCGTGCCCTGGCGGCGCGCGTCATTGTCCCAGCTCGGGACGACCGTCTTGATCAGCGGAAAATTCGGACGCGGCTCCTCGATGGAATATTTGGCGACGTCGTCGTAGCTGTAGATCTGGCCTGAGTAGGTATCGTCCAGGATCTTGGCTTCGGAGTTGACCAGCGGGACATATTTGGTGAGCTTATGCGGCGGAAACTCGATCGCGCCATCCATGCCGTTCGGAGCAGGATCGTAATCATCAAAGCTCTGGCTCATGATGATGATCGGATCTTCGTTGAACTTCTTCGCGAAAATGGAGCGCCAGCGCGCAATCACCTTGGCGGTGTCCGGAATGAGGCGCGGACGATAGATCATCAGGAGCGGCCGGCCCTGGATGCGGATGTAACGCTTGTCCTTGAAGTGCCGGTTGAAGTCCGACAACAAGCGCTCGTCGTCGTCGGCGAGATAGTCCTGCGAGATTAGGACCTCGCCTTCCATACCGTCCCAGCGCCGCGTCCAGTTCTCGTTCGCCCACATCAGGCAGAACGGCATGTTGATGTCGCGCGCCTTCAAGAACTGCTCGAGCGGCCTCTCCAGCAGACGCTTGCCGTTGAACCAGTAGTAGTAATACACAAAGCCGTAGACACCCGCCGCCTGGGCGAGCCTCGCCTGCTTGCGCATGGTTTCGATGTCGCCGAGCGAGTAGAAGCCGAGATCGCGCGGGATCCGCGGCTGATAGTGATCCTTGAACCGCGGCACGCCGCGCGCGATGTTGGTCCATTCGGTGAAGCCGGTGCCCCACCATTTGTCGTTCTCAGGGAAGGCGTGAAACTGGGTCAGGTAATAGGCCAGGAGCTTTGCACGCGGCTTGGCACTTGCGGGCAAGGGACGCAGTTCCTCGAACTGCGCGCTCGGCTTGGTGAAGCGCTTGATCTCGGCCGGGATAGTGGCTTCGTTTTCCGGCGGCGACGGATAGATGCCGTCCTCGTGCCGATGCTCCAGATAGTGCAGCAGCGGATTCTGGTCGGTCTTCCCCTTGAAGTAGCGCTGGATGTAAAATTTTGTATCGAACTCCGCCGACGGGTTTCGTCCTTCCTTGTAACCGTGGAAGATGAAGTGTTCGAACGGATCGACGCCTGCGGTCGCGACGTCCTGATAGGTCTGCAGATAGTAGTGCGCATCGAATTCCGGAATCGGGCTGAACGGACCGATCCGGTTTTTCAGATAGTGCGCGAGCGGACTCTCCTTCTCCGGTATGCCGTACTTCTCGCGATACCAGGCAGGCTGGAAATACGGGCTCGGCCGCCTCCCTTCGGGCTCGCCGATCGATGCATAGTGCAGTAGCGGCTGCACATCCACGTCCTTCACATCGGGATAGGTCGTGACGTACCAGATCGGATCGAAGATCGGATTGGGCTTGCGGCCTTCCTTGTAGCCATAGAGGAAGAAGTGCTCGAACGGATCGGCGCCGACGGCGATCACGTCCGGGTAGCTCGTCGCATAAAAGTTTTCATCGAACAGCCCAAGCCCCTTGAGCGTTCGCGCAGCATCCGTGAGATCGACGGCTCGTGCAGCCGGATCGGGCGAAGGCGGAAGCTCTGGTTGCTTGCTCACGGGCTCCTTGGCAGCCGCGCCGTTTATCTTTGCGACGCTTGTCTCTCCCTTGAGTTGAGCCCTTGCGATCGCACCGCGCCTCATCCGAGGCTCCTTTTGGCCGGCGTCGCGCGCGAGTTTCGAAAGAAAATCAGCCATCGTCACACATTCACTTCAGCGTTGAGCACTTTACGTCGCAAGCGCGAGATTAGCGCACTCTTTCTGTCTTCGATATGAAAGCAAGCTTCAGTTGTGCCCGAATTGTTGTTGTTGCTTGCCTCCTTTTGCATCTTTCCGCTCCAGAACGAACAACATCCTTCTTCATCGCTCAGTGTCCACCAACGTCAGGCCGATCGCCCTCAGGCGGCGCACTGCGCCTTCATTGTTCTGTCGCGCCGCCTGTTGATACCAATGCACCGCCATGTCCCTATCCTGTGCAACGCCGGCGCCCGACATCAGCGCGTCTCCCACCGCCAGCTGCGCTTCCGCCATTCCCTGCTCCGCGGCTTTCTGAAACCATTCGGCCGCCTTCTTCGGATCCGCTTCGCGGCCCTGCCCTCTTCCGAGCATCACAGCGAGGTTGTACTGCGCAACCGTGTGTCCCTGCTGCGCGGCGGATTCGTACCAGGTCACACCCTGAGCAACATCCTGGGCAACGCCATTGCCGGTGCAATACATGACGGCAAGCTGGAACTGCGCGGCCGCATTGCCTGCGCGCGCGGCCGCGGTCATCCAGGTCGCTGATGCTCGTGCATCATTCACGCCGCTGTTCGGATCGGCAAATAGTAGCGCAAGGGTGTATTGGGCTTCGACATGGCCTGCTTTGGCCGCGCGCGTAAACCATGGGATAGCGCCTCGAACATCCGCAACCCCACCGAACTTGCCCATTTGCATCGCGCCGAGCTGGAAGGCCGCGGGCGCGTAGCCGGCTTCAGCAGCTTCGGTCAACAATGACTGCACCTGCGCAAGTCGGTCCGCCGAGCCATCGTGATGCAAAAGGAACAGCGCATAGGCGGTCTTGGCGTCAGGATCCCCGCCAACAGCAGCCTTGCTGAGCCATTCTCCCGCGAGCTTTTGATCGCGCGGAACGCCGTTGCCTGCGGAGTAGAGCCTGCCGAGTTGCACCTGCGCGGCGCTGATGCCGCCCTCCGAAGCGCGCTCAAACCACTTGATCGCGGTTTCCACATTACGTTCGACGCCGGAGCCGTTGAGATAGAAGATCGCGACGTTGAACGCGGCGGTGGCGTGGCCGTTCTCGGCCGCACGCTCGAACCACTTTGCGGCTTGACGAATGTTCGGGGAGACGCCGGTTCCGGTCGCATAGAAGCGCCCGATGAAGAACTGCGCCTGCACGTCGCCTCGCTCGGCGGCCTTCTCGTACCAAGTGGCCGCTTCACGCAGATCCGGCTCGGCCCCTGCGCCGTGTGAATAGAACTCCGCCAACGCCTGGATCGCCGGAAGGTAGTCCTTGCGCGCCGCCTTGCGTAACGCGGTTTCGGCCAGATCGAGATCTTTGATGACGCCCTTGCCGTTCAAGCGCAACAGACCGATGTTGTAGAGCGCGATCGCATCGTCATGCTTTGCCGCGCTCTGGAACAGGCGCGCCGCTTCGGCGGGAGCCTCGGGCATCCCCGCTCCCTTCAGGTTCATGAAGGCAAGCGCAACCTGCGCCCTCACATGATCCTGATCGGCGGCCCTGCGATACCAGATCGCGGCCCGCTCGAAATCGACGGAGACGCCCCGGCCCTGATAGTAGACATCGCCAAGCGCGAATTCGGCCGGCGCACACTTCTGCTCCGCCGCGGCCTGGAACCATCCGAGCGCCGTCTGGAAGTCTTTCGTGCAACCCAGCCCTTCGCTGTACATGTTGCCAAGGACCGTCTGCGCCTCGGCTTTCCCGCCTTCCGCCGCAGCCGATATCCAGCGAAAAGCGGTGTCGACATCCTTCGCTACGCTTGTTCCGTGCGGGAAGATCAGATCTTGCACGTTTGCCGCTTCGTCCCCCAACCGAGCCGCGGACGACTGGTACCATGTCTCATGCCGATAAGGACCGAGCACCGGATTCGCCCCGTAAAGAAAGATCAGGCCGAGCTGAAATTGCGCGTCGATGTTGCCGAGTTGTGCCGCACGCTCGTACCAGATCGCAGCATCCGGGACGCTTCTCACGACCCCCTCGCCCCTCGCATAAAGCATTCCGATCCGGTAGCTCGCCTCGGCCTCACCGGCTTGCGCCGCGAGCTTCCAGAGCTTGAGCGCCTCCAAATACTGACCGCTCTCGTGTGCAGCCTTTCCGCGCTCAAACGGCCCTTCCTGGGAGAACGCGGAAGCCGGTCGAATCCACTGAAAGAGCGATCGCGCCGACAGTGTCATGGCTCGCGCATGGCCTCTCGAATGCCCTTGAGCATCCCGCCGAGCAGATACATTCCGACCGATCGGGTGCCGACATTGATATCGCCCGCAAGGGTCATTCCGGGGATCAGGCGGAAATTATGCGGCACGTCCTTGAAATTGGACGAGTCCACCGAACAACGCGCCTTGTAGTAGGCATATTCGAGCGGCTTTCCATCCTCATCCGTCGTAAACGCGCCTTCGCTGATCCAGCGCACTTTGCCTTCAGCCGTGCCATGCTCCGCGGCATTGAAGGCGTCGATCTTCATGGTGCAGGGATCGCCAGCCCGGATGAACCCGATATCCCGCGACGATATCCTGATTTCCGCTTCGAGCTTGGTATCGACCGGCATGAGTGTGATGAAGGGATCGCCCGGCTTGAGGACCGAGCCGACCGAAAGCCTTGCCATGGTCAGCACCACGGAGGGTTCGGCGGCGGTCCAGCGGACGAGATCCTGGTGCTTCTCCGCCTTGTCATAAGCCGATCTCGCGTCGTCGAGTTTGTTGCGCGTCGTGACCAGATCCTGGCTCAATTGCGCGAACCACTGCTGCTTGAAGGCGTCACGATCGGCGATCAGCGATCCCAGCGTATTTTGCGCCTCGATCAAGCTGTTATGGGTATTCTCCAACGTCCGCAGCAATTCCAGCCGGGTGTCCTGGGAGATGTACATGTTGAGCTGCGAGCCGGTACCGTGCTCGGCAAGCGTCGTGCGCATCGTTTCGATCTTCTGCAGAACCTCGTCGCGCTGCCGATACCTGGCATCGTCGCCGCGAAGCTTTTCGATCGTCGCCTGCGTCTGCTTGATCTTCGATTCAAAACTGTTGAGCTGGGCGGTGTATTGCGCCATCCGCTGATCATAGAGCGCCTTCTGCAGCGCCGCGTACTTCTGGTAGTCGGGGTCCGACTTGTCGGGGAACACCAGCGGCTGCTGCTTCAGCTCGGCCTCGTCGCGCGCCACTTGCGTCTCGAGGCTCGCGATCTGCAATTTCGCCTGAGTCAAATCCGCTGACGTAAAGGTCGCATCGAGCGTCGCGAGCAATTGTCCCGGCTGCACCTGCTCGCCTTCCCGCACGTCGATCGTCTTGATGATCGAGGGATCGAGCGCCTGCAAAACGCTGACCTGCCCGGCCGGCACAATCTTGCCGCTAATGCTGGTGATGACGCGATCGATCCGTGTCAGGCACAGAATCGCGACGATCACAACCATGAACGCGGAAAGTACAAACAGGGTGGCTCGGGCAACGAGCGGCTCCGCCTCCTCCCGGATCGCGTCGGTCTCCGATTGGAATTGGCGAACGGTGGCAAGCGACGCTTGATTAGGAGACAAGGGTCGGGCTCCGGAAGTTCGGTCTATCGTTCCGGTTCGCGGGCACCAAATGCGTATTCTGCTGGTACCAAAGCGAACTGTAGATGTCGTTGCGCTCCAACAGCTCCTCGTGGCGCCCGATGTCGTCGACCACGCCGCGATTGAGCACCAGGATGGCGTCGGCCGATGTCAGCGACGACAGCCGGTGCGAGATGATGATCAGCGTCCGGCCATGCGCGATCCGCGAGATATTGGCGTTCACGATCGCCTCACTGTCGGCATCGAGCGCGCTGGTCGCTTCGTCAAGAATCAGGATCGGCGGATTGACGATCAGCGCGCGCGCGATCGCAAGCCGCTGCCGCTGCCCTCCTGACAGATTGGGCGAACCTTCATAGATCTGGGTTTCGTAGCCGCGGGGGAGCTTGTCGATGAATTCCTCAGCGCCCGCTAGTCTCGCGGCCTTGACGATGTCATCGAAAGTCGCATCCGGCTTGGCCGCGGAGATGTTTTCCCGGATCGTGCCGCTGAACAGGAAGTTCTCCTGCAGCACGACGCCGACGTTCCGGCGCAGATGGTCGACGTCGTATTCGCGAACGTCGATGCCGTCGATCTTGATCAATCCGTCATAGTCCGAATGCAGCCGCTGCAGCAAACGCGTGAGCGTTGTCTTACCGGAGCCGCTCTTGCCCATCACGCCAAGCGTGGTTCCCTGTGGAATTTCGAAGGAGATGCGGTTCAGCGTCGGTGAGACCGCGCCCTTGTATTTGAAGGTGACGCCGGAAAACTCCACTCTGCCGACAAGCGGGGAGCGGACGCCATGTCCGGAACGCCCCTCTTCAGCAGGCTGGTTGACCAGGTTGCCGACGGTGGCGACCGCGCTTCGCGCTTCGTCGTACTGATTGATAAGTTGTGCCATCTGCATCAGGGGACCCGACACGCGCTGCGACAGCATCAGAAAGGCGAACAGCGCTCCGATGACGACGGGATCATTGCTGACGAGCGCGAGATAGACGCCGAGCGCATATGAACCGCTTACCGCCAACCGCTCCAGCGGACGCACGACCGCTTGTATCGCGTTTCCGGTCATCCCTTCCGCAAGCCTGGCCCTGGAGACGCGCGCGACCAGCACGTCCCACATATGGCGCTGCCTCGCATCGAGCGCGAGCGACTTCACCGTCCGGATGCCGTTGAGCGTCTGAACCAGGAAGGCGCCCTGCGCACCTTCCGCTGCAAGGACGGCGGCCGATGCCTTGCGGTAAGTCGGCAACATCAAGATAAGCCATGCGACGATCAATCCCGACATCGCCAGGACCACCAAGGTCATGACCGGGCTGAAGAAGAACATGACAGGTAGGAAGAAGATCAGTGTCGTCGAATCCAGAATCGTGCCGAACAATTGCCCCATCAGGAAGGTGCGAATGCGGAACACTTCGCGGATGTCGCGGGCCACCAGACCGACTGCAGTCTGCTCGAAATAGTCGATGGGAAGATTGAGAACCCTTTCGAAGACGTAGGTGGATAGCTTCACGTCAAGCCTGGTCGTCAGGCGATGAACCAGAAACTGCCTCAAGAACGAGAACGTCGCCTCGAAAGCGATGATCACCAGCATTGCGAGGCACAGCACATAGAAGGTGTTGTATGCCTGGTAGAAGATCACCTTGTCCGATAGCAGCCGCCAGAACATGATCGGCGCCAAACCAAGAAATCCGAGGATCAGCGCGGAGATTGCGACGTCCCGAACCATCCGACGCTCGCGGAACATCAGCGCGGCCACGAGACCGAAACTGAACGGCTGCGATTCGTCGGAGATCTCGTAGTTGCGCTTGACCAGAACAACATCCCCGGACCAGATGTCCTCGAAGCGGGGCCGGTCGATCACGAGCAGCGCGTCTTCCGCAGCATTCGGATCCCTCAACACGAGGCGCGTGTTGTTGGCATCCCCGTCGACCCGCAACAGCACCATATGGCTTCCGTTGCGCAGGCGGACGATGGCGGGGAGCGCCTTTTTCAAATGGGAAAGCCCGTCCCAATCGAGCTTGACGAGCTTCGCCCGCATGCCCGCCTTTTCCGCGCAGCGGACGAGTTGATCGGGCGTCACTTCCTGATCGGTCAGAAGGTTGTCTTTGATGAGCTGCGTTGAGGTGAGATGCAGCCCGTGCTGTCGAGCGACGATGATCAGACACTCGAGCGCCGACGGAGGCACAGGATCCGCATCGGTATTCTCGGCGACCGCTTGGATGATCATGAAAGCTCAGTCCATGTATCTGTTACGAGCGTCTGTTACGATCTTTTACGCACGCACCGCTGCACGACCAGCGGCGCGCTGTTCTTCCACTAACATATATACAACAAAAACGACAGGAACACTAACATTTACCGTGATAGCGAACGCTCGCAGCCGTCGACTGCAGGTTGCACTGCCAGCCGAACCGGCGCCGTGATGAGCGTCTAGGCCGACGCTTCCTGAAAATTAAAGCCCGTTTCTAACAAAGTCCTCTGGATGCCCTCGCTATCGGCCTCGGGCATCAGCGCGAGCGCGCAAACCTCGAAGTTCTCCGTTGTTATCGACACGGTTGGAAAGCCCGCCATCAACAGCAGGTTGCCAAGGCGCTCGGCCGTAAATCCGGTACGATGGGCCATATAGACATGCCCCTCCTCGATGGCGCGCGAATGGCCGTAGAGCATGTCAAGCGGTCTGATCGGACCCGCCGGCGAATTGTAGGCGACGGCGGCAATCCCGTGCTCGACAATGAATTGAGCGACTGATTCGATATCCGGGCTTGTGATCAAGGCAAACCCGTCGGGTTTCAAGACCCGATGGAACTGACGCAGCGTTGGAAAGACCTCGTGCGCATAGAGATGCTCGAGCACATGCGACGACCAGACAGCATCGAATAATTGCGGCTCGAAGGAACCGCCGAGATCAAGGATTGAGCCGAGAACGTCCGGCTTGACTTCCGGATCGATGTCGAAGCGCACTTCCTCCCAACCTTGCTCGCCAACCATTCGAGCAATTCGGCGGGCAGGTCCCGGGCCGGAGCCCGCATTGAGCAAGCGCTTCATACTGGCGGACAAGACTGGTTCCTGACGCAATCGGACGAGGGTGAGAACAATACGAAATCAAGTGTAAACGACATCATCTGATCGATGTGGCCTGACAAAGGCGTAAATCGCACCTGGACTCATCTTCTGATCACAAAAGCAAAAGCCCCGCCGAAGCGGGGCCTTCACCAGCATAACCTTCAGCAGCCGAGTTAGAGTTTCGGCAGAGTGACGACCTGGTCGTTGAAGTGAAGATCTTCAACTCCGCTGACCGCAACCGTCTGGTTGTCACTGAAGTGGAGCGTATAAGTTGACGTGCTCGCATCAACGTCAATCTTGGTGACATCAAAGAAGGAACGATCCGCAAAGTCGACGGTATCGTTGCCGTTGCCACCAATGATCGTATCGTTCCCGGAGTGCGACTGGATGTGGAAGGTATCGTTGCCGTCTCCGCCCTGCAGCGTCGAGTTCGCACCCGCAGCGCCACCATAGAGCCAGATCTGATCGTTACCGCTGCCACCCTCGAAAACATCGCCCTGCACGCCGACCAAGGTGTCATTGCCGCTGCCGCCCGAAAGCGTGCTGTGCCCGGACGTGAGATCCCTGATCAGATCGTTGCCATCGCCGCCAACCAGCGACTGGGCACCGGTGCCAGCCAACAGGTAGTCGTTGCCGCTACCGCCATCCAGCGTGTCGTTGCCGGTGCCGCCATAGATGCTGTCGTTGCCGGCACCGCCAAACAGCGAGCTGTTGCCGTGTCCGCCGGTGATCAGGTCGTTACCGCCACCGCCATAGACCGTATCATCGCCACTATCGTGCAGGTGCACCGTGTCGGAGCCCTTCCCCATTGCAACGAATACGTCGTTGTCGGCACCGGTCACGTTAAGCGTTTTGCCGCCGGCGTCATCGAGGATGATCGCCTTCAGATTGGGCGTCGTGTCGACTGTCGTGGAGGTTTTAACGTCCAGCACCTGAATGGTGGGAGCGACCGGCCCACCGGCAAATGGTCCGGATTGAAACCATCCCCTGGTGCCATCCTCTCCCCCATCGTTGAACACACCGCTCTGCTCTAGCGAGTCGATCAATGCCGATCTGACACTCGATTCGATGTTGTTGCCGCTGTGGTGGAGAAATTGACCCAACTCAGTCTTCGTCAAGTAGGTAACGGCCATGGTACCCTCTGGCAAGATTCCAAGATTTTTCACCGATCAGCTGACACGCCGGTCAGCGCCAATGTGCTGCAAGTTGAAGGTGCTACAACTACAACGAGAGTGAAGAGGCCCAGCTTAACCCGACACGACCATGTTCAATGTTAAGGTGCATCGCGTCGTTTGTTAAGCCATTGTTAGTCGCGCTGCACAATCGAAGTCAAGGATTAAATTCACGCGCGATTAACTCAGATTTGAGCTCAATGTCACGCCATTGTTAATCGCCGGGTCAGCGATCCGAGTCCGCCGCCGAAGGGCGCTTTTTCGGGTAATTTCGGCACAATCCGCGGCTACAACCATACGGAATCTGCGGATGAGGTATGCGTGGGGATCAGACAGGCCATGATCGAACATCCCGGGAGATGCAATGAAGAAGCCAATTGTCGATATGCGTTGGGTAGTGATAGTGTAACTGGCTGATTTTGCTTTGAAATGTGAAGATTCGTTAGTGTGGCGCCGCATGACCTCTCCCATACCAATGCGGAGGACCATTACTGTTACCCAGCGAAAAGGCGGGGTTGGCAAGACCACGATTGCGGTCTGTATCGCGGCCGAGCTGGCGCGCCGCGGTCACGACGTGGCGCTGGTCGACAGCGATCCGCAGCGCTCCGCCTCGCAGTGGGCCGAGCCGGGCAATCTGGAATTCCCAGTTTACGAAATGGCTCTGGAAGGCACCACCGTATCCGCCTGGGCCCAGGAGGTGCGAAATATCCAGGCCAGTCTCGTGGTGATCGACACCGCCCCGAACGCGCGCGAAATGGGTGCGTCGATCGCCCTGGCAAACCTGATCCTGGTCCCCTGCACCCCCTCCGGACTTGATCTCGACGCGACCGCACAGACGCTTGCCATCATCGATGCGGCACGCGAGCGCCGGCGCGATGCGATTAAGGTCATTCTGGTTCCTAACCGTCTCGATCGCCGCACCCTCGAGGGCCGACAACTGGTCGAGGAGTTGAACGAGTTCGGTGAGATCGTCGCGCCTCCCATCGCCAGTCGCTCGGCATTCGTCCGCTCCTTTACAAGCGGTCAATCGGTCGCGAGCTTCATGCCCGGAGACGCGGCGGATCAGGAGATCCAACAGCTCGCAGACGCAGTAGAATGGGCGGTTGGAGAGGACTAGCGCGATTTCCACCACTCCCGCCGAAGCCGACGATCGCGCGCGATGTCTACGAAAAGCGTGCGCGACATATATGCCGGCCGCTCGGAGCGAGTTTGTACACGGTCAATCAAGCGTTCGGATCGTCGCAACATCCAACGCCCGTCCCCGCAACAACGCTCAGCCGTGCCGGCAAGCCCTTTGGCTGCCGGAAGCCCCGCCATGGTGTTTGCGATTATCGCCCCCGTGGAAGATCAGCTAGCTGCGGTCACGAGGGCTCAACAAGGATTGATCAGGCCTTGCGCGCCTGGCTTACGGGAAAGGCCTCGGCCGAAGCTTCTTCGAGCCGCATCTTCTCCAGCAGGAGATCCGTGACGATCTTCCGCAGCCGCTGGTTCTCGAGCGTGAGTTCCTCCAGCACACGGCGCATTTCATCAATCGTTGGCGAGTTGGCCGGCACCTTCCCTTCACCCGCAGGATCGGACGGAACGACCGCATCAGTCCTACGCAGAGGCAGTTTCCGCCAACGATGAAGCGTCATCACGCTTACCCCGAGCGCCTTGCAAATCTCCACTTGGGAATTGCCCGCTCGCGCAAGCTCGTCTGCTCGAACGAGCTTCAACAATATCTCCTCGTGAGAGTGCTTCTTCATCTTCCCGCCTAAACGCGCTCGGGCCGGCAGCTAGCGGCCGGATCCGCCACCCGACATAGCCGAAGACTCGGCTCGAGCAGCATCACAATTATCATAAATACCCACAGTCAGAAACGAGAGGCGAAACACCGAAAGGGTCGCTAACGCCCTTGCTCCAGGTAGAATGTTAGTCATTATCCGCGCAAGCTAGCCGTTCGTGTTAGATGCGGTGCAACCTGATTTTCATAGCGGTAACCGCGTATCAATTTGACCTCGTTCGCCGGTCGTGTCGCGTGAAACCAACCTTCCGCTACCAGGATCATCACGATCCGAGCCCGCTTTCTTGATCGCTATTGGACATCATCGGCGCTCCACGGGCAGAGCGCCGCAACAACGTTGTTTCGATCGCACGCCACTTAACAGTCGAACCGCTCATATCCGATTGCACTGCGAGGTCAATTGAGCGAAGCGCACATTCAAGCGATTTCTTCCGAAGGCACCAAACAAATGGTTTCCTTCGAAGGGTCTCGAAGATCAGGATACCGCTGCACCAGGCCCAGAACTATCTCGGCCCATGACCCTGCATAGAATTTTCGGCTCACTTAATTCGAGAAGTATGATAACTATATGATACCCTAGTCAGGGCGGAACCGCGGGTCAACCACCAATGGATTCCCACCTCAAAATAAACACTACTGCGAGCATCGCCTTCATTTTTCCTCTAGCATTCCCGTAATCATCGCTCTGAACACTGCTATGTGATGGCTCTGTTAACAAAGCTCCACAGCCTTCTTTGATCTCTCTACCCGAGCGAGACGCTGGGCCGCCGACGCTCACGGACGCTTGAGCCGGCCATCTCCTTCGATCTTATGATCGACTCCCGGTGCACAGGCGGAGCCAGGCGGCGCTCAAACTGTCCGGTTGCGCCCTCGCATTCACCACTACGAGAACGGAAACACGATCGTCCCGCCGTACGAGACTGCCCGCAGCCTGCAGCATGTCGAGCGGTACGGTATGTCAAACATTGACGCGCTCAACCGTCACCATGCGGTAAGCATTCTCGCATGCTGACCGCTTGCCTACGGCACACCTTCGGATTGCAGGCCTGCACCGGCGGCCTGCCACATACCCAATTATTTTCTTTTAAATCACGCGGATTTAAATATATTTAATTTGCTTGCGGCCGGCAACCACGTCTCCGGGCAAGCGCGGCTATGACATTTGAGTGGGTTCCGACCTGGAAGATAGTGCAGCGCAGCTAAAGTATCGTAGGAGAGGACAGTGTCCCAGCGTGGCATCCGCAATCTGCCCAATGACGTTACGACCAGGGTTTCGGCCTGGAAAGAGATGATGCCGCCAAGTTCGATCGAACCTCCGAAGCCCCTGCGCGATGGTTCGACGATCGAAATCGCCAGCGAAAGAGAGAGAGACCAAGACGTTCCACGTCTCTTCGGGCATGGATTTCGGCCCGTCCCGCTTCGACTGCCCGCATGATTAGAGCGGTGCAAACGACCGCACCGTCGCCTCAACGGACGCGCGAGGCGGATGCATATATTGGATCCTTGCCGCGCGCGCCCGTCGATTTCAGCGCAACCGCGACACTGAGGAAATGGCCTTCAATTGGGAATGAGCGCGCAAAGAGAACCCTCTGGCCCGAACCTTACCTTTTGCTTGAGGGTTCTTTGGACGCATGCATCCGGGCATTCCTGGCGAAGCCTGCACACCAACGCCATCTCTACGAGATACGTACTGAACCGCAAACGCAACTCGTGACGGCCGTATTGTCCGTCGAACAGATCATCGAAGTCGCTCGCCTCCGGGATTTCCTCTAAGAACCAGCGCCCCCATGCCTCAGAAACTCGTCGCGGTCGTCGCCTGGGCACTCCTGTGCTTTCTTGCCTATGCCTCAGTGTCGCCAATCGGCGCGAGGCCAACACTCCCGGCCTCAACCAGCCTGGAACATATTGCCGCATTTGCGACCGTAGGCTTCCTCTTCCACTTGGCCTATCCGCGCCACGTGATGTTTGTGTGGCTCGTCGTCATTGGCAGCGCCGCACTCTTTGAACTCATGCAGCTCGTGACCATAGATCGCCATGCGCGACTGGTGGACGCCTTTGAAAAGATGGTGGGCGGCAGCGTGGGCATGTTCTTGGGCCGCGCGGCGCTCTATTTCGAGCAAGCGCTACGCCGTCGGGAGATCTAATCGGCAGAGCCGGCGGAAGCACGAGAAGGGCTGGCGCCGTGATCGCAGCCAGCGCCCCCAGCCGGTGATTCCGCGGCCTCTCGCATGCGCGCCGGGCACCCGAATACTTTCGCGCCCGCCGGCACATCCCGATTGACGAACGAATTCGCACCGATGATGGCTTTGTCGCCAAGGGTCACGCCCATCTGAACGATGGAATTCGGACCGATATAGACACCGTTTCCGATCTTAGTCGGAGCGTAGTCGACCGGCTTCTCGCCGAGCGAGATAGAGCGATTGACGGTGTGATGTGTATAGATTTGAACGCCGGCCGATATCGAGCACCAATCGCCGATCTGCAAGCCTCCGCCCGAACCGTCCAGAATGCAGCCGGGTCCGATCCATGTATGCCGGCCGACCCGGACGTCTCCGAGCACGAGCACATTGTCGTACATCGTGGTGCCCTCGCCGAAGCCGTATGCGGCGGCGTTATCCCCTCGCTCTGTGAGGAGATCGCCGATCGACACCCTTCGGGAGAACTGACGTTTCTTGCGCGCTGCGAGAATCTGCAGAAAATGGCGGATGAGCCCGAGCCATTCGTCGACTCGCTGTTCGGACATTCCGGAATTGAAGTCTGGCGACATCCAAAGCCCCCTAGTTCAGCCGAATCCTGGGCGGACTTCATTGTATCACCATCACGCGTCGAACGAGGACGCAACGGGAACCGCCGCGCGAGGCCTGCTGCTTAGCTCGCGTTCCCCGTTACCCGCAGTCGCCGGAGGCCGCAAGTATACGGTGCGCCCATGACGCCAGCGGGATTTAATCAACCACTTTAAACATAATCCAATATTTCCGACCTCCGAATTAAATAGACCTATTAACGATCGTAAATCAACCTTTTAATTGACTAGCCTCACGATAGCAGACGATAATGGCGTAGCACCCGTGCAAGCGCATTTTATAAATATTCATAGATACAACACGTTACTGAAGTCGCTACCCTCCAAAGCTCAGGCTAAGGTCACAAGGTTGACTGGATCGGATGGTCATCGGCTCGCGGCACGATACTGCCCTTGCGCAGGCCCCGTGTCCCGCCGCCCCCTCGCGGTTACCTCCACGACCTTGGCGCCTCGCTGCGCCCACCGTCGTATCCGCATAGGTAGGAGCGTTCTACAAAGGCGACGTTTTGCACCGTCATACCACCGCACACCAAACCGCCCTTCGAAGTACGACGTACGGAGATCAGCATGAATGCTCCAATCGAAATTCCGACCTTTGATATGGGATCTCAAATTCCCCGGATTATCCATCAAACATGTCCCTCGAAAAATCGACTATCTGACGTCTTGGCAGAGAATATCCAAGCCATCAAAGCCATGAACCCGGGTTGGGAATATCGACTGTACGACGACCGAGCGGTCGATACTTTTATCGTCAACTCTTATGGCGCAGAAATTAGCAATCTGTTCCGTAGGATCAATCCGCAGTACGGAGCAGCGCGAGCGGACCTTTTCCGCTATCTCCTCATGTACAAGCATGGAGGGGTCTATCTTGATATAAAAAGCACAACTCTCAAGCCCCTCGACAGCGTTATTCGACCGGACGACAAGTTCATTCTAGCGCATTGGCGTAATGAGCCTGGTGAGCCGTTCGCTGGTTGGGGCATGCAAAAAGAGTTTGGCTTTGACCGAAAACGGGAAGTGCAGCAGTGGCATATCATAACCGTGCCTGGCCATCCGTTTCTGAGGAGAGTGATTGAACAGGTCCTGAAAAATATTCAAAATTACCGATCGTGGGTACACGGCGTCGGAGGCAGGGGCGTCTGGAAAACAACAGGCCCTATAGCCTATACATTAGCTATTGAACCCCTCATGAGCACGAACAGTTACCGGATGGTAGCAAATGAGACTGAGTTGTCATTGCAATACAACATATATAACGGAGCCGGTCACTATAATCTCTTCGGCACCAAGTATTATGGGTTACGTTCAGATCCCGTAGTCTCAATGGAAGGTTGGTGTTCCATGCCTATGCACCATATCTACGTTCAGGCGCGTAAGGTGTACCGCCACTTTGTCTTAGAGAACTTCCATAGAGAAATGAAAAACGGCTAGACAATAGAGTCTGCAGACTCTGCGCAACTACGCAGCGATGTGAAACGCCAGATCCCGGCAGTGGCTTCTTCGAGTATATTGCTCCGTACCGATCGGGTTGCACTGTATGGAACGCAAGAAGTGTAGAGCAACTCGATTTGGTGAGCGGGCCTGCCACGGCCGCCACATTGGGTGAGTGGGCTCCTTACATGGAATCCGCTCCCGGCGCGCCCATCCACCGCTCGGGGCGGCCCCATCAACGATTCATATCAGAGCCTGACCCTAAAAACTCCGTAATCGCAAAAACGATGGATAAAGCAAATAAATCGAGCTATTAAATCGCAATGACCGCTTTAAATGAATTAATCTTGGCCCGAAACCTATCGAAAGTGGCGAGCGATCAGTCGCGCGGCGAGTTCTTCGCGGGACTCTTTGCCCTTGGCTGCCTAAGTGGGCTCGCGGCACGCGTCATCCAATCGATAAACAAGCTTGGGTGGGTGGAGGCCTTCTTTGAAACCTTCGAGGTGAGCGTACTTGTTTGGGTATCGTGTGCCGCGGGGATATACCTCGTTCTTCAAGATCGAACGGTTGGGATTCGTTCTTTCGAACTCGCCATAGGCGCAGCATTTGCATTTCTGGTCATTCTGCCAATCGGCGCTTTGAGCTGGCTCGCAGTAACGGCGCTAGGCTTCTACGTCATCATCTTCACCGAAAATCCGTCATCTCGGCGTGGTGCTTTCATATTGGTGGCAACCACCGTGCCTGTGCTCTGGAGCCGGCTGTTGTTTCAGTTCTTTGCCGACTTCATATTGCGGATGGATGCGTCGCTTGTCGGCTGGTTATTGCACACTCCCCGGACCGGAGACATCGTTGAGTTCGCCGACGGTTCGGGAGTTTTGGTCATCCTGCCAAGTTGTTCTTCGCTTGCAAACATGTCGCTTGCATTTCTCTGCTGGGTTACCATGAGCCGATTGGTGGACCATAAGAGATCTCCCCGCGATCTGTTCTGGTGCTTACTGGCTTGCGCGTCGGTGATCGCGGTGAATGTTACGCGGATGAGCTTGATGGGCTTAAGCCAATGGCACTACGAAACATTCCATAGCGATTTGGGAGCTGCTGTTAGCAATATCCTCATGCTGGGCTTGATCCTCGGTTGTTGCCTGCTAGGGGTAAGACGTGAATTTTTCCAGCGCGTTTAAGGGAGCGCTTGCCGTCGTGCTCGCGCTGGCCATCGCATGGAAGATCGTGCTTCCGCCTGACTATCAAGGTCATCTAAAGGACGACCTTGTTGAGTTTCTTGAAGGCAAGCACTTCAATGTGGCCGCGACCTACGAGACGGGAACGCTGGTCATCCGCGCCACTACAGCATCATGCGAAATGCACGTTGCAAAGCTGGCCCCCGATGGATCGAACGCGAACCTCATTCGGCATCTGACCGCAGGAGCGCAACGCTCGTTCGTCGTCTTTCGCGGCGAGATGTACACGCGACAACCAGTATTCTGGACCGTTTTGGATTATCTGTGGTCCAGATTTCTTCGTGAGCTCCGCCTGATCAGGACCGTTTCGCCTGTCATTAGCGTGGCGGAGAACTCATCTTGCAACGCCGAACGACTTCCGTGGAGTGAGCTTCAAGGTTCCACCACGAAACTGGGCCGTGCGGATCCCTCGAAACACAATTCATGACTGTTTTTTGGGAGATCCCTCAGGTCGGACGGATCGGCATCGCCCTTTTAGTCGTTGACCTCCCAAGGGAATAACTCAACGACTTCGCCGTGGTTGGCTTGGGCCAGCTTCGTAATGAGGAATGGAGCAAGCTTCTCCACTATGTTCTGTCGTTCAAGGTTTATCTCACGACCAATCGCGTCAGAATACAATCGCAGCACGTGAACCGTCTCACGAGGTATTCTGCAAATGGCTTGACCGGAAGGCACGGCTGCAGGGACCAAAAGGGCCCGTCCGTCCCATACAACCTCACCCCTCAACAAATCGATCATTGAACCGAACAATCCTCAAAGTCATTATAATCTCATTTAAAAAATAGATGTTTTGAGGGCGCATACATTCCAAAATAAAATCGCGACGCATCGTCCCCGCTATGAATCGGCCGGCCGGACCAGCGCGGTTCGGCAGGACGAAGGCATCGATGTCGATCGTCGAGCCTGCGCGAGCGGGTGGATCATTGTCATCGATGAACCACCACGCCCCCAGTTCGCGAATCTCAGCGTTCCTTGAATGCGCGCCCGGCCTGATCCCGCAACGGCTTGACCAGGTACGATAGCGCGGTTCGCGCCGGCGTCTTGATGAAGACATCGACCGGCATACCCGGCATCACCTTGGCCGATCCGAGCCTTGCGAGCTCATCCGCCTTGAGCAGGATGCGCGCCGTGTAATAGCTCGCGCCAGTCCGCTGGTCCTGCGTCAGGTCCGCCGACACCATACTCACCTCACCGTCGACTTCCGGCGTCGTCTTCTGATTGAACGCCGCAAATTGCATGGTCGCGGTCTGGCCGGCATACACCTGATCGATGTCGCGCGGTGCGAGTTTGACTTCGACCGCGAGGGCATCCGCATCGGGCACGATGAGCATGATCTGCTCACCGGGCGCGATCACACCTCCTACGGTGTGAACCGAGAGCTGGTGAACGCGGCCGGACTGCGGCGCGCGAATATCGATGCGATTGAGCTGATCCACGGCCGCGGTCTTCCGCTCGGTGAGCTCAGAAAGCTTGGAGCGCGTTTCGATGAGATCCTTGCCAACCTCGGTTCGCAGGTCCTGATCGATCTGGATAATCTGAAGCTCGATTTCGGCGATCTTTCCCTTTGACTGCGCCATCATGCCGCTCAACTGGCTACGCTCGCCTTCCAGGCGCGCGCTGTCGCGCTCGAGCGCAGTCAGGCGTGTGATCGGCACCAGGTTCTTCTGGAAGAGCGTCCTGACGCCCTCGAGTTCCTGGCGGATATAGTCGACCTCCTTCTGCTTGGCCTCGGCCTGACCGGCATAACCTTTGATCTCATCCTGAAGCTGTGCCTTGCGCTCCTTGAGCTGCGCCTTTTGGCCGCTCCGAGACTGTCGGCGCAAATCGAACAAGGAGCGCTCCGCCGAGATCGCGCGCCCCGCCTCCAGCTTGCTGTCTCTGGCCCGCTCAAGCAGCGTCGGCGGAAATTCGATCTGATCGGCACCGTCGCGCTCGGCCTCGAGGCGCGCTTGGCGAGCGAGCAATTCGTCGAAACTCTTGGTGACGATCGTTGCATTTGCAAGCGTCTGCGTCTCGTCGAGGCGGATCAGAATATCTCCGGCTTTCACGCGGTCACCGTCGCGAACGCGCAGTTCGCCGACAATGCCGCCGGTCGCGTGCTGGACCTTCTTCACGCTTGAATCCACCACGACGACGCCCTGGCCGATCACGGCGCCCGACAATTGCGACGTCGCAGCCCAGCCGCCGATGCCGAAGGTGACGAAGCCGACCATGAACATGCCGACGATGATGTAGCGCTGGATGGAGTGCAGCGCCGGCGTTACTACTTGGCGATCCATCGTCCGCCTCCCTGCCCGTCTGCCACCACCCGGAGCGGAGCTGCTGGTCGCAGCACCTTGTTGAGCACCTCCTCTTTCGGCCCGAACGACTGAAGCCTTCCTTCGCCGATCACCAGGACATGGTCGACCGCTTCGAGCGCCTTCGGCCGGTGCGCAACCACCGCCACAATGCCACCGCGGCGGCGAACGTTCAGGATCGCTTCCGTGAGCGCCTCTTCGCCTTCGGAATCAACGTTCGATGTCGGCTCATCAAGCACCACCAGGAAGGGATTGCCGTAGAGTGCCCGGGCAAGCCCGATGCGTTGCCGCTGACCGGCGGATAGGGCCATTCCGCCCTCGCCGACCTTGGTGGCATAGCCATCCGGGAGCGAGAGGATGAGATCATGCGCGCCGGCTGCCTGTGCGGCATCCAGCACCCCCTGGGATGTGGCCTGAAGGTCGAACCGCGCGATGTTGACGGCAATGCTGCCCTCAAACAGCTCGACGTCTTGCGGCAGATAGCCGATGTGCTTGCCGAGCGCGTCGGGCGACCATTGCTCCAGCGCCGCGTTGTCGAGCTTGATCTTGCCGCGCAGCCGCGGCCAGACGCCGACCAGGGCCCGAACCAGCGTCGACTTACCGGACCCACTGGGGCCGATAATTCCCACGCCCTGGCCTCCTTTCAACTGAAACGAGACATCGGAGAGGATCAGCTTCTCTGAATCCGGCGGCGCGACATAGAGCTGCTCCACGACGAGTGCCTCTTTGGGCGCAGGCAGGTCAAGCAGCGTAACCTCGTCGGGGAGGAGTTTCAGCAAGCGATCCAGCCGATGCGCCGACTGTCGGGCGCCAACGAATCCCTTCCAGTTCGCGATCGCCACCTCCACGGGCGCAAGCGCCCTCGCCGTCAGGATCGAGCCGGCGATGATGATGCCGGCTGTCGATTCCTGGTTGATGACGAGAACTGCACCGACCGCAAGAACAAGCGACTGCAGAAACGAGCGAAAGAACTTCGAGAGCCCACCGAGCCCGCTCGCAACGTCACTCGCCTGCTCATGCGCCGAGAGATACTTGCCGTTGACATCCTGCCAGCGCAGCGCCGCCTGCCGCCTCATCCCCATCGCCTGCAGGACCTCGGCGTTTCGCCGCCCCTCGGCGGCAAGTGCGTTGCGCGCAACGCCGAGACGCGAGAAGGCCCTCGCCGGACCGCGCGTGCGGGTCTCCGTCAGGACTGTGACTCCGACCAGCACCAGCGCACCCAACAGCGCGGTCACGCCGATCCAGAAATGGAACAGGAAGCAGATGCCAAGATAGATCGGCATCCAGGGCAGATCGAAGAGTGCGGTCGGCCCGCCTCCGGACAAGAAGCTGCGGACCTGATCGAGATCGCGCAATGGCTGCAGGCCGTCGCCATCGCCGCGCGTCTTGAGCGGCAGGCGCACGACTGCATCGAACACACGAAGCCCGAGCCTTTCATCGAAGTAACGCCCGATCCGAACACTGATCCGGCTTCGGACCAGGTCGAGACCGCTCTGGAACAGATAAAGCACCATCGCCAGCACCAACAACGCAACCAGCGTCGGGATGCTGCGACCGGGCAGCACCCGGTCATAAACCTGAAGCATGAAGAACGAGCCGGTGAGCATCAGCAGATTGCTCAGGCCGCTGAAGGCGGCAAGGCTCCAGAATATCCGACGGCACGAACTCAGGAATGCCGATATTTCGGATTGCGGCTCATCGTAGAAGTCGGCAGGACGCGGCGGGCGGGCAAAGAGCCGCGCTCGCACGACCTCGACCGAACGCTCGCCCAACCTGGTGAGCTCTCGCGACGATGATCGCGCCCGATCTGCCAGAAGTCCCAAGGCAGCGATAAATACCGCCCATCGCGATACTTCCATCTCCTCAATATTTACCGACGCGGCGGCATCTCCCCGCCGTCCAAGATTAGTCATGGCACGTGTCCCCTAACGTGCGCCGTGGAGATTAAATCTCCACGGCGCTGAATGTTCTTCGACTTATTGCGCCCTTTCGCTTACGCGAAATGGAAGTCGTGGCTCTGCAGTGCACCAAGCTTGGTGTTCTTCAGCGTGAGCGAGTCAGCTCCGTTCGCAATGACCACGTCCTGCCCGACCTGCGAAGCGTGGTTGAGAACGCTGGCAAAGTCACTGAACGCACTCTTGCTGAACTGGATCGTATCGTGCGAGGGCCCGGAAGCAGCGAAGTCCTTGATGACATCCTTACCGAAATTCGCAGCGAACACGAACGTGTCCGGATGACCCTTGCCGACGAACAAGTCGTTGCCCGATGTGCTCGTCAGCGTATTGCTGCCTGTCGAGCCAAGGATCGCGCTACCCGAACTGGCCGTCGTGTGACCGGCACTGTCGACCCCTACCGCTTTGAACGAGTGCACGGTGTCGGATACGGCAGACTTGCCCGTGAAGCTCCAGTTACCGTCGGCACCGGCAGTCGTCGTCCCGATATACGCCTTGCCGTCGTACATCTTGACTTGGCTGAATGCATCAGCAGTGCCTTTCACCGTAACTACATTGCTCGAGTTCGTGGTGAGCGAACTGAAATTCACCGCTGAAGCTGGAGTGGTTGGTGTCGTCGGGGTCGTCGGGGTCGTGCCCGGAACACCGATGGTGTGATCGCCGTTGAGATCCTGATGGAAAATATTCTCATACGATTGGACCGTTGTGCTGTTGGCAGCAAGAGCAACGCCGTGGGTCGGGTAGGACTGGAAGTTGCCCTGACTATCCGTAGTCCAGAAGGTGAACTGCCCACTTGAGTCTTTCCACGCAACATCGTAGCCGCCGCCATCCAGCTTGACTGAGCTGATCGGAATCCAGTCATCGAATTGGCCGGCTGTCACAGCGGCGCCGCTATATTTCAGCTCGGGGCCGGTCGCTCCGAGGAAATAATGGTTGCCGACCTCGACAAGGCCAGTCAATCCAGACGGTGTGGTCGATCCACCACCGATCACCGAATGGAAGGGCTGCGACGCGGCGCTGACATTGCCCGCAACGTCCGTTGCCTTCGTGGTGAGGTCGTGAGTGCCGTTCGACAGAGCGCTGGTAGTGACGCTCCAGCTCCCGTTCGTCCCCGCCGTGGCGGTACCGACGACATTCGACCCGTCATAGACCTTGACAGTGCTGCCAGCCTCGGCCGTTCCGGACAACAGCACGTGGTTGGTATCGACAACAGAGTTCGCCTTCAACGCCGGCGCGGTCGGCGCCGTGGTGTCGATGGTGACGGCAAGCGCCGCTGATGTCACGCTGCCGGCCTTTGCCGCCGGATCGGTGCTGGCGGTCGTAGCCGTGAAGCTATGAGCACCGTCCTTCAGCGCTGCGGTCGTCAGGCTCCAGTTGCCACTGGCATCGGCCTTGACCGTCCCGACCTGCGTGTTGCCGTCAAACACCTTGACCGAGGCGTTGGCCTGGGCAGTGCCTTTGAGCGTCAGCGTGTTGTCGTTGGTGATGTTGTCGCCGGCCTTCCCACTATCGTTCGAGAAGGAAACGATCTTGGGCGTCCCAGAAGGCTGCGTCGGCGGCGTCGTCGTCGGGCCACCGACCACCGGATCGACCACCTGCGAGGCGGCACTGACGTTGCCAGCAACGTCCGTCGCCGTGGCCGTCAGCGTATGAGATCCGGCCGACATGGAGTTAGTAGTGATGCTCCAGGTACCATTCGCGGCCGTCGTGCCGGTACCGACCAGGTTCGTCCCCTCATAGACCTTGATCGTGCTGCCCGCCTCGGCGGTGCCGGACAACAGAACCTTGTTCGTCTCAACGACCGAATCGCTCTTCACCACCGGGGCAGTCGGAGCAATATTGTCGACCGTCACCGTAAGCGCGGCAGAAGCGGCGCTGGTCTGACCGGCCGCATTGGTGGCCGTTGCTTTCAGCACGTGCTGCGCGTTGGTCAGAACCGACGTAATATACTCCCAACTGCCGCTCGCATTCGCAGTGGCCGTACCGATCTGCTTCGTGCCGTCGTAGATCTTGATGGTGCTATTTGCCGCGGCGGTCCCCTTCAACTGAAGCGTGTTGTCGCTGGTAATACCATCACCGACCTTTCCTGTGTCGTTCGAGTATGAAGCGATCACCGGCGCGTCCAGTGGCGTGCTCGGAGGCGTGCTCGGAGCGCCGCCGCCTTCCACCGGCAAAGGCGCCGGGATGAGATCGCCCGGAACGAGTTGACCATTCACGATCGTCGCGCTGCGTACGTTTTCCCACTGAGTGATATGTATTTTCGCATTCACTTGCTGAAAGAGTAGCGGGCCACCACCAAAGGGTCCCACAAAATACACGTCCTTGAGAGCTACCGTGATATCTTGATCATCGGCGGCAATACGCAGTCCATACGGACCGCCCTCGAACATCACATTGTCCAGCGTGAGCGACCCGCCATAATTATCCGCAATCCAAATTCCGGCGGTCGCATTTGCGTTGTCGTGGGACACAATAGATGAATTTGTGACGGTGATATTCCCGCTGGCCCCGGGGGCATAGGCCTGAATACCATCGGCGTGATCGCCCGCCAGTCCGGTTGTTTCGATATACGAGTTATTGATGTTGAAGTCGCCGCCGGTCCCAACGCGCACGCCTTCCCTTGACTCAATGCGGACGGTGTCAAGGTTGAACGAGCCCGTGCCTCCGACCGACGCATCGCCGCTGGACATGTCGCTGATACTCTTATTCGAAAGCGTCCCGCCCTGTGCAACTGAAGCGCCATTGATATTAGTGACGCTGTTAAACATCGGGTCATTCCAGCTCAGCGGAATGGATGCCATCTAGTTCTCTCCTAATAGTGCCTATCTAGTTTGTCCCAGGCACGCGCCCAATTTTCGAGTCCCGAGCGACGATACCCCAAGTGCAGCTCTGCTAGCGCAGCGCCCGGGTACGCGTCTTGGTCGTTGGCAGAGGCTTTTTTGGGACGACATGACGGCCCACCCAAGGTGATTTCTTAGCTACCCTGGCCAAAGTCTCAGTGTGCTCGAAAAACCACAAGAATAATAAATCCGGTGTTCTCAGCACCGCAACGTTGACCTCAAGGTAAGGAGCGACGATTTCTGCGCGGTTAATTGCATTGCGAAAAAACGCCGGCTTCGAGCAGTTCTTGCGCAGAGTAAATTTCGCATCAAGGCATTTAATAAGATCGCGGCGTTTAATAGGACCCAATAGCTGCAAGAACGGTTTGACTTTCGCGCGGCGCTCGTTTCTCAGCGCTGCAACGGCGAGCCTCAACACATGCCGGGGAATACTGGGGCCACCAGAATCAACCCGCCCCGCCAATATTATCTTGCGGACAAAAACGATTAAATAATCGAACCGTCGAGGATCGATGGATCTGCCATCAGATACCTGCGCTGATTGACATGCCGGCGTCCGGGCAAGCTCAAACCAATGGCGTGTGCTTAGATCTGATGGGGATCGTCGCGCCGATCAATGCGGCCTGGGCGCGGCGTCCGGCCGCCCTGTCTTGCCCTTTGCACCGTCCAGCAAGCCCACGAAAGCAACTCTTCCGGCCGACAAGGAGCCTTTGAGCATATATCGCGCTGCAAACAACAGCCCTACTCCGAAATGGCAGATCCAGCGCCATCCCGCAAAGCGACGAGCATAGAGAATGCTGTTGCGGGCAGACAGATAGATCGAGAGATGCGAGCGCTTCTCGGGGGCAACGGCCGATCCGATGGTCGTTCCCCCGATGTGGCGAACGACAGCTTTGCTCGCGAAGCCGATCCGGTGCTTCCCCCGCCGGCGCCCCCAGTCCAGGTCTTCCATATAGAGGAAATAATCATCGGCCATGAGACCGACGTCTTCGACGAACGCTCGCGTTACCAGAACACACGCGCCGCTTACGGCATCGATCCTGCCAAGGTCCTCGGCCGATGGTGCGCTACCCGCTGGCGCATTCCTTCCTACGGCGACGACACGGCCCGTCAGACGGGACCAATGCAGTCCGTAGTTGATGACCTTGTCGGGGCTATTGTCGAAAACCAGGCTTCCGCCAACCATGCCGAATCCCTCGGCAGACTTGGCAATTAATTCAGACAGGCTACGACTATCCACATCGGTATCGGGATTGAGGACAAGCACTGCCCCCCAGTCGGGGACGCCAAGTAGTGGCTCAAGCCACGCGTTGACGCCGCCTCCGTAACCGAGATTTTCGGTCGCGAGCCCAACTCGGACAACATTCGCGCGTTTCTGAAATCGGCATTTCGCCACCGAGACCAGTCGTTTCTGCGGCTGGTCAAGGGTGTCCGACGCATCGGAAGTTCGTTGCAACGTTCGATCCGATCCCACGAGCGCAGCCAGTAATCTCCCGTAGGCTGCTTCCCCTCCATTCTCGCAAATGAAGACCTCAAAGTGATCCCAATCCGAACGAGCGAGCGACTTCAAGCAACGATCGACATCATCGGCATTGCAGTATGAGACGATGATGACAGCAAGTTTGACGCTAGCGGTCGACATAGCCCGGACACCTTCTCATTTGCTGTTGACGCTGACGCATGACCGCCCACTAAATATCTGCGGGTGTCCGAACGCAGCCTCCGACAGACCCAGTCCCAGAAATTCTCTGACGGCAACGCCAAAATGCACTAACCTACTAGCCACATATTCATCATGTTTCGGCCTATGGACAACCCCAATCCTAAGACAGATGCCCACCTACAGGTTCATCGGGCTGCGAGGTGCGATTAATGTCATCGGATGAAACAATGTCAGCAACGCCAACAGCAATCCAACGCCAACCCTCCGCGATTCAGCGCCAGTACAGCGCCGCAGATGTGGAAGTGATAGACAACTATCTGAACAAGGTCGAGCAAGAGCAGATGTGTGAGTTCTTGCAGGCTCCCGGTTGGGGCTACGGCGCCCGTTCACATATGGGCAACGACGCCAGCCGTTACTGGTTCAAGCACTTCGCCGGGTTCTGGGAGGTGCCAACCGCTGGGCTTGATCGACATACGCAGGCCGAGCAGGAGTTGAGCCAATACCCGCTGGTTGAGGCGATGTGGCAGAAAGTGCGCGGCCGGTCGCGGCTGCTGCGCTGCTACGCCAACGGTTATCCGTGCGGTGCCGAGGGCGGGGTGCACAAGGACTCGATGGGGCCCGAGCATTATACACTGCTCTATTATCCACATCTGCATTGGCACCCCGACTGGGCGGGCGAGACGTTGTTCTTCAACGAAGGCGGCGATGACCTGCTGTGCGCAGTGTATCCCAAGCCGAACCGACTTGTGAGATTTCCCGGTTGGATTCCGCATGTGGCGCGCGGCATCTCGCGGCAGTGTCCGTTGTTGCGCATCACGCTGATGTTCAAGGTCTCATTGGTAAATTAGCCGATTAGAACCAGCATCCTGCCAACGGCGAAATGGGTTGCAGGTGCAGCGGGCGGCTGGATCGCTGCCTTCGGCTCGCTCCCGATACACCTGTGCAGCCAGCAACTCCAAATCTGCTGGCGGCAACAGAAAAGCCGCACGAACAGGGCCTCGATAGCGACCGGAACATCAGCTATCTTGTGATAACGCCTCGCCGTCTAGGCACTTCGATGCGCTTATCTGCTGCGAGATATCCGGGCTAGACGGAGGTGCAGAGATTCGGCGGAAAATTCCGCTTTAGGAGCGTCCCATGCGGTACCTGATGACGCTGGCGCTATTGCCGGCCGGGGCAGTAATTGCCCAACCGACCGTCACATCGACGCGGGCTGAGGCTGCACAGTCGATGTGCCGAGATTCCTCGAGCGCGATACCCTCGAGCCACACACTGGCTGATAAGGCGGAGGACGCTTGCAATAAGCGCGCCTTGGGAGCTCCAGAGCCTCTCTCCGAGATGCCCGCGGACGGCTATCGTCTGACCGCAGAGGAGCGTGGGGTGGTCGCTCCTGCCCCGACGCCTCATCCCTCGTCCGATCCGGTGCCGAACTCTGCCGACGTCCCTCTGAGCTTCAACGATCCCGTCTACGCCAACGTCACGAGCGGCACGACCAATATCGCCCTGCAGCCGGACTCCTCCCGAACAGACTTGTCGATCATTGAGAACTCAGGGGACCCAACGATCACCTGCCTTGGCTCCTGTAATCTCACGCGGGTTCGTATTCAGTCACGAGAAGGCGTTCGCTGCAAGGGCGGCAATATCAATCTGACGTGGGTCTATATCGAGGCCACCGGGGTCGAGAATGACCATGCGGATGGATTGCAGTGCTACGCCCCAGGTTCCACGGGCACGGTCACGGTCAAGAACTCGACGTTCAAGATGGCCGGAGTCACGACCGCAGGTTACTGGTCGGCGGACGGCTGGCAAGGCTCTCACGTGTTGGAAAACGTACTGTTCGAAGGCGGCTCTTACGGGCTCCGTATCCCGGCAGACGGCGGCTCTTCGGTGAGCCTGAAGAACGTCTACTTCGTGCGCGGCTCGTTCCGTTACAGGGCTTTCCTGTTCGACGTGGTTAAGGGGCGGCGCATCAACATCGCGCAGTGGGAGAATGTGCGCTGGGCAAGTTGGGAAGGCGACCGGCTCGTCCTCGGAAATCTCATCCCGCGGCCAGCTGCGTACCCACCGCGGTGACGGGAACGGATCGACCTCTCGCCGGTTTGCGGGCGCAAAACGCATTAAATGCTTGGCGCGGACGGCTGGGATCCACAATCCCACAACCAATCAGCAAGATGGGCAGGACGTCAGGAGCGCCCCACACCTAGACCGCGCAGGCAAGGAGGCCGGGTCGAGGCTATCACATCGGAGCGCCGACGCGCTTGCGAGAAGCAAGCGCGTAGCGGCATCGCTGCGGTTGACATTGAATTCGATGACGCTGATGCCCAAACAGGCGTTCACGCGCGCCGACTCGGCACAGCGGAGGCGCGATGCGGCCACCTAGTGGTGCGGGCGAGGCCCGACCCAAACCTACTGCCTTTTGTCTAGCGACAATCCTGCTCCACACCGCCTGCCGATGAGAGCAAATATTGTGTGGCTATGAAGCCGACGCACAACCATCGGCGTTGGTGCTGCCGCCCTCCCCCGCCCGGTCAAGGCTTACCACTTGCCCAAGTTCCACTTTAATATTTAATGCGACATTAAATTTGGGTTGATTTCCAATTAAATTTAAATATAGTTTTTTGGCATTTAATTTGTCCCATTAAAAGCCAAGAGATTAGACATGGATGCACTCGTTCACAGTCCGTCCCGCCCGGCATGGGACAGCTCAATTCTGGACAAGAAAGAAAAGACTCGCGTAGACAGCGCGAGCAAGTACAGGATTTGCGTCTTCGGGATCGGTTATGTCGGCACAGTGTCGGCAGCCTGTCTTGCACGCGATGGACATGACGTCGTGGCGGTCGATGTCAATCAGGACAAGGTCAATGTCCTGAACCGTGGACTATCGCCAATCATAGAGCCAAAGCTCGCTGAAAGCATTGGCTCCGGTGTCAGCGCTGGCCGCCTCAAGGCAACCACCGATTCTTCGGCTGCCGTCTCGTCGACGGACATTTCATTGGTCTGCGTTGGAACCCCCTCGCAGGAGAACGGATCACTGGAAACATCATTCCTGACGCGGGTGGCGCAGGAAATTGGAGAAAGTATCCGCAAGACCACAAACTTCCATTCCGTTGTCATGCGCTCGACGATGCTGCCGGGCACGATGGAAAACGTAGTCATACCCATTCTGGAGCGGTCATCTGGCAAGAAAGCGGGGCAAGATTTCGGAGTCGCCTATCTGCCCGAGTTTCTGCGGGAGGGAACGGCTATAGCCGACTACGATGATCCTGGAACCATCGTAATTGGCGTCGACGATGATCCGCTTACGCTTCGGCGGCTCATGGAAATTCACGAGCGATTCGCGGTAACGCCTCTGGTCCTGTCAATTCGTGCCGCCGAGGCGGTCAAATATGCGAACAATGCCTGGCACGCGACCAAAATCAGCTTCGCGAACGAGATGGGATTGCTTTGCAAGGCGATGGGCGTCGACAGCCACGAAGTCATGAACGTCCTAGTTGCCGACAAGAAGCTAAATATCTCGCCGGCATACCTCAAACCAGGGTTTGCATTTGGCGGCTCCTGCTTGCCAAAAGACGTGAGCGCTTTGCGCTATGCAGGACGAAATGTCGACGTTGACACGCCCCTGCTCGACGCCGTGCTGCAGGCGAACGAGAACCAAATTCGCAGCGCTTTCCGACTTGTTGCTGCGACCGGAAAACGGCGTATCGGGCTCGTCGGGCTGAGCTTCAAGCCGGACACGGACGATCTGCGCTACAGTCCGATGCTTGAGATTGCGGAACGGTTGATTGGTCGCGGCTATGAGCTCGCGATCTATGACTCGAACGTTCGCCTGTCTCAGCTCACGGGGGTCAACAGGGATCACCTGACGAGTCGCCTGCCGCACATTGCCTGTCTGCTTCGGGAGAAAATGAGCGACGTCGCCGCCTTTGCCGACGTTCTCGTCGTGGGGAACCGTAAGGAGTTTCTGAAGAACTCATTGGTCTTGAACGGCCATGACAAAGTAATCATCGATCTTGTACGCATTTCGCCTGAAAAGCAGACCGCAGACGACTATCGCGGCATTTGTTGGTAAGTCGCCGGGACAGCGATCATGACACTGGCATCGGTCGTTGAGGCCACGCGCAGCGTACGCCGGCGGAGAATTCTGATCATTGTTGAAAATCTCCCCGTTCCGTTTGATCGCCGGGTCTGGGCGGAGGCGCAATCATTGCACAGGGCAGGTTACGAGGTCTCCGTGATCTGTCCCCGTGGTCCGTTCGCAGAAACTCCGTTCGAATCGATCGACGGCATCGACGTTTACCGCCATCCGCTACCAATCGAGGCCAAGGGCAAGCTCGGCTATCTTGCCGAATACAGCAGCGCGCTATGGTGGGAGTTCGCCTATTCGCTCAAGGTGTTTTGGGGGCGCGGTTTCGATGTGATTCACGCCTGCAATCCGCCAGATCTCATTTTCCTGGTCGGGGCCTTTTACAAGTACCTGTTCGGCAAGAAGTTCGTATTCGACCATCATGATCTGAACCCGGAGCTGTTCGAGGCAAAATTCGGACATCGCGGGCTGATGTGGAAGGCGCTTGTCTTTCTCGAGCGCCTGACTTTCGGCTTGGCTGACATTTCCATCGCCACCAACCGGTCTTACGCCAATGTCGCTGTCCAGCGCGGCAAGATGGAACCCGATCGCGTGTTTGTCGTCCGCTCAGGGCCAAATCTTGCGCGCGTGCGTGAGCTCGCCCCCGATGACACATGGCGCAATGGCCGGTCACATCTGGTCGCCTATGTCGGCGTGATCGGGGAGCAGGAAGGCATTGATCTTCTGCTAGAGGCGGTCAGGCACATCACGTCCACATGTCAACGTACCGACGTCCAGTTCGTTATCATGGGCGCAGGGCCAAGCCTGGAGCAGCTCAAAGACGCATGTGCGCGGATGCGACTTTCGGAATTTGTCACTTTCACTGGCAGGGTCGACGACACGACGCTGTTCAAGGTGCTTTCGACCGCAGACGTCTGCGTCAATCCGGATCGTCCCAACGCGATGAATGACATGTCGACCATGAACAAGATCATGGAGTATATGGCGCTCGGCAAGCCAATCGTGCAGTTCGATCTAGTCGAAGGACGGGTGTCGGCCCAGTCTGCTTCTCTCTATGCGCGCAACCCCGACACGGCCGATTTTGGTGACAAGATCCTCGAACTCATCGACGACCCAGATCGTCGCCGCGAGATGGGCATGTATGGACGCAAGCGTGTGCGCGACGAGTTGTCGTGGGAGCATGAAGAGCCGAAATTGATTGCGGCGTACGACGCTCTTTTCAAATCAAATAAGGTCTCTCCAGCGCCAAAGAACCACGATTCCGCGTCCCCCCTCCCGGCAAGCCTGACCGAGTCAAATTGACTGTCTTTGTCATTGGCCGGCTTTGGCACGGCTCGTCGATCAAAGTATCCTACTAACCGACTTATCGATGCCGCCAGCGCATCAGTTGGCGATAGAGCCCCAGCCTTGTGCTGACCCTCCAGGCAACGCCACGCATCGCATCCGGATCGCGCAAGTGCTGGCGCATGTAGTCCGCATCCATGCGGTTCGTCAGACAAAGGCGGGAATAGAGAAAAGGTTCGAACCCTCGATGATACCCAAGCTGGATCGTAAAGAGGTGCGTGTAGCCGGCCTTTAGAGCCGCGTCCCACACGCGCCGGGAAAAGCGCCCGTATGGGAAGGCGAAGAGAGTAACCTGTTGCCCGAGGCGATCCTCCAGCATCGATTTCGATACCGCAAGCTCGCGAGCGAGTTCGACATCCGAGACAGTGGTCAAATCGACGTGGGCCATGCCATGTGAGCCGATCGCAACGCCGTTCCTGCCAAGTTCCTCAATCATCTCCCAGCTCATACGTCCCGGCGAGCCCACAAAATCCACCGGAATAAAGGACATGAAACCCGGAATGCGACCAGTCTTCACGTAACGCGCATAGACATGCGTGTAGTCCGAAAGAAATCCGTCGTCGAAGGTTAGCAGGACCGAACCGGTGCGGCTGGCTTTCGGATTGGGGCAATGCTCCAGAAACCACTGGGGCGAAACCAGCCTGTCCCTGCAAAGCGCGAGATGTGCATCGAATGTTTCATGCGTCAGGCACCACGCATTCGAAGGCGACGCTTCCACCAGCTCGTGATAGTTCAGGACAATCATAGAGTTTGTATCAGATCTGAGACACGCCGGCTCCAGGCCTGCCAGTTCAGCCGGACTTCGAAAGCGTCGCGGCTCGATTGTCTCAGGCGCGCCAGCCGGTCCGGGTTCGCAAAGATCTCGGAGATGACCGTCGCATAGTCCTCCTTCGTCGCATCCGGCGGCAGCAAGATGCCTGTCTCACCATCGCGGATGGCACCGGGCACGCCACCCGTGGCCGGCGCGATGCTCGGTACGCCGTGGGCCGCGGCCTCGCAGAATACGATACCGTAGCAATCTGCCCGGGTCGGTAGCAGAAAGAAATCCGCGTCGCGATAGAGTTGATCCAGTCGGTCGCGCTGTTCGCGATCGTTCTTATTGAGGAAAGGAATGATCGTCAGGCCCTCCTGGGTGACGGGCTTGGGCGGAGTGCATCCGCAGATCACGAGCTCCGCGTCGACGCCCCCACCCCTTAGCTCAGCGAGAGTTCCGACCGCGATGTCCGCGCCTTTCTCTTTCCAGTTGGCACCGATGAAGAGGAGCCGGCACGGACCCGGCTTGCGGCAGCCAAGCACAGAGGCACGATCCGGCGCTTCCTCGAGGTTGGCTCCCCAAGGAATGACATGGACCCGCGCACGGTCAACGCCGTAGTCCCTAATCGCAGACTCGGCGGCCCATTCCGACGGGTAGAGGACCAGATCCGCGCGCGCGATTGTGTCGCGTTCCAGGCGTTCAGCAGTCTCTCGAGCTGTGGGTGACAAGCTCCGATAGTTGGGATGATAATTCTCGACAAGCCGAAAGGTCGCGTCAGACGCATAGACGAGAGGAACGCCCTCAGGCACATTCCAGGCGAAGTTGGACCCGGCGGGTGCGAAGACGATATCGGGCGACACGGCGCGGATCTTGCGTGCTGCGTCCGCTGCATACTGCGCAACAACAGGCCCCGCATGGAATGGGGAGAGGCCCGGCCTATGAAAGGTGCGGCAAAGTCTGGAATACGTCTTGTAAAGAGGCAGGATCGGTGCATTCAGGGGACCGATATGGACCACCTCATGACCTTCGTTTGCGAGCGATCTCGACATGTGAAACGGGGTGCCGGACCAGAACCTGACCTCGCTTGCGTCGCCGATCGTGGCGAAGGCGATCCGCCGCGCTGCCTGGCTGCCGGAAAGGTGGCGCTGATTCATTTCATTCCCTTACACACGGCGCAACCGGCAGATTGTGCCAAAAGCAATCATGGTACTCTTCGAAAAAGTGCGCTCCACTCTTCCGCGTCTTCCGCGCTGATTCAACGACCAGAATCTCCGGAGCATTAAATATTAACTATCAGACATTTCAATAATTATCTAATTTATTTAATTTGATTGCCGGCGACATAACGATCCGTTCCGCGGGCTCCTCCGCTTGGCACGGCGCCATGACCTCGCAGTCAAACATCTCCGGTCATCAATCACACCCATGTTTCCGCCGCTCGTGCGGCTCTATCACGCAGGACGGCGGTTTCCGCGAGGTTCGCTCGCATCCCAGCAAAGACAGCGATAAGGATCAAACAGATGCCCCAAAAGTGCACCATGAACCCCAGAAAAACGATGGTTGTTATGACAACTCCGAGCGCGACCGACAGCCGTCCTTCTTCCGGAGTAAGGTGACGCGATTTATCGATCGAACCAAGCCAGCATGCGCCCACAATCGTCAAAAGAACCAATATGCTTCCGGGAATTCCATACGCCATTGCATTAGCAAGCCAAAAGGCATCCACACTCTCACTCAAAAGCGCGCCGTTGGATTGCCAATCCCAGTCGCCGTTCGCACCAATTCCGAAGATCGGCGAACCGAGTACGACACGCCCCCCGACCTGCCAGATCGCTTGACGATACCAGGCCGCCTCCGGACTTACTCCGCAAAGGCGTACAAGCGTTACGACAGGGTTGCCAGAGAAAGTGAAAACAGTAACGACTAGGGCAGTCACACACAGTCCGACCAACTTCCATCGAGCCGTGAAGCGAGGGGTTGCAACATAGAACATGGCGAGCGCAAATCCGATCAGATAAGCCAGCAATGGACTCCGCGCCTGCGAAAACAACACACCGATGAGCGCAATACCTGCAACAGCCCAGCCAAATACCTGGGACCTAAACGTAATCAAGGCCACGGTCCCAAACCAAGCGCAAACAGCGCCGAATAATATCGAATGCTCCAGCGGCCCCATGGCGCGAATGACCCCTTCCCTATACAAGGTCTCGGCCTTCGTCGCTAATGCGCCTTCATAGCTGAATTTCACATAACCAGTAATGCCTTTGATGAATTCATAGGTGAACAGTTTATCATTCAAAGGGTCGAGAAGCGCGATACAGACAATCAGAACTGCCAGCATGCAGGAGAAGCGTGCGAGTCGCACGGAACTATCGCCAGGAGTGAGATACCGGAACGTCAGATATCCGCCAGTGAATACAATTGCGTCTATTCCCGCCCCTTTAAGGCCCGTAAGACCACCGGTGATGGTGGCGGCAAACATCATCCAAACGCCCGCAACTGGGGCCAAAATATCTGATGGCACGCAGACTACAGCTCGCGCGCTTGAGAGTCGCGATATCGCCGCGATGGAGGAAACAAAAATCAGAACTCGAGCGACCGAGAGGCGAAAATCACCGACGAAGAAAGACAGGCCCTCGGGCAGAAAAATCGCGACCAGTAATACTTTGAGATATAGCTCAGTACGTGAGTGCGAGCCGCTTGCCGCACGCCTGACTGAACTCAGCTGCCGATCCTGCAGATAGGCAAGTTGAAAACCCGAATCCAATTCTAAGCTTCTGCGGTTCAACGTGAATACCCCCAATGCCGAAGACGTTCCGCAAAAAAGAAACAGCGCTCAAAATTGAGGCGCCGCGTAAAGCGACCGTTCCTTCCGAAGACGCGCATCATTTCGTCGTCTCCAAAGGAATAGCCTGGAAGTTACGACGCAGGCGCCTCGCTACGGTGGGTGAAATCAGCGCGTAAACAAGCGCCTTGTAGTAGTGCGGATCCGCGGGATGCAAACAAGCACATTGCCAACCCGTCCTCAACGCCGAAAGGCGACGGTTTGACCGACGAAAATCCAACACGCTTCTCATAAAATGGGCGGCGATGTTGTTGTCCAGCAAACTGTTACGAGAGCTGTGGCTGCTGTCCTCGCATTCTGGCTCGAACCGTACACCTCGCCGCTCGCACGCTCGCTTGAATGCCGCAGCCTCGAACTGCCTGCGCCACGTTGGCGCACGCCGGGTGAGTGAATTGGGAAGGATGCGATACGCGTAAAGGCACTCGCCCAACACGGTCATCGGATATATTTCCCCAATTCTCAATATATAGTCGTAGGTCTCAGCAACCTTCAACGAGGGCTCGAACCGCATGTCCCCGACCAATGACATTCGAAACATTCCTGTCGGATCAAGGGCAGGCATTCGAAAGGCTCGAATCTCAGACTGGCAGTCGTCCTCGCTTTGCGGCGCAAACACGGGCGCCATGAATTTCCCGTTAATGATAAGCTCGTTACCGCAGAATACGGCAGCCAAATGCGGCTTGTTGAGCAGCGCACGAACCTGTCTTTCAATTCGCGTCGGATGACTGATGTCATCCGCGTCTTGAATTGCGTAAAACTCGCCGCGGATCTGATCGAGCGCCCGATTGACGGCCACAGGCTTGGTCGAATTTGCCTGGTGGATCACACGGACACGCTCGTCCACTAGCAAGTCTTGAACTGAGTCGAAGCAGCCGTCCGTGCTGCCGTCGTCGATAACGAGGATCTCCAGATTTTTATACGTCTGATCGATTATGCTCAGCAGCGACGGCCGTAGATATTCCCCTGCGTTGTAAACGGACATCACGACCGTGACGAGGGGACCTTCAGCTACCCCTTCGACTTTGGGCGGATGTGCTTGGAATGTCATGAAAAAGCTCCTGGGCGGTCGAGTCCAGCGTTCAGCCTTCAAAAGGCCAGCAAATTAATAGCCATTATTTAATTTGGACAATGCCTATTTTATCCAATATAATATTATAATGCAACAAACCTCAGCCAGAGCGTTAATCGGCATCCCGGTGAACATCATGGTGCGGGTCGCTGCCCAGCGAGATCGACAGATGGGGCGAGCGAGCACCTTCAGATGAATAGGCGGCAAAGTGACAGAGCCTGCGCTCCGATCAACGGGGCTGGGCAGAGCGACCAGGCCGAAGGCGGCGACATCGCCGAACTCGTCAATTTCGCCGCGACCGTTATTGCGACGACCACTACATCCGTTACGGCTTCTCCGATGCTGGCTGAGCCGGATTCGAACCCCTGGAGTGGCTAGGTACTCGAGATGATTTGTAAAGCTTGCTTGTCAGACGGCGAGCATCGCCGCCACGTATTTACCGAGATGATGTTTGGTACAGGAGAGCGGTTTGAATACCAGGAATGTATCGATTGTGGGACGATCCAGCGCCTGGCGGATGTCGCAGACGAAGGTCGCTTTTACCCCGATGGGTATTATTCATTCGCCAAGCCTTCGCGAAATTCGCGGGTCATCGCAATCAGGGACGCGCATGCACTCGGCATCAAAAGCATATTGGGAGCCGTTGCATCCTTTGTGAGGTACGATCCTATCGTGGGGGTCATCGGAATTTTTAAGATCGATCCTAGCTCTCGGGTGCTGGACGTTGGCTGCGGTTCCGGGAAACTTCTTCATAGAATGTCTGCGGCAGGGTTCACGAATCTTACTGGAGTAGACCCTTACATTTCCAAGCCGACATCAGGTGCCGTGACGATTCATAAGTCGGATCTTCAGAGCCTGTCCGGCGAGTTCGATTTCATTATGTTCAATCACTCGTTAGAACACGTCCCTGATCCCGGCCAAAGTCTTGACAATGCAAGAAGGCTACTCGCACCCGGGGGCCGCATTCTGGTTCGCATCCCAACTTCGTCCTCGCAAGCATGGATGGAGTACGGCCCGAATTGGGTGCAACTGGATGCACCGCGCCACATTGTGATTCCCTCCCGCAAAGGAATGAACGCATTGGCGGAGCGCTGCGGCCTCTCTGTCAGACAATCGATTGATGATTCTACTGCGTTTCAGTTCTGGGGAAGCGAAATGTACCGGAAGTCTAAGCCGCTCACATCGTCCGGGCCAAACGATGTGTTTAGCCGTCATCAGTTGAGAGGGTTTGCCAAACGAGCGGCAAAGCTAAATATCGAACAACAGGGAGATCAGGCAGCTTTCCTGTTGACCGCTGCTTAGGCTGAATGGCCCGAATCGCAAACTCCTGCCCCTCCGACCAATGATTAGAGAGGAAACTGCTCGATTATTTGAAGCTACTCTGATCAGCCTGACGATCAACCATAGCGTCCGAGCGAGCTGATTTGTCTTGTCTCGCCTTCTGGAAGCCCTTGATGTGGGACCAACCGATACGCAGCGTAGCTTCCATTCTGTCCATGGAGTTGCGCGGGAACCGCGTGCGGCTTCGAAACGAGTCGTACAACGCGGCATTCGCGTTTGGAACGCCAGGTCTCCAAGGTTTGTTCCAGGTCGTGAAATGAACTATGCTGGGCTTGTGTTCGCCAGCCAGTTCAGAGACGTCGAGCTTCTCGTTGTAAGCGAGATAGTTCCATCGGGAATCGAGCTTTTTCCAAAAGCCGTCGCACGCAACATTCAGTGCGTCTTGATCCGAGTAGGGAGATCCAGGACAGCGCTTGAGATAGTCTAACGCTGTTTCGACGATCTGCGCCTTTCGCCATTGGTGCAGGTCTATCAGAAGTACACCGGCGTTAAAGTAGTCCCGCACGCGAGGCACCGGTAGGCGAACGGTTTGATTTTTAATCTGAGAATCGAGACGGTCCAAAACCGCGCCAAGAACATTTCCCTCCAGATCTGTTGCCCAGAGCGCCTGCAAGTCATCAAGAGCAAGAAGGTCGCAGTCTAGATACAATACCTTGGAGACCGTATCCGGGAAAATACGCGGAATGAGGAATCGAGCGTAGGTGATTTTGGAAATGTAACTAATCGTCGAGAACTCCTGGAACATTCCCAAGTCCACCTCGATCCATCGGATCGACGCAGAACCATGCGGAAGGGAGTCCAGTATCCTCCTTCGAATACGCTCGGAAAGCCCATCGGCAAGCACATGAAACTCGAGCGGCTCGCCGCTTCTATCCGTTTCCACAATCGACCGCAGGGTCGTGGCAAGCGGCATGGCATACCGCTTGTCACAAGCGAGCACGATTGGACCTCGTATCTGTTTTGACTCCATCTAATGACCTACATGGTTCCCGGAAGAGAAACGGCCGCTATCAACCTCGGGTTGATGCTGACTCTTCGGCGATTGCAATGCCCACCCCAATAGCTTGCCCGGCGTCCTCCTGATGACGGACAAAGCCCATTGACGGCCGCCCTCGCCCGGAATCTTCAGCAATCGCCATAGCGGCGGCAAGTAACGCAGCCGGCGATCCATAGCCATCGCTTCGCGCATGAGGCCGAGGCCGTCATTGAAGCGTCCCCGTCGCAGCAGCCCGATTCCCCGATGGAATATTCGCTCGGCCAATGCACGACGAGCTGAACCTTTCAAGTCACGTGAGGTGCCGAGACGATCCCCGTATTCATCGAAGAAGCTCTCAAACGCGAGTTGACATTGTCGATAGTCGGATATGATTTCGGCAAAGTACGCGTTAGACATTGCAGTTGAGTGCCTTCGATAGATTGCCTGCACCGCATGGATGCGCGCCACCGAGCCGCTCGCCGCGAAACGAAGCCACATCTCCATATCACCGCTGTGCGGCAACGATGCTCGATAGCCGCCGATCGCTTTTTGCGTACTCGTTCGCGCAATAGCGGTAGGCGTCCAAACAGAGTTCGTCGCGGTCGCACACATCTCTTCCAAGAGCTCTTGGCGAGCCCACGTGTAGTTCTGCTTCGGTTCGATATTCGGGATCGGAGAATCATCATTCCAATTGACGCATTCGCCATGCGTGAGAACAATGTCCGGATTTTTGTCCATGACTTCGACAGCGCGTTCGAGTGCGCCGGCAACCAACAAATCATCCGCAGACAGCAGAAGGAAGTAATCGGCCGAGGCCCAGGCAATTCCCTCATTGTATGTGCCGATATGCCCCTTGTTCTGCTCATGCGCGACCACGGTCACTCGGGAATCGTCTCGCGCCAATTTTCTCGCCACCGAGAGCGAATTATCGGACGAAGCGTCGTCGATGATCAGCACGCGAAGATCTGCGACGGACTGCCTGAGAACGCTCCCCACGCAGGCTTCGAGGAACCGCCCATAATTGTAACAGGGTACAACGATATCAACTTTGGCCATGCGCCTGATTCCCTGAGCCCAACCGAAATGATCGGCGTCACCGGCGCAACTGCCGGCTCGCGACATCGACACGATCTATTTAGACTTGAAGTTCCTTCTTCAAGGTCTCTGCAATCAGCACCTGATTCTCGTCAGTCATCTGAGCGTACAGTGGCAGCAGGATCGAGTGATCCTGCGCAAGCTCCGATTGGCGAAGGTCGTGAGGCTGCTTGTCATTCGAGTAGGGCTTCTCGCGATGCGCACACATGATGCCGCGCCGAGTTGCAATTCCCTTATCGAGAAATCGCTGCATCAGCACCTTCTGATCCACGCGATCCGGCAGTCTGATGCAGTAGCTCTGCCAGTTCGAACGAGCCCATTGCGGTTCGAAAGGCAAGATCAATCCCTCGATGTTACCGAGCAGTTCCGTGTAGCGCAAGGCAAGCGAGCGACGGCGCGCGACAAGCTCGGAGAGCCGCTCAAGTTGCTTGCGGCCGACCGAGGCTTGGATATCGGTCATGCGGTAATTGAAGCCCACCATCAGATAGTCTTCGAAAATCACTTGCGCCGAGCCATGGCGCACTGTGTCCGGCACGCTCATGCCGTGCTGGCGCAGCAGTCTGAACTTTCGATCCAGCTCCGCGTCCGCGGTGGTGAGCATTCCACCCTCGCCGGTCGTGATGACCTTGCGGGGGTGGAACGAAAAGCACGCGATCAGGCCGTGCGGCTTGCCGATCCGCTCCCAGTGGCCGTTCACGCGGACCTCGCTGCCGGCGGCACAGGCCGCGTCCTCGATCAGGATCACGCCATGACGATCGGCGATCGTAGCGAGCGCCGCGAGATCACAGGGCATGCCCATCTGATGAACGGCGATGATCGCACGCGTGCGCGATGTGATCGCTTCGGCTACCCGATCTGGGTCTATGTTGTACGTGTCCGGGTCGATATCCACGAACACCGGAGTTGCGCCACAATATTTGATGCAGTTGGCTGTTGCGATGAAGGAATGACTTGCGGTAATCACCTCGTCGCCTGGCCCGATGTTTGCCGCTGTCAAGGCCACGTGCAATGCCGTCGTGCAGTTCGAGACCGCGCACGCATGAGGCGCACCAACCAGAGCAGCGAATTCCCGCTCGAACGCAGCAACCTGTGGCCCCTGCGAAACCCAGCCGGATAACACGGCCTCGCGAGCCGCGTCGGCCTCCTCCTTGTCAAGAAGCGGAATGGCAATCGGGATCATTGCGCCCTCATTTGAGTGAATCTGCGGTTAGCGCTGCACGAGAAGTCTCATCGCGTTGCCAGAGATGGGCTCCACTTCGGGAAGCCATGCTCGCCCTGCGCCGGGCAACAATGTTGACACAACAGTAGACCAGTAATCCGGGCCACAAGTGAGGCTCTTTGAACAGTGCAACGAGCGTCCGATGATTGGCTTCCGCTTTGTTGACGCGCAGTTCGGGAAAGCGCTGGACGAGCTCGAATATTCCCCTGTACGCACGCGTTCTGACCGCGATCAGTTGCAGCACAGTGCGTGGGGGGAATACCGTGGAGCTGACGTAGGGTAGTGTCTCCCGCTCTCCTGGTCTGAACTGAAGGCAAACATAGGTGTCATCAGCAATGACATCCGGAAACTGGCCGAATCGCCTGCGCCCCGCCTCGGATAAGGCGTAGACGCCAGACCCACCGATTCCCTGGCGCGAAGATGGCAGCCGTGACCGAATTCCGTAGTATTTGCGGACCAACCAGGAACAGCCCGTCACATTGATCTCGGCGGTAGGTGCCGCCGCCAAAACGTCGCCTTGCTCGAGGCGTTTCGCCAGAGCTCGAACGGCGTCAAGCGACAGAACAATATCGGCGTCAGCATAAATCCTAGGAAACCCATTTGAGATTTGATCACCCAGATTCAGCGCGTGGGTTTTGCTTGCGATATCCGACTCGACAACATGGACGGCCGGACTGAAGCGCCGGGCGACGTTCGCAGTGTCGTCAGTACACCCGTTACAAACGACAACCACGCCGATTTCGTCCGAAGCCGGGTCGGTGACCCACTGGCTCAGCGTCCGCGCAATCACGGAACTCTCGTTGTGGGCCGGAACGACGATCGAAATCATGGCTAGCCGGGTCGGAATGGATCAAACTCACCCGCGAGCAGCGGCAGTGCGATCGGCATCACGAAGCCACCGCTTCTTGCTGGCGCGATGGCTCGAGCGATCCGCGTTCGACTCGCCACCATTTCACAAGATCGGCAAGTCCCTGCTCAAGCGGCACACTCGAGCGGAAGCCGAGCAGGCGCTCCGCCTTTCCCGTCGAAGCCAGGCGGCGCGGCACCGGATTGACCGATCGCTCCGGAGCGAATTCCGGCGACAAGCCACGATGGCCCATCACCGAAGCGAGGGTCGTAGCAAGCTGCAACAGGCTGGTCTCGGTCCCGCTGGCGACGTTGAAAACCTGATCGGTGAGCTTTGCCCTCGCTCCCATAATGTTGGCGCGAGCAACATCGCGAACATGGATGAAATCCATGGTTTGCTGACCGTCGCCGAAGATAATCGGGGGCAGGCCCGCTTCCAGCCGCTCCATCCAGCGGATCAGCACCTCGGTATAGCGGCCATGGATGTCCATGCGGTCGCCATAGACATTGAAATAGCGGAAGGCGACGTAGTCGAGCCCGTGCATGTCGTTGAAGGTGCGCAGCAGCCCTTCGTTGAAGGCCTTGGCCGCCCCATAAAGGGTACGGTTGTCGTAAGGATTCTGCCGCTCCGTCGTGGGAAACTCCTCCGCCATGCCGTACACCGATGCGGAGGACGCGGCGATGACCTTCTGGACATTGTGCTTGACGCACAGTTCGAGCAGATCGAACGTCGCGTCGACCATGACTTCCATGGCCAAGCGCGGCTCGGCGGCGCAATGGGTGATGCGGAGCGCGGCCTGATGAAAGACTATGTCGGCCGCCTGCACCAGCGCTGCCATGAGCTTGCCGTCGCGTATGTCTCCGTGGACGAGGCGCACAGGACCGCGCGAGACGGCGCGCTGAAGATTTTCGGGCCGTCCTCTCACCATGTTATCAAGCGCGACGATCTCGAGGCACCCTTCGTCGCACAGGAGGTCAATAATGTGCGAGCCGATAAAGCCGGCGCCACCCGTAACCAGAATCCGCCTACCCTTCAGATCAGCCAAGACGCTCTCCTGTTGTTGGACCTCGGCAAGCAGACGTGCATGACATGCTGCTTTGACCGGGATGCCTTAGGCAGCCTCGACAAGTACCGCCTTCTGCAGCCGAGACACGACTTCTGCCACCTGGTCCGGCCGCAGTTCCGGATAGATCGGTAACGAGAGGAATTCGTTCGCCAGCAGTTCGGTGACAGGATAGTCGCCCGCGCGACAGCCAAGATTCGCGTAGGCCTTCTGCAGGTGAACCGGAACGGGATAGTGAATGCCCACACCAATTCCGCCTTCCTGCAACGCCTTCAGCGCCTCGTCACGCCGGGGAAGCCTCACCGCGTAGACGTGGTAGACATGCCTGCTGTGGGTCGGCGCTCGGGGTCGCTCGAACGGAAGCTTCTCGAGCATGGAATCATACTGCGTAGCCACTGTCCGGCGCCTCTCGGTCCAGGATTCGAGGTGGTCCATTTTGACGTTCAGCACGGCGCCCTGAATGCCGTCCATGCGGAAATTGTAGCCGGCGACAACGTGATTGTATTTGGACTCCTGGCCCCAATCACGGAGCAGCGAAATTCGTCGTGCGAAGTCCGGGCGGTTGGTAACCACCGCTCCGCCTTCCCCGTATGCTCCGAGATTCTTGCCGGGATAGAAGCTGAAGCAGCCGAGATCGCCGATGGATCCGGCGCGCCGCCCCTTGTATTCCGCACCATGGGCTTGCGCCGCATCCTCGATGACGACGAGCCCGTGGCGGCGAGCGATCTCCATGATCGGATCCATGTCCGCCATTAGTCCGTGCAAGTGCACAGGCAGTATCGCCTTCGTTCGCGGCGTGATCGCGGCTTCTATCAAAGCCGGGTTCATTGTCCAGGAGACCGGGTCGACGTCGACGAAGACCGGCTTGGCGCCGCTGTACAGGATCGCTGCGGTCGTGGCGACGAACGTCATCGAGACGGTGATCACCTCATCGCCCGGCCCGATCTCGGCCGCGAGCAGCGCAAGATGCAACGCCGACGTTCCACTATTGACCGCGCGACAGTGATCAACGTTGCAATAAGCCGCAAAGCGATCCTCAAAGGCGGCGACGTCCGGCCCCAGAACAAATTGAGTGCTGTCGATGACCCGCGCAACCGCGGCATCAATCTGTGGCTTGATCTGGCGATACTGAGCCTTCAGATCCAGAAAAGGTATCAAGTGGCTATCCTCTCCGGGCCTCTCAGACCCATTAAATATATTAAATGATTATTCCAGATAAAATTAAATCATATAAATCACGCAATGAAAATAGCCAGGCTAAGAAATTTGGGCCGAATCTAATCCTTGATTAACGGCCTGCGATTTCTGCCGCGACGTGGCGAGGCTCACGAATCTGCGCGGGTACGCCGGCAACAATCGCCTGCGGTGGAACATCCCTTGTCACCACCGAGCCGGCGCCCACGATGGCCCCAGCGCCGATCGTGACACCGCAAAGAATGGTGGCGTTGGATCCAATGGATGCCCCGCGGCCGATGTGGGTTCGTTCCACCTTCCAGTCCGCAGGTCCCTGCAGCTTGCCGTCCGCAGTGGTTGCCCTCGGGTATTTGTCGTTGGTGAACATCACGCCATGCCCGATGAAAACTTCGTCCTCGATGGTCACGCCTTCACAGATGAAGCTGTGTGAAGATACCTTGCAGCGCGCCCCGATTTTCGCGCCGATCTGGATTTCGACGAAAGTTCCGATCCTTGTGTCGTCCCCGATCGAGCAGCCGTAGAGATTAACGAGGTCCGGATGGAATATTCGGACGTCGCGACCGAGTTGAACGTCCTTCGCGATGGGCATCTGCTATCTCCAAGCTCTCAACAACCTTGCGACAGTCTCATAGACGCCGCAGCCTGAGCCACGGCGCAATCACAACCGCCCCACCTGCCGCTCGATAAAGATGATGCAGCAGAGGATGTCCGGTGAGCATCAGCCCGAGCCCCCAACAGAGGGCGGCGACACCGCACGCAGCGATCAGGCCAACGAAGGATGGTACGATCCTCGCTTCGATGAGCGCTGCGCAGACCATCACACCTGAAGCGGACATAGCCGTCACAACGGCGCTCTTCAGCAAAGCACGAGAAAGGTGTTTTGCCTCGAGGGCAAGCCGTCGACCGATGAAATACAAAGCCACAGCAGCCTGGAACGGCAAGGTCAATAATGCTGAAGCTGCCACGGCCTCGGCCCCAAAGAAAGCCGCGCATAGAATGACGAGAAGCGAGGGCGGTAGGGAGATCAAGGACGACGTGAGCGCGTCGCGCACGCTGCCGGTAGCCACCAATGTCGGATAGCTCAAACAGGCGGCGAACAGCGCCAAATTCGCGACGCAGAGAAAGCGAACCAGAGGCACGATTTCCAGCCAGTTCTGGCCGAGCAGGATCAGAATGATCGGATGCGCCATGATCGCGATGAAGAGCAGAAAGGGCCACTGTACAACCGAAAGCAGCTCAATCGCCTCAAGGTAGGCACTCCTCAGACCCGCCGCATCTCTGCTCCTCGAGACAAGGGCGGGCATGATGATGGGGTTCAAGACCTGCACGACGAGCCTGTCGAAAACCTGGGTTATGCCCGTGGCACGGCTGTACAAGCCGACAGAGGTAAAGTCGAGAATCTTCGCCAGAAACAGCTGAGGCGACAGGTTATACAACACGTTTATGATGCTTATGCCGCTCGAATACAGGCCGAAACCGACGACGTCACGAAAATCCGCAACCGATGGCCGAAACACGCCGAAATCGCGATGCTCCCTCAGCAACATGATGGTCAAGACGACGCTGCCCGCTACGCCGCCCCAGACCGGCGCCATAAAACCGAAGCTCAACATTGCAAGTGCGATGGATACCGTGGCTCCCACGACGGCGGATGCAAGGTTGCATGTGGCGAGCTTCCCAAACTCCATGTCGCGGCGCAACAGGCCGATAATCGTTCCAGAGAATGGTGCAAGCAGGAAACTTAACGCCGAAACCGCGATCCCTTTCCGCAAACTTTCCTGCTCGAATAGCTGTGACAGAACGCCTGAAAGTGCGAGCAGCGCCAGCCCGGTGAATGCCGAAATTCCAAACGTGACCGTAAAAGCGGTCTGCACGCTGGCGCGCGACAACTCGCGCTTCTGAATCAGGTAGTTGGCACCTCCGAACTCCTGGAAGGACGCGACAACGACTGCCGTCACAGCATTGACGACCGCATAAATCCCGAACTCCGCGGGCGTCAGCAGACGTGCCAGCACGGCAGTCGTGACCAGGAACACAACAAGATTGCCGTACCGTTCGATCGCGGAAAAGAGGATCGAACGTTGCACGGAGCGTCGCGAACCCGGCGCGGTGCCTGACGGACCAGGCTGATCAAGGCCCTTCATCTATCAGGCCGTCGCTCTGACCGGCGTTACAGAGGTTCGCCTCCCAGGCAGCAGAACGGGACGACCCTGGTCGGCAATCGAGCGTGATGCCGCCTCGAGAATTTCGATCACGCGCAGGCCCGACATGCCGCCGGAGATCGGCGGCGATCCCGTACGCACGCAATCGATAAAGTGCTCGACCTCGGTCTGCAGCGCCTCCTTCGCGGAGATGTGAGGCGCCCACATGTCGCCGGCGCGATAGCCAATCCGGAATTGATGGGCGTCTTCGGACGGCTCGTCGAGGGTGATGCCCTTGTCATAGACCTTGATCTTTTCGGTAGGCTCAAGATCGTCATAGACGATCATCTTCTTGCTCCCGCCTACGAAGGTCTGACGGACCTTGATGGGGGAGAGCCAATTGACGCTGACATGAGCCACGCACTTGCTATCGAAGAACAGCGTGATATGCGCCATGTTCTCCGGCGTGCCGGCCACATGGCAAGATCCCGTCGCCGAGACAGCCACGGGGTCCTCGTTCAAGATATACTGAATGATCGAGATATCATGGACCGCAAGGTCCCATATGACGTTCACATCGCTTTGGAACAGGCCAAGGCTCGAGCGCGTGCTGTCGTAATAATAGATCTCGCCGAGTTCTTCCTTAAGCACCAGTTCGCGGATTTTCTGAACCGCCGGCGTATAGAGGAAGGTGTGGTCGACCATCAGCGTTAGCCTTCGCCGATCGGCCTCGTCGATAAGTCGGCGTACAAGATCCGCGCTTGGCGCTAGCGGCTTCTCCACCAGCACGTGCTTGCCCGCCTTCAGAGCTGCAAGCGCCAACTCGTAATGCGTTCGCACCGGTGTGGCGATCGCGATCGCATCGATGCTCGGATCCTTGAGCAAGTCCTCATAGCGGTCAGTGGTGGCTACGCCCGGATAGAGGCGCGTGCTCGCCGCAAGCTTCCCCGGGTCGAGATCGGCGATCGCAACGAGGCGAGCCGACGGGTTGCTGACGAAGTTGCGTACAAGATTCGGCCCCCAATAGCCGTATCCAACGACGCCCATACCAACGCGGATATCTTGCATGAAAATGTCCTCAATTTCTTGGATTTGAGATCAGTGACCGTGCTCCCGCAGCCAGCACCGCTGTAAACCTCTCGGCGCGTAGTCCACCGGGCTCGACGTCCGTGACCGCTCGTTCGCGGTCATAGGCATCACCAGCAGGCGACTGGCATTGGATTCCAACTTCATGAAATGACCGATATGCAATGTGTGTCTGCAGCTAGTATTCGCGGATACTTTCGTCCAACCCGCGAAGTAGTGGATAGAGGAAATAGGACATCACGCTGCGCCGCCCGACTTTCATCTCGGCGGTCACCGCCATGCCGGGGATGAATTGAGCGCGCTCCGCCGGCAGCCGAAGGTGCGTATCGGACAAGTCGACCAATACGCGGTAATAGGGAGCGGTCGGACGGTGCGCACCTTCGGCTTTCGGATCCGGCGGGAACGAGTCCTGGCTGATGACGGCGACCTCGCCTTTGGCTGTCCCGTATTTCTGGAACGGAAAGGCATCGAGCTTGATGCGGACAGGCTGGCCGACCGAAACCTGGCCGACGTCCTTGCCCTCGACATTGACCTCGGCCCGCAGCGGCACATCGCGGGGAACAAGTACGAACATCGGCTCGGCCTCACGCGCGACCGAACCGACAGTTCGGTTGGCAATATCGAGCACGATTGCATCGGCCGGCGCCTTCAGCACAATCAACTGCCGGCGAAGCTCAGCCTTCTTGAGATCCTCCGCCGCGCTATCCCGCTTCGCCAGCGTCTCCACGAGGTCCTGATAAGCCGTCTTGCGAAAATCCTCGGCGTAGACCTTCTGGTCCGCCTCGGCTTTGTCGAGGCGATGCGTATAATCGGCGATATTGCCCCGGACGCGGGCCAGATTGCTTTCCACGTCGAGGCGAGCATCGCGCGACAGCAGCAAGTTCAGCTTCGAGCCGACCTCCTTGTCCATCAGCGTCGCGCGCATGACCTCGATCGACTTCATCGTTTCGAGCCGCTGAAGCAGCACGGTCTCTTCGTTTTGCGCGGTCTTCAGATTGGCGCGCGCGGACGCGATCTGCGCCTGGTAGTTCTCCACCTGCGCATCGTAGGCCGCCTTGCGCTGCAGGAACATCTTGCGCTGCAGGACCTGGTCGGCGTTGGCGGATTCGCCGATGACATACTCCTCACCATTCAACTCAGCCTTGAGACGGTCAATCGCGGCATTGAATACAGCGACCTTGCTGCTCAACTGGTCGAGATCCGCCTGCGAGAATGTCGGATCGAGCGTCGCCAGCAGGTCGCCGCGATTGACCCGGTCGCCGGGTTTGACATGTATCTCGCGGATGACGGAGGTCTCGAGCGGCTGGACGACGATATTGGGGCGCGTGGTGACCAGCTTGCCCTGCGCCGTCACGATCATGTCGACCTGCGACCCCGCGGCCCAGCCGATCGCGGTGAGTATCAGAGCCAGGACGCAATAGAGCGTCACGCGGGCGATCCGCGGCGGCGCCCGATGCTCGACCTCGATCGCGTCGGATTGGAATTCCGTCACTACCTGCGGCCGGCGCCCGGTGGGCCGGAATAGCCCGCGCCGCCGCCGTTCGGTCGTCCGCACCGGAGCGTTTGCATCGGTGCCGGATTTCTCAGGCTTGGTCATGCGATCTGCTTCGTCTGCTGGTTCCAGAGATGTCGGTAAATCATGCACTTCGACAGCAACCGGTCGTGATGATCGACGTCGACGATCCGGCCGCGGTCGATCACGAGGATCTGGTTCGCGTCTGCGAGCATCGACAGCCGGTGCGAGACGATGATGACGGTACGCCCCTCGGCGATACGGCGCAGGTTGCGCCGGATGATCATCTCGCTTTCGGAATCGAGCGCGCTCGTTGCCTCGTCCAGGATCAGGATGCGCGGATTGACGATCAGCGCCCTCGCGATCGCGAGGCGCTGCTTCTGTCCGCCCGACAGGTTCGAGGCATCCTCCTCCAGCATGGTGTCGAAGCCGCGCGGCAACCGTTCGATGAATTCATCGGCTCCTGCGAGCTGGGCCGCGCGGACGACCTCTGCAAAGGTCGCGTCGCGCTTCACGCAGGCGATGTTGTCGCGAACCGTACCGCGAAACAGGAAATTATCCTGCAGGACCAATCCGAGATTTTGGCGCAGATGGGCGAGATCGAGCTCCCTCGAATCGTATCCGTCAACGCGCAGCAGGCCCTGCTGCACCGGATACATCCCGGAAATGAGCCGCGTTAGCGTGGTCTTGCCGGAGCCGCTTCGGCCGACGATCCCGAATATCGATCCCGGGGCGATGGAGAACGAGACATCGTCCAGCGCCGGCGCGCCTTCCGAGCCATAGCGGAACGAGACATTCTCGAACTCGATCTTGCCGGCGAAGTCGGGTCGGAGCCCCTCGCGGTTGCCATCGCGTTCGGGCTTCTGGTTCATCACCTCGCCCAGCATCTTCACCGCCAGCGCGACTTCCTGATATTCATGAACCATGGTCACCAACTGGACCAGCGGTCCCGACACGCGCCCCGCCAGCATATTGAAGGCGACCAGCGCGCCGATGGTCATCTCGCCGCTGAAGACGTCGAGCGCCCCAAACGAGATGATGCCGAGCGTCATCATCTTCTCAAGAAATCCGGTGGTTGACTGGGCGGCAGCAGAAATCTTCTCGACGCCGAACCGCATCGTCACCGACTGTGCGCAGCGATCGTCCCAGACCCTGCTCTGCAGCGGCTCCATTGCCAGCGACTTCACCGTGCGCATGCCGTGTACAGTCTCGACCAACAGAGCCTGCCGCGCGCCTTCCGCCTGGTACAGATTATAGAGACGGCGCCGGAACGGTCCCATCAGCAGCGCGACGACCAGACCGCTCGCGGCGGTGAAGGCCAGCACCATGCATGTCAATTTGATGCTGTAGAACGCCAGCACCGGGATGAAGACGAATAGCGACAGCGCATCGAGCGTGGTCAGGAACAACCGACCGGTCAGGAACTCGCGAATTCGCGCCGCCTGCTGCATGTGCTTTACCAGCACGCCGGCCGAAATGTGCTCAAAGAACGTCACGGGCAGGCCAAGGAGGTGACCAAAGGTCTTGGTTGCTACCCGGATATCGACCTTGTTGGTCGCATAGAGCAAAAGATAGCGCCGCAGAAAGCCGAATATCGCGTCGAACGCCAGCGCGGCAGTCGCACCGGCTGCCAGCACATAGAGCGTGGTGAAGCTCTCGTGCACAAGGACCTTGTCGATGACGAGCTGGAAGAAGATCGGTGTCGCGAGCCCCAGTGCATAGAGCATGATGGCGGCGATCGCGACGTCGACAAACAGGCGCCACTGACGGGCCAGTTCGGGGATGAACCAGCGCAGCCCGAACGCCGGCCGATGGTCCGACGCGAGCCGTTCGCGCTTGATCAGGATGGCGACGCCGCTCCATCGGGCGCAGAACGTATCCCTGTCGACGATGAGAGGCTCGTCCCGGCGCTCGGCGAGCGGATCGAACACGCTAACCGCTTCCGCACCATCGGCTCCCTGCCCTGCCGCGAGAACGACGATCCAGTTGCCGTTCGAAAGTCGGAGCAGAGCCGGATAAGCCTCTCCCAACCGAAACAGCGCACCCCAGTCAAGCTGCGTGCGCGTTGCGCGCATGCCCGCTTCCTTCGCCATGCGCAACAGTCGCGTTGCCGAGACAGGGACCCCGTCGATGGCGTAGCTGTGCTTGAGTCGCTCTACCGGCAGATCGACGCCATGATAGGCGGCGATCTTTGCGAGACATTCCAATTCTGTCCGCAAGGCCGGGCGCACGGGTTCGTCGGCGTTCACGGGCGACGCTTCCGCGCCCGTGAGGTCGGCTTCAACGGAAATTGCTTGAGGCATTGGGGGACCGTGGGCTGTTGGGCGGTTCGCGATCCGTCGAAGTGGTCGGGGCCTGGCCGGCCTGTCCTTTCGGCGGGTTGCGCCGCACCGCGCCAGCGTCGACCAGTCCCTGCAGCGCGTTCTGCATCACCTCGACTGAGTTCGCGAACGACTCAACGGAAAAGATCAGCCTTTGCCGGAACACCTTCTTCGGCGCATTGTTGGCGTCGCGTTCGGTCGGCGAAAGGCTGACCAGATCGACACGGACGATCGACCCGCCAATCGTGATCTCTTCCACCCCGTCAGTATAGAGCTCGTCGTGCATCAAAGCCTCCAGTGCTGCCAACTTCAGCCCCACGTCGACCTGCAGCTAAGGGATCGACGCTGACGTCAGTCACGGACCTGGAGCCGCCGATCGAGAACCGGGCTGTTGTTGCTTCGATATCCGTCCGGCACCCGCGGAAATGGCGGGAAGCCGAAAAGCTGGGCATCGGAGTCTTCAAACAAGCCGCATAGTTCCCGTCTCAGCATCTCCGACACCCGGAATGACCAATCGGATATTCCTGCAAATAAATAAAGAACGCAGCAAATTAAATGTCAATCGATTATGTCGCGATCACGCGACATATATATTATCTCGGACGCCACCCATCGCTGAATCTGGATTCGGGAATCGCTACGCAGTTTCCACTCAACCCACTCACGGACAAGCCCGTTTCCCGGCTGAATGAAGATTTGACTAGGGAGCAGGTATCAATTCGCTTATGGCTGCCACGGACGAACCTCCCGTTCTCTGCGATTTTGCGGACTGCTCGCGGAGATTATTCAAACGTCCCGCACATTAATACCCGCGAACGGCCGCATTCAGCATCCGCGAATTAACCATCCTACATTTAATTTGAACAAACCACATTTTCCGGTATATTTATTAAGTGCAGGGCAGCACGGCGCCCGGCATTCGGCGGGCCATGCCAATTTACGCGGGCGGCGGCACCGCGGGATTCACCAGGTGGCGGAGGCGAACACCGAATGCTCCAGAGCAATATGCGGCAACCCGATAGGCTTCGCGCACCCGCCTACAACGATGTGGCCGAGAGCGGCGGAATCGGCGAACTCATCAATACCGCCCTTGCATTCCTGCGACGTCAGTACGTCGTGATCATTCTTGCAACCGTACTCGGCATGGCCGCGTGCCTGATCTATCTGCGGATCACGCCGCCGACCTATACCGCCCTGGTCCAGGTCATGCTCGAGAATAATGCCAAGGCGCAGTTCATCAGGCAACAATCGATCTTGGCTGAGCCGGCCTTCGATCGCAGCCTGTTCGAAACTCAGGTAGAGGTCCTCAAATCGCGAGGGATGGCAGTCCAGATCATCACTCAGTTCAACCTCGCCGACGACCCTGATTTCAAACCGTCGCCGCGGTCATTGCCCGCTGTGTTTCAGCGAGTTCGTGCTGTATTTGGATTTTCTCCGCCGCAGGATCTGCAACCGCCTCCGCCGAACGAGCCGCAGGATGGCCTGATCAGCGCGTTTCAGAGCCGCGTCTCAGTAAGCCGGATCAGCTTCAGCGATCTGATCGAGATCGGCTACAGTTCGAGCGACCCAGTACGAGCGGCCGAGATCGCCAACGCGATCGCGAGCGTCTATCTCGCCGACCAGGAGAAAGCGAGGCAGGAGACAAATCGGCGCGCAAGGGAATGGATGCAGCAGAGGCTACAGGAGCTCGGAGAGCAGGCCCTCGCTGCTGAACGCGCGGTCAGTGCCTACAAGTCCAAGAACAACGTCATTTCCTCCGGGGGAAGGCCGATCGACGAGCAGCAGGTCTCGGACCTCAACAGCCGATTGGTCGCCGCGCGCGCGCAAACGTCCGAGGCGTTGGCCAAGCTGAACCGCTACGAGGCGATCCTGGAAGCCAATCCGGCGAACGCACCATCAATCGGCAATTTGGATGCAGCGGGCGCGGATGCACTTAACAGCCCCATCATCATCAATCTTCGCCAACAATATCTGGAGCTCGAGCGGCGTGTCGCCGAGTGGGCGCCGCGTTTTGGCCGCGACCATGCGGCGGTCGTAAATTTACGAAACCGGATGCGCGAGCTTCGCGGGTCGATCCTCGACGAGGTCAAGCGGTATGCGGAGACGAGCCGGAGCGAATTAGAGGTCGCCAAGCAGCGGCAGCAGGAGATTGAGAAGCGAATGGCCGAGGCTGTGGAGCAGTCGCGCACGACAAACCTGGCCGAGATCACAATACGCGAATTGGAAAGCAAGGCGAAAAGCTTGCGCAGCCTGCACGATACCTTCCTGCAGCGCTATGTGGGCTCTGCGCAGCAAGAAGGCTTTCCTCTCGCAGAAGCGCGGGTGATGTATCCGGCGGTGCCGCCGCAGAGCAAGAGCAAACCGAAGGGACCCATCATCATGATGATGGGTCTATTCGGCGGGCTTGGGTTGGGCTTGGGGCTCGGCCTGTTCAGGGAAATGATGGATCGCGTCTTCCGTACGTCCTCTCAGATCGAAACCACGTTGGGACTGCCGTGCCTGTCGCTGGTACCGGCGTTGCGGGCCGAAAAGCGGTCGTCGACAGCAAAGGCAGCGTCATGGAACTCCGATCATGACATGCGGCAGCGAAAGATTTCCACCGGTTCGACATTTCACAGGACGGTCATCGGCAAGCCATTATCTCGGTACGCCGAGTCGATCCGTGCCATCAAACTCGCCATAGACCTCAATCCCGGCAAAGCCTCCAATCAGGTAATCGGCATCACCTCGGCCCTGCCCAACGAGGGCAAGACGACGATCGCAGCCTCGCTCGCCCAGCTCATCGCCCATAGCGGCAAGAGCGTCATCGTCGTCGATTGCGACCTCCGAAACCCGTCGCTGTCTGCCAGTCTCGCCGCGAATGCCACTACAGGCATCGTAGACGTCATTACCCAGGGAAAGCAGATCGAGGAGACGATCTGGCGCGATCCGAAAACCAATCTGGCATTCCTGCCCGCCATCAGCCGGACACCGGTGCTTCACACCAGCGAGATGCTGGCAGCGGATTCGATGCGCAAGCTGTTCGATCAGCTAAGATCGACGTATGACTACGTCATCGTCGATCTTCCGCCCCTGACCCCCCTGGTCGATGTGCGTTCGACGACAAGCTTCATCGACTGCTTCGTCCTGGTGGTGGAATGGGGACAGACGAAGGTCGACGTGGTCAAGCATGCACTGCACACCGCCCCCAATATCCACGAGTGCCTCATCGGAGCGGTTCTCAACAAGACCGACATCAAGGCCATGTCTCGCTACGACACGCACCGCAGCGACTACTATCGCGACGATCATTATATCCGTTATGGGCTAACCGTCTCCAACTGAAGCGGTTCAATACCTGCCAGGCTCGGGCGCGCCCCGCCCCCTCGCCCCCATGTTGCATATCGGCAACAAGCTCCGGTTGCGTTTCAGGTTAATGCGATGATTCGCTGGCCTGAATCGCGTATTAATGTACCTTACCCTTACTGGGACGACTTGGGGATAATCACCATTATTGCGCTGCAAACATGTGGGAGGATCGTTGCTGGCCTCCTGGCGCTATCTTGTGCCGGGTGCATTATCACGCCTGGATCCGGCCCATTAGCGACGGATGTCCGATCGGCGTCGGAAGGACTTGAGCCTGCCGTCCTCCCCTACGCCCTGGTCAAGCTGACGCCCGAGGTTGTTGAAGTCCTCGGCCGCTATACGCCAAGGCTGTCCTCGGCCTTTGCCGACAAGGCGCCGGCGAAGGCGTTCCGCTTCGGCGTGGGCGACACGGTCAGCATCACGATATTCGAATCCGCAGCCGGCGGCCTGTTTACATCGGACGCCGGCGTCCGCGCCGGCAACTTCGTTACGGTTCCAAACCAGGCGGTGGACGAGAGGGGATATATTGCCGTTCCGTACGCGGGCACGATCCGGGCGCTGGGCCGCACCCCATCGGAGATCCGTGACGAGGTCACGGACAAGCTCAAGGGCCGGGCCCTCGAGCCGCAGGTCGTCGTGGCTCTGGCCGAGCAGAACACGTCCTTGGTCAGCGTGCTTGGCGACGTGCGCAACGCCGGCCGCTTTCGTGCGAGTCCGTCCGCCGAGCGCATCATCGACACCATCGCGCGCGCCGGCGGACCTGCGACGCAAGGCTATGACATGTGGGTCTCGCTCGAGCGCAAGGGACACCGGGCTAGCGTCCCGTTCGGCGCATTGATGTACGAGCCTTCCAACAACATCTACGTGTTGCCTAACGACGTCATCTATCTCTACAGCCAACCGCAGACCTTTGTCGCGTTCGGCGCGTCCGGTCTCCAGGGGCAATTCAAGTTCGATGCGTGGCGTATCTCGCTAGCCGAAGCGATAGGCAAGCAGGGCGGCATGAACGATGCTTTGGCTGATCCGTCGTCGGTGTTCCTGTATCGGGGCGAGACGCGAGAAGTGGCCAAGGAAATGGGCGTCGATTGCAGGCCCTTTAAAGGCCCGATCATTCCAATAATTTATTTGATCAATCTGCGCGATCCTTCCGGATTATTCCTCGCTCAGACCTTTGAACTGCGGAACAAAGACGTCATCTACACCTCCAACGCCGCTGCGGTCGAGACCACCAAGTTCCTGAACTTCCTGCGAACGATCATGGCCACGGCAAACGACCCGATCATCTACGCGACCAACGGCTATGCGCTCAAGGCTGCCACCTCGGGCGGATCACCCACGGTCATCACGACACCGACGCCAATTACTTCACCATCGGTCACAGTTACACCAGCGATCACTCGGTGATTCGGCGGGCTTATGCCCAGCGACGCTACCGGCACGGCGTGATCTCCGGGATGAGATCATGCGTCCATTGATCAGGAGGCTCCGGGCCAGCGATGCGGAGCGAGGAAGCGCCCGCAGGCAACTGATCGCGCGCAGCATCTGCCATTAGATTCTAGATTCTGTACGATTAGAATCGGCGAGCTTGACGCGCCAAGCGAGCCTCCATGCGCCGCGCCGTCTCCTAGGGCACCGCAAGAAGCCTCATCGCTTGTCGTCCGATGCATCCGGATGCAGCGTGCGATAGATACAGGAGCCGCTGCGGCGGCGACGCGCGAACGGGGCGCACCTAGGGAAAGGACCATCCATTTAAATTCATTTAATACCGTAATTAATTCTTGCCCAATTTAATATGTTATTATACATTAAATAGTGGTTAAGACGGGCCACCCCTGATCATTTCAGCAAGCCATGAATTTCATAAGCCGCAACATTGCAGCGGACGTCGACGGCGAGTTTGCCGCTCGTAGCTTCAGTCCACCGCTGAAGTCAGAACGAAAATGGCCGATCCGCTATCGCTCCATTGAGTTGTTCGCGACCTGCAGCGACGTCGCGATCATCCTGATCGCCGGCATTCTTTCCACACTGCTTTACCGGCTGTATTCCGGCTCGACCGCAGCAGATGTCAGCAAGGCCGTAGGCTCCGCAATCGTCGTCTCGGCGCTCTGCGTTTCCCTGCTGAAGATGCGAGGCATGTACAGACCACCTGAGCTGCTCGCGTTTCGCCGTCAAGTCCACGCCGTTTGCCTCTCCTGGATGTTCGTGTTCGTTCTGCTCAGCGCAGCGGTCGGCGTCTTCAACATCGGCGCCGAACTCTCCCGCGGCGCCGGCGTCGCATTTGCCGTCGTCGGCTTAGCAATGCTGATCGGACATCGGGTCGTCATGAGAGCCCTGCTCTCGAAGGGCCTCAACGACCGGAAATTTTCCGGCGGCAATGTGGTGTTGATCACGGACCAGGCGCGATCGCAGGACACGGGGCTGGCGGAGGCGCTCACGGCATTGGGATTTCGCTTGGCTGGACATTTCAGCCTGCCTCGGCCCGGCGCTAGTTCAAGCTACCGCAGGCGGCTTAGCGGCCTTGTCGTCCGGCATGCACGCGGCTTCGACATCGAACAGATCATTGTGGAAGCGGATCCGAACCGATGGTGCGAGTTGCGCGAGCTCGTGGCCGAGCTGAGAGTCTTGCCGTTTCCGGTCGTCTTCGTTCCGGTCGGGGCTGCATCGGAGATGTTCGCGCGACCGACCCGGGATCTCGGCAGCACCATAGGCGTCGAGGTGCAGCGCGGGCCTCTCACCCCGATTGAATGCGCTGCCAAGCGAAGCATTGATCTGATCGGCGCTGGAATTTGCCTGATCATGTTGGCGCCGCTGCTGGCGCTCGTTGCCATCATCATCAAGCTTGACTCGCCGGGCCCCGTCCTTTTCAGGCAGCAACGCTGCGGCTTCAATGGCCGTAGCTTTGCGATCTACAAGTTTCGGACCATGCGTGTGCTGGAGAACGGCCCCTCGATCACCCAAGCCGGGCCCGCCGACAGCCGCGTGACCCGGATTGGCAAATGGCTGCGCAGGACCAGCATAGACGAGCTGCCGCAGCTCCTGAATGTCCTGGAAGGGAGCATGTCCCTGATCGGACCGCGACCGCATGCGATGGCGCACGACAGTCAATTCGACGAGGCGGTCCAACACTACGCGTTCCGCCGGCGGGTCAAGCCCGGGCTCACCGGTTGGGCTCAGATCCATGGTTGCCGCGGCCCGACGCCCACAAGGACCCTGATCGAGCAACGGGTCGAATTCGACCTGTGGTACATCGACAACTGGAGTCTACGACTGGATTTCGCAATTCTGCTCCGGACCCCAATGGAAGTATTGCGCGCGCGCAACGCCTTTTGACCGTATTCGGTCCTGATTGCATCAGAACCGACGCTGTTGGTGCGTTTCCTTCACCCAAACAGGTATCCACGTCGCCCGGAACGCTCCAAGGATCGGATCGAAGCCGCTTTCGGCGATGGGCGCACAAATGAACGAACGCAAAACGGCTAAACCCGGACGGCATGGCTCGCATGCCTCCTCCAGGCTGTTGTTCGTCGACCAAGTAGGAGGATTTGCGATCCCGGACTTCGTCGAGGATCAGGCCCGCTGCCGGCCTTTCGAACCGCTCTCGCTGATCCGGAACTCTTCGATTTTCTTTCCTGATTTCATCGCGGCGACAAGCCACCGAGGCAGCTTGCCACGGCCCGACCAGGTCTCGGAGGTCTTCGGGTTACGGTATTTCGGCAGCACTCTCGGATACTTCCGCCGCGGCTTCCCGCCCTGGAGCGTTCGCGCATCATCCGACTCGCGCGCGCCACCCACACCCCGGCTAAGAACCGCCAGCCGCTTCTCAAGTTCGCGCTTTTCCGCTTCGATCCGGGCCGACAATATCCCGCTGATCTCTTCATGAAGTGACCAGAGATCATCTAAAGACATGGACTTGAGTTCGATTTCTTTCGCCGACATGGTCGTCCCGCGGTTCCGCCTTTAATAATCGGCTGTCATATTGCCTCGTTCATTATTAATCAAGGGGAATACCAAAAAGTTCCAATGCAAGTTCTGGATAAACCAGCCATGCATACATTTATGTACCCACAGCCTATTCCAGAAGCTGCAACAGCCGAAGGTAACCCGCAACAAGATATGTTACCGAATTTGAGGGCTACACGGCGCAGGACTCGCGCAGACCCCTGGCGCGGAACGCCGGCGCCTGACGTAATCGCCTCCCATGCCTCTTCCGCAGGCTCGGGATGACCCGCTTGCTTCTCCGGCGCATGAGCGGCCGCAACCGGCAGCGAATTACCTCGATATCCCTCAGGGCGAGACGTCGAAGCTCGATCTGGGCCTGCAAGGCGCGAATATCCCGCAGGGCAGCGGAAGGGACGACAAAGCGACTGACGGTCTCATGAAGATGGCAGAGGGGAAGCTCAATACGGTCCATTTCTCAAACCCTTACAATACCAACTTAAACCACATTTCCGCGCACAATTATTTATCTATTTAAACTCCGCAGATCGCCTGAAATTCCGCCATAGCTTGCCAATAAAAAACGAATTATCAAGCATTAAATAAATCATTGGATATAATATTTATGTCACATATAATGTCTTCCATTCACGTCGGCGCTCAGCGCTTTTTATCGCCTGAGCAGAGAGTGTGTTTTGTAGAGAAATTGCCCCCGCTCAGGCTCAAATTGGTCGCGAGAGCACGATGCGCAAATCCGATTTAGAGACGATGACTTTCGACGAGCTTTGGCTTCTCCACGAAGAGATTACGAAGATTTTGTCGGAGAGAATCACGGCCGAGAAGCTCGAACTGGAGAAACGCTTGGCTCAACTCAATCCGCCCGAGCCGATGCAGGATAGTGCAGGTTCCGAGCCGGGCGCCGAACGGCCGCGCCGCAGATATCCACGGGTGCCGCCGAAATACTGCAACCCGATGGAGCCAACCGAAACCTGGTCCGGTCGCGGCAAACAACCCCGATGGCTCGTCGCCGCGCTGCAGTCCGGGCGCAAGCTGGAGGAGTTCAGGATCGAGGACAGCGACAAGGCGACGGACGACAACGCTCACCGCTCCTGAGCGCGTCGTTCGCCGAGATATGTTAGCTGTGCAACTGAACAGGCGCCGCGCCGCGCGTGTACTCGAGGTGCCTGGCGAGACTGGTACGGATGCCCGAAATCTCACCCAGAAGAACGTCGCAGAGTTGAATTCGGGAGGCAATGACGGTTGGGTTGGCTCCCTCGCCATTTAAAAGATGAAGCTGAATTTGCGCTTGCTTGATCGCGTTAAGGGAATCCCAAAGGACGCAATCACTCGACTTGTAAATATTTCTCATTATTGACCCCCTCACCCAAACAAATGACCGGTGGTCGGCAATAGTCACTTTCGTTAGTCGGCGATCATCGATGATGGTTCATCTCGCCTGCGACAATTTTACACATGAAAATTCATCGTATGTCTGGCAGCTCGCCGGTCAAAAATTCGACGGCCGGACGAAAGACTGACTCGCGTTCATTTAAATAGTTTAAATCGAGCCACAAAACGAAGCAACTTAAATCGGGCGCGACGCGAAGCGCCCTTACCTCTTTTCTCAAATCGAACTAAACACTTCCCGCATATGCGAGCGAAATCTCTGTCTGGCTGGCTTGCAATGGTCGACTCTCGCTCCCGGATAAAAGTATGACCCGATGCTGCAGTGCGCTCCTGCCAGTCTATCCGGCGGCGCGACCATTCCGAGAACAGTGGACTGTTCGTCGCCGGCTGCATGCACACCGCATGAAAGCGCTGAATTCGCCGCCCGAGTGTTGCGATCGGGGAACGCTCAGCCAACTCTACGCGGGAGAGCCGAACGCCCTATGATGGTCGGCGGGAAAGCCCTACAAGCGGCAGCGATGAGGGAACGCGCCTCCGGCCGCTATCGCAGCTCACCGCCTTCAAGCGCGTCAGGGCTACGTGTCGCAGGAAAGAACGCCTCGTCCAGGTCGAACTTGAGCGAATCACGCTTGCTGGCAAGGCGTCGAAGGTTACCCAACGTGCCCCGGGGCGCATCGCAGTGACCGCATCGGATCGGGGTCGAGGACGGAGCCCCCTCCGCAAGGTCGATCCGAATGCTCAGTGAGTTGCAATTGTCGCAAACTAGCTTGAACTCGGCATGACGGTCCATCAGTGGCTCCCGGTCATAAATCTCTTCTGAAATCGGATCAGCAAAATTCAATAAGCAGAACTTGGCTGGGAAGCCGCGCGTTCGCGTAGCGCATCCCCGAAGGCTCAAAGCCCAAGTCCGGATCATTATATTATTTATTTTTTGACGTCCAATTTATTATTATGCATTTAATTTGGATCGAACCCCTACCCACGCATTCTTGATGATGCGAGACCTTCTTGAATTGAATTCAGACTGAAGAATAGGAGCGGATAACGTATTTGTGTACTTTGCGCACGCGTTCAGGTTGATGGTACCTCATTATGCCCGTTGGTTTAATTCTGATTTTTAGCAGCAAAATTTATTGCTCGACTAAGAGGTAAAATAATATTAAATACCTCATTTAATTTGTAGCCGACCCATCGCGTTGGGGCTAGCGGGAAGGTGCCATGGTCGCGGCATCCATTGCAAGGATGAGCTTGCCGTCACGGTCGGCTGCTGCGTCGAGAAGCATGAGCTCTCGAACCGCCACGCGCCGTGTTGCGGTCCCACGATCCCCATCGGCACGGCCGCCCAGTACCGCGATGGCGCTCGCCCCCCTGACATTGCAGCCGCCGCTCCGAGACCTTTCCGGTCCCGACGGCTGCCCCCTCGATCGGTTTTTTCAGGCTTATCCCCCCTCTCTCGCGAGGACCCAATTATGACGAAGGATTTTCAGGAAGCTTCTGGTTGGAGCCGTGCGGCTCTCGGATTGCAGAATTGGCAACGCGTTCTCCCGCGCGGGAAGAAGGCGGAAACCGAAGCCTCCATTGCAGGAGACGAAAACTCCTTCTTGTCCTTGGCAGCACTGCGGTCACGGGAAACATCGGGGAACACCAATGCGCTCATAGCGCCGCTGTCCTTTGAAGCGGCGAAAGCCGGACTGGCGTCGGCGGCAGCAAGCCCCACCCCTGTCTCCGCGACGACTGAAGCCGCAACGTCAAATCCCGTCGTGATCCTCGGCGGCACCCCTTCGCCCGCCGTTGCTGCAGCTATCACCGGATCCATGCTCCCCACGACCTCCGCGGTGGCCACCCCGGCCAGTGCACCGCTTTGCTGCGGTTCGTGCGGCTACATCAATTGCCCAACCCAGGCGATGAGCCAGGGCAACACCAATGGGGCGCAGACACAGTTGAACGGCCAGTCGGTGCATAGCGGTGGGTCCGGAGCTGATTTCGTGCCGACCAACAAGGCCGGGCTTATCGGCAGTTCCACAAGCGCGGCCATGTCAACACAGGATGTGGCACCGGTAGCGAACTGGAACACGCAATTGCCTGGCGGCGGAGAGACCGGCACGGGCACCACAGCTGTCCAAATCGGGATTCTGGCCGGGTCGGTCACAACCGCCAAGCCACAAGCTGCGCCGGCGGCATCACCCGGCCTCCGAGCAGCCGCAGTGCCGGCGACCACTGCGGCTACTACGACCACCGCTGCCGCGACAACAACCGCAACGGCTGCGGCGACATCAACCAACCCGATCGTCCTCGAAAACCAGAAACAGGGAAATCCCGAGAGCGAGTGGGGCATCGACGGTGCGGGCGACTCGAACATCGAGGGCTTCGCCACGGACATCAGCGTCAATCACGGTTCGACGGTCAGCTTCAAGATCAATACCAATTCGACGCACTACAGGATCGATATCTACCGCCTCGGATATTACGGAGGCATGGGCGCCCGAAAGGTCGGGACGATAGATCATACCGGCTTGCAGAATCAGCCGGCGCCGTTGCGGGACAACAGGACGGGACTGGTCGATGCGGGCAACTGGTCCGTTTCGGCGAGTTGGGACGTCCCGGCGGACGCGGTGTCAGGCGTCTACATTGCAAAGCTCACGCGGCTGGATGGAACGTCTGGCGAGAACCAAATCCCCTTCATCGTGCGGGACGACAGCAGCCACAGCGACGTCGTATTCCAAACCTCTGACGAGACCTGGCAGGCCTACAATGGATGGGGCGGAGCCAATTTCTACGGCGGCAACGGGCCCGCGACGGGCCAAGGCGCCGGCCGAGCCTATGCGGTAAGCTATAATCGTCCCATCGACACACGGGGCGGCGTGGGGTTGTATGCCGGGCCCCAGGACTATCTGTTCGGCGCCGAATATGCGGGGATCTACTGGCTGGAGCAGAACGGATACGACGTCTCCTACATGGCGGGAGTTGACGTCGACCGTTACGGCAGCCTGCTGCTCAATCATAAAGCCTATGTCGATGCCGGCCACGACGAGTACTGGTCAGGTCAGCAGCGTACCAATGTCGAGGCCGCGCGCGATGCCGGCGTCAACCTGGAGTTCTGGAGCGGCAACGAAGTTTATTGGCGCACCCGCTGGGGCAATAGCATCAGCAGCGACGCGACCGCTTATCGCACGCTGATTTCCTACAAGGAGACATGGGCGAACGGCCTGATCGATCCCACCAACCAATGGACCGGCACTTTCCGCGACCCGCGTTTCAGCCCGCCGGCGATCGGCGGCGGCAATCCGGAGAACTCGCTCACCGGACAGCTCTTCGACGTCGATGACGTCGGCACCAAGCTCGAGTCGATCGATATCCCGTACGACGACGCCAATTTGCGCTTCTGGCGCAACACCAGTATTGCAAATCTGCAGCCTGGTCAGACCGCATCGCTGGTCCAGAATTATCTCGGCTACGAGTGGGACGACGCGGTCGACAATGGGTTTGATCCCGCGGGCCTGGTGCGGCTCTCCTCGACGACCGTTCCGGTGAGCACCTATCTGCTCGATTACGGCAACACGACCGGCCCTGGCATCTCGACGCACAGCCTCACGCTCTATCGCGCTGCGAGCGGCGCGTTGGTCTTCGGTGCCGGGACCGTCTTTTGGCCCTGGGCCTTGAGCGACAATCACGACCTGCAGGCGACGCCGACCGACCCGCGTGCGCAACAGGCAATGGTCAACACGTTCGCCGACATGGGCATTCAGCCGGGCACGCTTCAATCGGGCCTCGTCGCTGCCACCGCCTCGACGGACCACACCCCGCCGACCTCCACGATCAACCCGCTCGGATCCATTACTGCAGGAGCCACCGTCACGATTTCCGGCACGGCCGCCGATCTCGGGGGCGGCGTGATCGCCGGCGTCGAAGTCTCGACCGACAACGGCGCGACCTGGCATCCGGCCACCGGCGACGAGAACTGGACCTATTCCTGGTCGCCGCAGATCGGCGGCACCTACACCATCCTCTCGCGCGCGGTCGACGACAGCATCAATCTTGAAACGCCTTCGGCCGGTCGCACCGTTACCGTTGCGGCGCCGAATTTCGTCTCGCTGTTCTCACCGACAGCAACCCCTGCGGTCGTGAACACCACAGACGCGAGCGCGGTCGAACTCGGGGTGAGGTTTCAGGCTTCGGTCGCAGGCACCGTAACCGGCGTGCGGTTCTACAAGAGCAGCCAGGACACAGGCACCCACACCGGCGAACTCTGGTCAAGCACCGGTGTCAAGCTTGCAACCGTCACCTTCACAAACGAAACCGCGAGCGGCTGGCAGAGCGCGACCTTCTCCAGTCCAATCACGTTGACGCCTGGACAAATCTATACCGTCTCCTATCACACCAACACCGGCCACTATTCCAACACGAATAACTTCTTCACCTCGGACGTGGTCAATGGACCGCTGACCGCGCCCGCCAGCGGCAATGGCGTCTTTGCCTACGGCAGCACCAGCCTGTTCCCGACGAGCACGTTCCAGGCCACGAATTTCTGGGTTGACGTCATGTTCAACCCCTCCTCGGGTAACACCAACCTGCCGCCGGTGGCGGCAAACGACGTCGGGCCGAACGTGACGCAAAACACGGCGATTACGCTTACCGCTGCGTCCCTGATCAGCAATGACAGCGATCCCAATGGCGATCCCCTGACCATCACCGCGGTGAGCGGGGCCAGCCACGGGACCGTGACGCTCAACGTGCAGAGCAATCCGCAAAACAACACCATCACCTTCACGCCGGACGCCGGCTATACCGGCAACGCGAGCTTCACCTACACGGTGTCGGACGGGCGCGGCGGCACGGCTACCGCCAATGTCAGCCTCACCGTGCTGGCACCAGGGCAAACGCCGGTGAGCCTGTTCAGCGCATCGAGCACACCCGGCGGCAGTTTCCATGACGGCGCCGCGCTTGAAGTCGGCATGATGTTTACCACCTCCGTGGCTGGTCAGATCACCGCGCTCAAATTCTACCGCAGTGCCACCGATACCGGTCCTGACGTTCTCGACCTCTGGAGCGCGACCGGCGTCAATCTGGCAACAGTCACCTTCACCAATACCACGGCCAGCGGATGGCAAACGGTCGCACTGCCGACACCCGTCAACCTCACCGCCAATACGACGTACGTCACTTCCTATCACACCACCGGCTCCTATGTTGCGACCAACAACTTCTTCACAAGCGCCGTCACCAATGGGCCGCTGACGGCGATTGCCAGCGGCAACGGCGTCTATTCCTATGGCGGCACCAACACCACCGGCATTTTCCCCACCAGCACCTGGAACGCCTCCAATTACTGGGCCGACGTCGTATTCATCGCGTCCGGATCTGGCGGCGGGCCAAACACTGCGCCGACGGCTGTTGCCGACGTCGCCGACGCAACCGAGAAAGGCGGCGTCGCCAACGGTTCGGGCGGCTCGCCCGCCACCGGCAACGTCCTCACCAACGATACCGACCCCGATGCCGGCGACACCAAGACCGTCACCGCGGTCAGCTTTGGTGCGACGGCGGGCACGCTCGGCACCGCGCTCGCCGGCGCGCACGGCAGCCTCGTGCTGAACGCCAACGGTACGTTCACCTATACCATCAACGAGAATGATTCCGCCGTGCAGGCCTTGCGGCTGTCAACGAACACGGTGACGGATACCTTCAACTACACCATGCGTGACACCGCCGGCCTCACCTCGACCACCACGCTCACCATCACCATTCACGGCGCTGATGACGCACCGGTGCTCGCGACCCAGACCGCCAACCAGAACGCAACCGTCGGCTCAGCGTTCTCGCTGGTGCTGCCTGCCAATACCTTCACCGACGTCGATACCGGTGATACCCTGACCTATGCGGCCACCTCCGCCGACGGCACCGCCCTGCCGACCTGGCTCAGCTTCAACGCGTCCACACGCACCTTCAGCGGCACGCCGACATCAGCCAATGTCGGCACCGCCAGCATCAAGGTAACAGCCACCGACCTTGCGGGCGCTGCCACCAGCGAGACCTTCAATATCGCCGTGTCGGGCGGCCCATCGAACACCGCGCCGACGGCTGTTGCCGACGTAGCCGACGCGACCGAGAAAGGCGGCATCGCCAACGGTTCGGGCGGCTCGCCCGCCACCGGCAACGTCCTCACCAATGATACCGATCCCGATGCCGGCGACACCAAGACCGTCACCGCGGTCAGCTTTGGTGCGACGGCAGGCACGCTTGGCACCGCGCTCGCCGGCGCGCACGGCAGCCTCGTGCTGAATGCCAACGGTACGTTCACCTATACCATCAACGAGAATGATTCCGCCGTGCAGGCCTTGCGGCTGTCAACGAACACGGTGACGGATACCTTCAACTACACCATGCGTGACACCGCCGGCCTCACCTCGACCACCACGCTCACCATCACCATTCACGGCGCTGATGACGCACCGGTGCTCGCGACCCAGACCGCCAACCAGAACGCAACCGTCGGCTCAGCGTTCTCGCTGGTGCTGCCTGCCAATACCTTCACCGACGTCGATACCGGTGATACCCTGACCTATGCGGCAACGTCCGCCGACGGCACCGCCCTGCCGACCTGGCTCAGCTTCAACGCGTCCACACGCACCTTCAGCGGCACGCCGGCGGCCGCCAATGTCGGCACCGCCAGCATCAAGGTGACAGCCACCGACCTTGCGGGCGCTGCCACCAGCGAGACCTTCAATATCGCGGTGTCCACCACGCCCCCGCCTGCGCCGGTCAGCCTGTTCAGCGCATCCAGCACGCCGGCCGGCAGTTTCAATGACGGCCAGCAGGTTGAACTTGGCGTGAAGTTCACCTCTTCGGTCGCCGGCCAGATCACCGCGCTCAAATTCTACCGGAGCGCCAGCGACACCGGCCCTGATGTCGTCGACCTCTGGAGCGCCACCGGCACCAGGCTCGCCACCGCCACTTTCACCAACACGACGGCGAGCGGCTGGCAGACGGTTCAGCTTCCGACGCCCGTCTCGATCAACGCCAACACCACTTACATCGCATCCTATCACACCACCGGCGCCTATGTGGCGAGCGGCGGCGGCTTCAGTTCTCCCGTCACCAGCGGGCCGCTGACGGCGCCCTCGAGTGCGAGCGCGGGCGGCAACGGCGTCTATGGCTATGGCGGCAACAGCACGACCGGGCTGTTCCCGACCAGTACGTTCAACTCTGCCAATTACTGGGCCGATGTTGTGTTCCAGCCCCAACTGGTCGGTTAGGGTTGCATGGGAAGGAACGGGAAAGATCTGCTGCCAGTGACCGTGCTGAGCGGATTTCTCGGCGCAGGCAAGACAACGCTGCTCGATCACCTCTTGATGAACCGCGACGGCCTTCGGGTCGCGGTCATCGTCAACGACATGAGTCAACTCAACATCGACGCAAGTCTGATCCGCAATGGCGGCGCCGACCTGTCGCACACGACGGAGAGCCTCGTGGAGCTCAGCAATGGCTGCATCTGCTGCACGCTCCGTGACGACCTACTGCAGGAGGTCAGGCGACTGGCCGAACAACGGCGCTTCGATTATCTGCTGATCGAAGGAACCGGAATCGCCGAACCGCTTCCGATCGCGGCAACGTTCTGTTTTCGCGATGAGAGCGGCGTCTCGCTTTCCGATGTCGCCCGGCTCGACACGATGGTTACGGTCGTGGATGCGACGAGCATGCTCGCCGACTACGGCAGCCGCCAACTGCTGCGCGAGCGCGGCGAGATGCGCGACAGAAACGACCAGCGCACGCTTATCGACCTCCTGGTTGAGCAGATCGAGTTTTCCGATGTCGTGGTGATCAACAAGATCTCGGAAGTGGCGGAGACGACACGCGCCTCGCTCCGGAAGATCATCGCTGCACTTAATCCGGATGCGCGCCAGATCGAAGCCGATTTCGGCAAGATTCCTCCCAAGGCACTGCTCGGCACCGGTCTCTTCAATGAAGCGAAAGCTGCGACCCATCCGCTCTGGCACAAGGAGCTGTACAACCCTGACTCGCACGTGCCGGAGACCGAGGAGTATGGAATATCAAGCTTCGTGTACCGAGCTAGGCGCCCGTTCGATCCCGTCAGCTTCCGATCTTTTCTCGACCAACCCTGGCCGGGCGTTATTCGCGCCAAGGGCCATTTCTGGCTTGCCACCCGTCCGGATTGGGTAGGTGTTCTGTCCGTCGCCGGGATCCAGCGTCGGTGCGAGCCGATGGGCTTCTGGTGGGCAACCGTTCCGAAGCCGGCATGGCCCAGCCATCAGCAATTCCAGGAACAGATCAATAGCCATTGGGATGACGACTGGGGCGATCGTCGCCAGGAACTCGTCTTCATCGGCTCAGGCATGGACGAGGCACAGATCCGCGCCTCGCTCGATGCCTGCCTCACCCCTTGCGAAAATGGGTTCGATCCGGACGACTGGCGCAGCCTCGACGACCCCTTTCCACCCTGGAATGCTCCTCAACATGAGACGCACGCGGGTCCTTGACGGGAGGCGTACAGCCGATCCGCAGGCATCGCTGTCGCGGCGAAGGACGCGAAACAAGTCAATCATGAAATTGTGCGCCACCCACTCGACTTTCCATTTGCGAGCACACAAGTTCTGATTGGGAACGGACGGTTCTCGCAAAGTCAAGAGCATAGGGTGTTGTTGTGATGCGCCGCATCGTTGTTACGGGAATGGGATTGGTGTCGCCGCTCGGTTGCGGCGTCGAGCTCGCATGGTCGCGGCTGTCAGCCGGGCGATCGGGGCTTCGCGCCTTGCCGGCATGGGCGGCCGCGCTGCCGGCGCGCGTCGCCGGGATCGTGCCGACCAAGGCCGATGATGCCGAAGGCGGCTTCGATCCCGATCTCGGGGCGCCACCCAAGGACCAGCGCAAGATGGACCGTTTCATTCTGTTCGCGCTGGTCGCGGCGGCCGAGGCGATTGCGCAAGCCGCGTGGACGCCCGCGGATGCCCATGCGATGGAGCGGACAGCGACCGTCATCGCATCGGGCATCGGCGGATTTCCGGCGATCGTCGAAGCCGTGCGCACCACCGATCAGCGCGGCGTTCGCCGCTTGTCGCCGTTCACCGTGCCGTCGTTCCTCGCCAATCTTGCGGCCGGCCACGTCTCGATCCGCCATGGCTTCAAGGGCCCGATCGGAGCGCCCGTCACCGCCTGCGCCGCGAGCGTGCAGGCGATCGGCGATGCCGCACGCCTGATCCGGTCGGGAGAGGCCGATGTCGCCCTGTGCGGCGGCGCGGAAGCCTGCGTCGATCTCGTCAGCCTCGGCGGCTTTGCCGCCGCGCGGGCGCTGTCGACCGATTTCAACGAAACGCCTGAGCGCGCATCCCGTCCGTTCGACCGCGACCGCGACGGCTTCGTGATGGGCGAAGGCGCCGGCATGCTCGTCATCGAGGAACTCGATCATGCGCTGCAGCGCGGCGCCAGGCCCATTGCCGAAATCATCGGCTATGGCACGACCGCGGATGCCCATCACATCACCGCAGGCCCCGAGGACGGCAACGGCGCTCGCCGCGCGATGGAACTCGCGCTGCGTCAGGCGCGACTTGAGCCCGGCCAGGTGCAGCATCTCAACGCGCACTCGACCTCTACTCCGGCCGGCGATCACTCCGAGATCGAAGCCATCAAGTCGGTATTCGGTCGCGAGGGCAAGATCGCGGTGAGCGCAACCAAATCCGCGACGGGGCATCTGCTCGGCGCGGCCGGCGGCTTGGAGGCGATCTTCACCGTTCTCGCATTGCGCGATCAGGTAGCGCCGCCAAGCCTCAATCTGGAAAACCCTGATGATGCTGCAGCGGGCATTGACCTCGTCGCCAGAGAAGCCAGGCCGATGGCCATGGAGCACGCGATCTCGAACGGGTTCGGCTTCGGCGGCGTCAACGCCAGCATCATCCTGCGACGCTGGACGTGATCATGTTGCGGAGCGAGGCACCCGCCATTGCTCCGCTCACCCGTCCTAGATCTTGTTTGAGCATGATCTCCGCGCAAACGCTTCGCGTTTGTCGCGAGGGAAAACCGGTTTCCACTTTTCCGGATCATGCTCTAGACCGCCGGCGGATTGCGATCGATGAAGGTCGAGCGTTGGTGCCAATAGGGATAAGGCAGCGTCACCTTGCTGGCTTCGTCGAGCTTGGCGACCTGCTCCTTGGTCAACGACCATCCGATCGCGCCGAGATTCTCGCGCAGTTGCGTTTCGTTGCGCGCACCGATGATCAGCGTGGCGACGGTCGGTCGCTGCAACAGCCAGTTCAGCGCGATCTGCGATACGCTCTTGCCGGTTTCCTTGGCGATCTCGTCGATCGCATCCACGACGCGATAGAGGTGCTCATCCGGCACCGGCGGTCCGAAGGAAGACGTCTGCGGCAACCGGCTGACATCAGGACGCGGCTGGTTGCGCCGGATCTTGCCGGTGAGCCGGCCCCAACCGAGCGGCGACCACACCACCGCGCCGAGGCCCTGGTCGAGGCAGAGCGGCATCAACTCCCACTCATAGTCACGCCCGATCAGCGAATAATAGGTCTGGTTGGCGACGTAGCGCGGGAAGCCGTATTTGTCGGCGACCGCAAGCGCCTTCATGAGGTGCCAGCCGGAGAAGTTCGAGACCCCGACATAGCGGATCTTGCCGGCACGCACGAGCACATCGAGCGTTGCGAGCACTTCTTCGGGCGGCGTGAACGCATCGAAGCCGTGCAACTGGAACAGGTCGATATAATCGGTGCCCAGCCGGCTCAGCGAGCTATCGACCGCCGCAAGCAGATGCTGACGGGAGGAACCGATATCGTTCGGTCCTTCGCCGAAGCGGAAGCTGGCCTTTCGAGATCAGCAGCTTGTCGCGCCGACCCTTGATCGCCTGGCCGAGCACGCGTTCGGATTCGCCCATCGAGTAGACATCTGCGGTGTCGAACATCGACACGCCGGCATCGAGGCAGATGTCGACCAGCCGCCGCGCTTCGGTCGCGTCGGTATTCCCCCACGCTGCCAGCCGACCGACGCCGCCGAAGGTGCCGGTCCCGAAGCTGAGCGCAGGCACGCTGAACCCTGACTTTCCCAGGCGTCGGTATTCCATCTGTGTTCTCCGCATCGTGCATGCCCATCCAAGGGCGCCGCAGGATCGTATTCAAATCCGGAACCGCTGCAAGCGCACATCCGGAATGACGTGGCGGAGTGAAAGTGACTTGACTATCTATTGCACCGCAATCCGCACCATAATATTATGATCGAAATATAACTGGAGGGCACGGCCATGCCGGAGGATCGAACCGAGGTTGAAACCGGCACCGCCGAATTGCTGTGCCATATCGACGGGCGCGTCGCCATCCTGACGCTGAACCGCCCCGAGGCGCGCAACGCGCTGTCGGACAATCTCACCCCGGCCTTGCGCCGCATGATCAAGAGCCTGGGCGACGATCCGAAGATTGGCGCCCTCCTGATCACGGGCGCGGGCACTGCTTTTTGCGCCGGCGGCGACGTCAAGGGCATGGGAAGCGGCATCGCCCGGCCAGAACGGACGCTGGAGGAGCGTGTCGCCATTCTCCAGGAAAGGCAGCGCACGCTCACCGGCGTGCTGGTGGCGGTCCGCAAACCAACCGTCGCTGCCCTTCCCGGCCCGGCTGCGGGTGCAGGCCTTGCGATCGCACTCGCCTGCGACATCCGGATCGCGGCCGAGTCCGCCATCATGGCGACCGGCTATGCCCGCATCGGCCTGTCCGGCGACTACGGTGTTGCCTGGCTGCTGACGCGGCTGGCGGGAACGGCCCGCGCGCGCGAATTGATGTTCCTCTCGGAGCGTCTCGACGCCAGGCGCTGCGAAGCGTTCGGACTGGTCAACCGCGTCGTGCCTGACGATCAGCTCCGATCGGCCGCACTGGAGCTGGCAAGGCAGCTCGCCGATGGCCCGCCGATCGCGCTTGGTTACATCAAGGACAATCTCGACCACGCCCTCACGTCGGACCTTCTGACCTCGATGGATTTGGAAGCCGAGCATATGGTCCGCGCGGCACGCACGACCGACCACAACGAAGCCGTACGCGCATTCGTTGAGAAGCGCAGGCCGGTGTTTCACGGGCAGTAAATATCGTCTCGGGCGCGCGTGAGAAAGAACCGCCCTGGTCATTTCGGGGCGCGCGTAGCGCGAGCCCGGAATCCATCGGACTGCAAGCGCTGTCGCTGAAATGGATTCCGGGTTCGCCACTTTCGTGGCGGCCCGGAATGACGAAGGTGTTTGTGGCGACAAGCGTTCCACTTGCGGGAAAAAGCCGAGAGATCACTCCGAATTCGCGTCCAGGATCGCGCCGAACGGCTCCCAATTGGTGCCGCTCCAGCGCTGCATCTGCAGTTGCGTCCAGACCATATTGTTGCTGTCTGACGTATTGGCCTTGATGCCAGGAGATGCCGTCGGGACTACGAAGTCTTTCAGCGATTTCGCCTGCTTGATGATGTTCTTGCGCGACAGGTCATCGCCGCACTGCTTCAGGATCTGCTCCAGGATCATGCCCTGCATATAGCCGGTGAGATAGCTGGTGTTCTGGATGTCGGCGCCGGGCAGGTACTTCTCGAAGAACGCGCGATAGGCCTTCACGCCCTCGTCATCGTCCCATCGCCCATCGGTCGGGTCCTTGTTGATGGTGCCGACAATGACGCCCTTCGAATTCTCAAGTCCGGCCGGCTTCAACGTACCTCCGATCGAGCCCGACGGGAAATTGAGGATCACGGTCGCCTTCCAGCCGATCTCGGACGCCTTGCGGATCGCTTGCGCTGCGAATTTCGGCGTGCCCGCGATGAAGAAGCCTTCCGCACCGGAGCTCTTGAGATTGACCACCTGGGAATCGATGGTCGGTTCCGTCACTTCATAGGCTGCGGTGACGACGCGCTTGTCGAAATCGCCCTTCAGGATCGACTTGAACGCGGCGACATAGTCTTTGCCGAGGTCGTCGTTCTGGAACAGGATCGCGTATTTCTTGCCCGGCAGCGTCTGCTCGAGGAACTTCGCGTAGATGCGGCCCTCGGTCTGGTAGCTGACGAGCCCCGTCGTCGTCAGCGGAAACTCGGCGACATCGGTGAACTTGCTCGAGCCGCTGACGATCGCAATCGAAGGAACACCCTTCGCCTTCAAATATTTCGCCGTCGCTGAATTGCCGGGGGTGCCGAGCTGGCTGAAGATGAACGCGACTTCGTCGCTCTCGACGAGCTTGCGGGCATGCTCGACCGCCTTCGGCGGACTGTAGGCATCGTCCATCGCGATATAGTTGATCTTGCGCCCGTTGATGCCGCCGCGATCGTTGATCATCTGGACATAGCCGAGTACGCCGCGCCCGACGAGACCGATCGACGACGCCGGACCGCTGAACGGAAAGATCCCGCCGATCTCGATCTCGCTTGCGCTGACGCCCGGCTCATCGGCCGCATTCGCCGGCATTGCGAGCAGCGATGCCGCAACGCACGCCGCCGCCATACTCAATTTCACCTTCATGGTTACCCTCCCTCCAAAGCCCGTCACGCGCAGGCCAATCATTTAAGAAAAATGCAGGCAGCCGCCCGCAGCCTGGTTCGCCTGCTCGGGCGAACCAGCCAACATCCCGGAACCCCAAAGAGCTCTCAGGCGACCGCGCGCGCCGGCACCTTCGCCACAACACCGTCAAGGAAGCCGGTGAGCCGTTGCCGGATGATCTGCTCGGCTTCGGTCATGACGCGGTCGATCAGTTCCTGCACGGTCGGAATGTCATTGATCAATCCGACCACCATGCCGCAGCTCCAGGCGCCGGCATCCATTTCGCCGTCGACCATCACCTTGGGATAGACGCCCGCGACCTGATCGAGAATGTCCTCGATCTTCAGCCCCCTGCCCTTCTCGCGTTCGATCTCGACCAGGCGGTCGACGCCCTTGTTCTTCAACACGCGCTCGGTGTTGCGCAGCGCGCGCATCACCAGACGGGTGTCGAGCTCGGTGGCTTCCACCAGCGCCCGCTTCACATTCTCATGCACCGGCGCCTCCTTGGTCGCGACGAAGCGCGTACCCATGTTGATGCCATCGGCGCCCATCGCGAGCGACGCGACGAGGCTGCGGCCGTCAGCCATGCCGCCGGAAGCCACGAACGGAATCTTCAATTCATCCGCCGCGCGCGGCAGCAGGATCATGTTCGGGATATCGTCCTCACCGGGGTGACCGCCGCACTCGAAGCCATCGACGCTGACCGCATCGCAGCCGATCTTCTCGGCTTTCAGCGAATGGCGGACGGACGTGCATTTGTGGATCACCTTGATGCCGGCGGCCTTCAGCGCCGGCATGTACTGCTCGGGGCTGCGGCCCGCAGTCTCGACGATCTTGACCCCGCCCTCGCGGATCGCGGCAATATATTCCGGATAAGGCGGCGCGGTGAAGCTCGGCAGGAAGGTCAGATTGACGCCGAACGGCTTGTTGGTCATGTCGCGGCAACGCGCGATTTCCTTGGCGAGCAATTCCGGCGTCTTCTGCGTCAACCCGGTGATGATGCCAAGACCGCCGGCGTTCGACACCGCCGCGGCAAGCTCGGCAAAGCCGACATAGTGCATGCCGCCCTGGATGATCGGATGCTGGATGCCGAACAATTCAGTGATCGCTGTCTTCAAGACGTTTCTCCGCTTTCCCGATCAGTTGACGATTTCAAACAGGCCCGCGGCGCCCATGCCACCACCGATGCACATGGTCACCACGCCGTATTTCGCCTTGCGCCGCCGCCCCTCGATCAGGATATGGCCGGTCAGCCGCGCGCCGGTCATGCCGTAGGGGTGGCCAATCGCGATCGAGCCGCCATTGACGTTGAGTTTTTCAGGGTCGATGCCGAGCTTGTCGCGGCAATAGATCACCTGCACCGCATAGGCCTCATTGAGCTCCCAGAGATCGATGTCGTCGATCTTCAAATTGTGCCGCTTGAGCAGCCGCGGGATCGCGGCGACCGGACCGACGCCCATCTCATCCGGCTCGACCCCGGCGGCAACGAAGCCGCGAAAGATGCCGAGCGGCTTCAGTCCCTTCTGCGCGGCGACCTTGTCACTCATGATCACGCAGGCGGAGGCGCCGTCGGAGAGCTGGCTGGCATTGCCGGCGCTGATCGTCTTGCCCTCGAACACCGGCTTGATCTTCGCCAGACCTTCCGCCGTGGTCTCGGGCCGCGGTCCCTCGTCCTTGGCCAGCGTCACCTGCTTGTAGGAGACTTCCTTGGTATCCTTGTCGACAACCGCCATCCTGGTCGTGATCGGCACGATCTCGTCGTTGAAGCGGCCGCCCTGCAAGGCGGCGCCGACGCGGCGCTGGCACTCGAGCGAATATTCATCTTGCTGCTCGCGCCCTATCCCGTAGCGCTCGGCGACGACCTCGGCCGTCTCCAACATCGACATGTACATGTCGGGCTTCATCGCCATCAGCTCATCGTCGACAGCGTGGAACCTGTTCATGTGCTCGTTCTGCACCAGGCTGATCGACTCGATGCCGCCGCCGATCGCAACCTCGACGCCGTCCAGCATCACCGAGCGCGCCGCGACTGCAATCGCCTGCAGGCCGGAGGCGCATTGCCGGTCGATCGTGGTACCGGCGACCGTGACCGGCAAGCCAGCGCGGATCGCGCCCTTGCGCGCAACGTTCATCACCATGGTGCCCTGCTGCATCGCGCAGCCCATCACCACGTCCTCCACCTCGCCGGGCTCGATGCCGGCGCGCCGGACCGCTTCGGCCATCACATGGCCGGCCATGGTCGGCCCTTCCGTGTTGTTGAGCGCGCCGCGATAGGCCTTGCCGACGCCTGTACGCGCGGTCGATACGATCACTGCATCTCGCATGTGCTTTCCTCTTCTCCTCACGCGGCCTTGTCGAGCTGCGCATAGCGCAGGACATGAAATGCGGGGTCGCCGAACTGGATGTTGATGGATGAAATCCGCTTGAAGTAATGGCCGACATTGAGCTCGTCAGTCATGCCCATGCCGCCGTGAAGCTGCACCGCCTGGTCGGCGACGAATTTCGCCGCATAGCCGATCTTCGACTTGGCGCCGGACGCAAGCCGCGAGCGTCCGGCGTCCTTTGCTGCAAGGCTGAGATTGAGATGCTGCATCAGGGAAAGCGCCTCCTGATGCGCAATGAACATATCGACCATCCGGTGCTGCAGCACCTGGAACGAGCCGAGCGTCGCGCCAAACTGCTTTCGCGTCTTGCTGTACTCGAGCGTCGCCGCATTCAGTTCTCCCATCGCGCCGACAGTCTCCGCGCAGAGCGCGCCGATGGCCCTGTCACGGCAGGTCTCGAGCGCAGCAACGCCCTCGCCTTCTCGCCCGAGCATCTGGCTCGCCGGCACCGAGACGTTCATCAGTGCAACCTCGGCCGCACGCCGGCCATCGATAGTCCTAAAGCCCTGCAGATGAAGGTTCGGGGAATGGCGATCGACAACGAACAGACTGACGCCGTTGCGATCACCCCGCTCGCCCGACGTGCGGGCGGAGACGATCAGGCTGTCAGCCCAGGGCGCAGCCACGACCGCCGCCTTGGTACCGCTGAGCACGTAGCTGCCGCCCTCACGGCGCGCGGTGGTGGAAACATGGGCGAGATCGTAACGCGAGCGGCCTTCCGACCAGGCCAGTGCCCAGACATTCTCTCCGGACATGATGTCAGGGAGATACGTGGCCTGCTGAGCCGCTGAGCCAAAATCTTCGATCAGGCCGCCGGCAAGAACGACGGTCTCGAAGAACGGCTCGACCAGAAGGTGTCGGCCAAATTCCTGCATGATGATCATGGTGGCCAGCGGCCCGCCGCCGAGTCCGCCAACCTCCTCGGAGAACGGCGCGGCAAGCAAGCCGAGTTCGGCGAAGGACGACCAATGTTTGCGGCTCCAGCCCTCCTCGCTCGCGACGATCTTGCGGCGCGCGTCGAAATCGTACTGATCGCGCAACAGACGCTGCACGCTCGATCGCAACAGCTCCTGCTCTTCCGTGAACTGGATGTCCATTCCGATGCCTCCCGTCGCCCTATAGTCCGAGCACCGCTTTGGCGATGATGTTGCGCTGGATCTCGTTCGAGCCGCCGTAGATCGAGAGCTTGCGCGAGTTGAGATACTTTTCCGATACGGTGTGTCCGTAGTCCGGCCCCGGCATGAAATGATTGGCGCTCACCGGATGCTCGCGGATCGCGAGTCCGTAATTGCCGATCGCGCGGTGCGTCAGTTCGGTGATGGCCTGGAAAATCTCGGTGCCCCTGATCTTGAACAGCGACGCCGCCGGGCCGGGATCGATGCCGCGCGCCATTTGCGCGACGATACGAAGCTCGGTCGCCTCCAGCGCCAGCACATCGAGCTCGATGCGGGCGATGTCCCTGAGGAATTCGAGATGGGCCGGATCGTCTTCGGGAATTTCCGCTTTGACGATCTTCTTGAGTCGCTCGATGTACCGCGTCGAGCGGCCGATGCCGGCCATGCTGGTGCGCTCATTGCCGAGCAGGAATTTGGCGTAGGTCCAGCCCTTGTTCTCTTCCCCGATCAGATTGGCGACGGGCACGCGGACGTTTTCTAGAAAAACGTCGTTCACCTCATGGCTGCCGTCGATCGTGATGATCGGGCGCACGGTGACGCCCGGCGACTTCATGTCGATCAAAAGGAACGAGATGCCGGATTGCGGCTTCGCGTTCTGGTCCGTACGCACCAGGCAGAAGATCCAATCGGCATGCTGAGCGAGCGTGGTCCAGGTCTTATGGCCGTTGACGATATAGTGGTCGCCGTCGCGCACCGCCTTGGTGCGCACGGAGGCAAGATCGGAGCCCGAGCCCGGCTCCGAATAGCCCTGGCACCACCAATCCTCACCGGACAGGATGCGCGGCAGGAACCGCCTCTTCTGCGCCTCATTGCCGAAGGTGTAGATCACAGGACCGACCATGGTGACGCTGAACGCGAGCGGCGGCAGCGTGCCGGCGCGCGCGGTCTCCTGCTCGAAGATGAAGCGCTTGGTGATCGACCAGCCGGGGCCGCCATATTCTTTGGGCCAAAGCGGCGCGATCCAGCCCTTCTTGTAGAGGATGCGGTGCCAGAGCAGCATCTGGTCCTTGGTGAGGTCGGTGTCCGGATTGGGGACGCGCATCTCCGCCGGATAGTTTTCCGCAATGAAGGTTCGTACCTCGTCGCGAAATGCGGCTTCTTCAGGAGAAAGCACCAGCTCCATCGGACAGCGCTCCTACCAAATTCCGCCGAGATAGACGGATCTGCGTTCCATGGCGCGCGACGCGGAGCCTGCGACTTCGCCGATGCCAAGTGTCCCTGCCAAACTCGTCACCTCAGACCTCCCGACAGATATCGAGCCGCTCGCGAGGCGACTTCATCACTCCCTATATTTAACGTTCTTTTTTAGAACTCGTCAATTGCAATTCTTTGCGAGCTGTGGCTCGCGGACAGGCGACACGACAATGGCTGCTCAAATATCGGTGCGATATCGAATATTTCCATTTACATCGCACGCGACGCTTTCTAATAATTCGGTACCAAATAAGAACTATATGGGAAACAGGATGACGGAACGCCGCGGGGTCGCGATATTGGTTGGTGCGGGCGACGCGATCGGGGCCGCTGTCGCGCGGCGTTTCGCAAACGGCGGCTACACCGTCTGCATCTGTCGCCGCGACGCCGCCAAATCGCAGGAGCTGGTCGACGAATTGAAGGCCGCCGGCCACGAGGTCCATGCGCTCAGCGTTGACGCAAGGCAGGAAGCGGAAGTCCAGGATCTGTTCGCCCGCGTCGAGGAAGAGATCGGCCCGATCGAGATCTGCCTCTTCAACGCCGGCTCGAACGTCAACAAGCCGTTGCTCGAGACCACCGAAAAGCTGTTCTTCAAGGCCTGGGAGCTGGCCTGCTATGCCGGATTCCTGGTCGGCCGCGAGGCGGCGCGCTATATGGTGCCGCGCGGCCGTGGAACCATCTTTTTCACCGGAGCGACCGCGAGCATCCGCGGCGGCACCGGGTTTGCCGCGTTCTCATCGGCGAAATTCGCACTACGCGGGGTCGCGCAGGCGATGGCGCGCGAACTCGGTCCGAAAAACATCCATGTCGTGCACCTCATCATCGATGCCGGTGTCGACAGCCCGGCCATCCATGAGCGCATGAAGGCCCGCGGCATCGAGGCGAGCGCAATCCCACAGGACAGCCTGACCAAGACGTCGTCGATCGCGGAAGCCTATTGGTTCGCGCATCAGCAGATGCGGGACGGCTGGACCCACGAACTCGATCTGCGCCCCTCGGTGGAGAAATGGTGAGATGGCCGCGCCGGAGCTGACCCTCTGGGGCGTGGGCACGAGCCGGACGATCAGGCCGCACTGGGCCATGCATGAGCTTGGCCTCTCCTATAAGACGCGGCCGATTGGTCCCCGCACCGGCGAGACCAAGACGACGGAATATACTTCGCTCAATCCGCGGCAGAAGATTCCGCTGCTGCAGGACGGCGATTTCTGTATCGGCGAGAGTGCAGCGATCGTCGCCTATCTGTCGCGAACTTATTCGACGCCCGAGCGTGCGCTGATTCCGGAGAGCCAGCGCGATTACGCCGCCTGGCTCGAATGGTGCTTCTTCATCGTTGCCGAGCTCGATGCGACCAGCCTATACGTCATGCGCCGCCACAGCGGCAATGCGCTGGGCCACATCTATGGGGTCGCGCCCGATGTCGTGGCGCAGGCGGCGGAGTATTTCCGCCAGCAATCGCGCCACGTCGAGGTCGCGCTCGCTGACGGCCGCCAATTCCTGATGGGCGATCGTTTCACCAGCGCCGATATCCTGCTCACCACTTGCCTGGATTGGGCAATCGCCTACGGCGTCGGCATCTGCGACCACGCCCATCCCTATCTCGAGCGCATCCATCAGCGGGACGCGTATCAGCGCGGCCAAGCCGCAAACAAGCCGCTTGCCCCGGTCACACCGCCCGCGCCGAGGGCGTGAGCAGCCAAGAATTGTAGGGTGGAATTGTAGGGTGGGCAAAGCGCAGCGTGCCCACCATCCACGTTCGGTGCAAGCAAGGTGGGCACGCTTCGCTTTGCCCACCCTACAGCTCCGCGACAGCGCTTACACCGCCACCCGCACGGCCTTTTCGCTGACCATCCGATCGATCGCCGCGTCGTCATAGCCGAGCTCGCGCAACACTTCGCGCGAATGCTCGCCGACGCGGGGTGCCGGTCCGCCAATCGACGCCTCGTTGACTTCGAAACGCGCCGCTGGCTTGGGCTGCCGCACGCGCCCGACCTTGGGCTGGTCGAATTCGGTGATGATGTCGCGCGCCACCACCTGCTCGTTATGGATGATCTCGGCGCGGCGCAGGATCGGCGCGCAGGGAACATCGGTGGCGTCGAGCCGCTCCAGCCATTCGGCCGTGGTGTGCTGCGCGATATATTCGGCCATCTTGTTGATGCGCGCCGTCGCATTCACCGATCGCGCGGAAGGCGTCGCAAAGCGCGGATCCTTGGCGAGCTCGGGATCGCCGGTGGCGCGGCAAAAGCCCTGCCATTCGGAATCCGAGATCGTGCCGGCAGTGATGTAGCCGTCGCTGGTCTTGAACACGAGATCCGGCCGGTCATTCGGATCGGCGGCGGTCTCTTCGGCGCCGACCACCGTGTATTGCATCATGCCTTCCGGCCACAGATACGAGATCATCGCATCCAGCATCGCGACCCGGATGTGATCGCCCTGCCCTGTCTTCTCGCGGGCATAGAGCGCGGCCGCCACCGCCTGCGCCGTCATCACCGCCGTGGTCTTGTCGCAGACGATGGTGCGGATCATCTGCGGACGGTTCGTAATGGGCTGCGACTGGATGTCGGCGAATCCAGACAATCCCTGGATGATCGGATCGTACACCCGCTTCTTCACATAGGGACCGGTCTCGCCGACCCCGCTGATCGAGACATAGATCAAGCGCGGATGGCGCTGGCGGAGTTCATCCGCGCCGAGGCCGAGCCGCTCCATGGTGCCGGGCCGAAAATTCTGCACCAGCACGTCGGCCTGCGCGACGAGCTTGGCCAGCACCTCGCGGCCGGCCTCGCTCTTGACGTCGATCGCGAGCGAGCGCTTGCCGCGGTTGGAGGAAATGAACAGCGCCGAGAACTCGCCGGACTTGTCTATGGTGGCGCGGCTGCGGCGGGTGATGTCGCCGCCAACAGGCTCGATCTTGAGAACGTCGGCGCCCTGGTCGGCGAGGAACATGGTCGCGAACGGCCCCGACACCACGCCGGTCAGATCCAATACGCGTACGCCATTGAGAGGGCCCGGCATCACGTTCTCCTTATTTGTTCAGCAATCTCCGGCCGCCGCGACCAGGCCGCTCACGCGCTCTTGGCCAACTGCCTTGTCTGCTCGACGATGGATTCCTCGACGTCGCGAAGCTGGTCCTTGCCGAAGAACATCTCCTTGCCGACGAAGAAGGTCGGCGAACCGAACGCGCCGCGGTTGACCGCGTCTGCCGTCAGGTCGATCAGCCGCTTCTTGACGTCGTCCTGCTGCGCCCGTGCGATCAGCCTGTCGGCGTCCAGGCCGGAAGATTTGAGCGCGGCGCGAACCACTTCGACGTCATCCATCTTCTTCGGCTCCTCCCACATGTGATGGAAGGCCGCACGGAAATAGGGCTCGAATACGCCTTCGAATTGCGCAGCGACCGCGCCACGCATCAGCATCAGGGTGATGACCGGGAAGAACGGGTTCGATCGATAGGTCGTGATGTTGTGGCGGCGGATGAAGCGCTCGGTCTCCAGCGCCATGTATTCCGGCTTGTTCTTGATGCCGCGCAGTGAATCCGCCGGCGACATATTGCCGGTCGCCTTGAAAATTCCGCCGAGCAGGACCGGCACATAATCGAACTTCACGCCGGTGCGCTGTTCGATCGAAGGAATCACGAGTTCCGCCAGATAGGCGTTCGGGCTGCCGAAATCGAAATGGAATTCAACCTTCAAGGGATTTCCCACCGGCCTCTCCTCGCGGGCATCCGTTATTCTCCGCCTGCCACGCGCAGGCGATCTGGAGCCATGCCCTGGCTAGTCCTCGTCATACAGTTCCAAAAATGAACTGTCAATTCTCGAGACCGTCCAATATGCTGCTGCGACCGAAGCTCGAAGCATTGTGCGGCGGAGCCGGCCTCTCAGGGAGCGCCCCTCATGATCACGACCCTCGACCACACCAGCGTCCTGGTTCACGATCTCGACACCGGCATTGCCGCTTATCGCGAGGTGCTCGCGAGGGAGCCGGCGTTTCGCGCCAGAACTGATGGCGTCGAAAGCGCGTTCTTCGTTTTGGACAACGCCACCTTTCGGGTCGCGGCACCCAACGGCGAAGGCGCGTTCGGTGCGCGCGCCCGCGCCGTCCTTGCCGAGAGCGGCGAAGGCCTGTGGTGTCTGGACTTTGCGGTCGACGACATCGAAAAGAGTTATCGGCGATTGAAACATATCTCGCTGCAGCCGGACGATGTCGCCGACATCACCTGGAGCGATTTTGCGACCGACACGATGCTCTCCTGGAAGCGGAACGGCTTGCCGGCCGAACAATCACATGGCGTACCGATCCGCTTCAGCAAGCTTCTATCCGAAGCGGCCCGCTCCACAGCGACAGCGCCGGCTGCCGTTCGCAGGATGGACCTGGTGGTGGTTGCGACCGACGAGCCGGAGCGCGCGATAGCGCTCTACGGCGCGCGTCTCGGGTTGGAGCTGATCTTCGACCGCGCCGACGCAAAGAGCAAAAGCCGATTGATGCAATTCGCCTGCGGCGACATGCTGATCGAAGTTGTCCACCGTCCGGCCGAGGGCGACGCGCGCAAGGCGGACCGCCTCTGGGGCATCGCCTGGTCGGTCGACGATGCCGACGCCGCCCGCGAGCGGCTGCTGCGCGCCGGCCGCAACGTGTCCGATGTCAAGGCCGGTGCCAAGCCGGGAACGCGGGTGTTCGCCCTCCGCGACGGCACGTGCAACGTCCCCACCCTGTTCGTGCAGCATCTTTCGTAAGAGCCGTAGGCCAGAGCCTTCCAGCGCTCACGTCATTTCAACACTTCGCAAACCGTCTGTTGTTCGATGCCCGCCGGCCTCGGATATCGCGCCGAGACGTTGTTCCACCATGCATCGAGCGTATCGCGGTCGCAGCGGAGGCGGACGCTCATGCCGTCGGCGAACTTGATCCAATGGGCAAAGCGGTGACTGGGCACCGCGATCACGACCGGGATGTCCGCGCTCAGCGCACGCTCGACCAGATAGCAAAGGCCCTTGCCCTCGCATTCCTGCCGGCCGAAGCGGTTGACGATCAGCACGTCCGCGCCGCGATCGATCGCCGCCGCGATCCGCTCGCCCGCATCGAGCAACTGGCCGACGTCAAGCCGGCAGCCGGCCGAGCAACTGCCGAGGTCCTGGAATAGCTGCAGCTCTTCGCCGGTATGGACCAGCATGGCGGACAGGCCGGCATCGAGGCAGTGGTGGCCGAGCTGCACAATCCCGACCGCGCGATATCCGGCTCTGTTCAGGCTGGCGGCGAAATCGCGCAGGATCTCGTCGGGATCCTGATGCTGCTCATACACGAGCGCAGCAAGATCGCATTGGGAGTCGAACATGGCGGGCCTCATCTCCATTTGCGACGGGCCCCCGGTCCGGGCTCCGTTATATCCGTCACCATATCACGTCTCGGCGGTTTCCGGCCATACCCGTGACGCGGCGCGGCAGGGTCAAGAAAGACGGGCTGGACGCCCGGGATCGCATCGATATATCCTTATGGATATAACGTATATTTGTTCGGAGCCTATGATGCAGATCGACACCCAGGCCCTGACGACGTGCGAAGTCGCCGCTGATGGCGCCGTTTCGCTTGGCTTCGTCGATTCCGCCGGTAATCCCGCGACCCTGCGGCTTTCGCTCAACCAGGTCGGCACGCTGGTGATGACCCTGCCGGGATTGCTCGACAAGGCGCTGCAGCGCCGCTACGGCGACGGCAGCCTCCGCTACGCTTATCCGCTGGATTCCTGGATGGTCGAGCAATCGAGCGATCCGAGCGTGCGCATGGTGACGCTGCGGACGGTGGATGGGTTCAGCGTCTGCTTCTCGGTTCTGCGCGAGCAGCAGAACTCCTTGGGAGAGGCGATCGCGGCCGAACCGCAGCAAGGCGTGACGCTGCGCACGAACTGACGGCGGCATCACGCCTTGCGGGCGATATCGGTCTGCAAGGCCGCCAGTTCCTTGCGCACCGCGCTCGCTGCATCGCGCTCGATCTTGCGATAGCGCGCGACCAGGGAGAGGCCGAACGGCGTCAACATTGCGCCGCCGCCATTCTTGCCGCCGGTCTGCCGCTCGACTGCCGGATGCCGGCAGATCCGGTTGATCTCGTCGACCAGGTCCCACGCCCGCTTGTAGGACATCTCCATGGCGCGGCCGGCGGCCGAAATCGACCCGCAATCGCGGATATGCTCAAGCAACTGGATCTTGCCGGGCCCGATCCGCTCGTCGCTATCGAGATCGATGCGAACGCTCAAATGTGGAAGCGATTTGGCGCCCAGTTTTGACATGCAGAATCCGTTGGTTGCGTCTGCCCCCTAGAATGCCATTGAAGCTTTTCACGGACAAGATGAGCGCCGGCCGATAGCGCCACGATTGACGTCGGCCGGCGCCGTCTCTTCTAACCTAGACTAGAGCAAGTCGCTCAACTGTTACTTTAACGGAACGGGCGTGATCGCGAATGGACCGGGATCTTTCCCCTTATTGGGACCGATGAGGTAGGACAGCTTGCCCTCGGCGATCCATCCGGTGTTGCCGACCTGGGTCACCGAAACGGGCTCGGCAAGACCGTCCTTGATGACATCGACCTTGGCCTCATCGCCCGTCACCGCGACCTTGTCGAGCCGGCCTGCGCCTTCGACCAGCAGGAAGTCGCCGCCGAACGCGCGCATGGCGTCCGCGTGATCCAGCGGACGGGACGGCTTCAACTCGGTGATCTCCCCCGCCTTGCCGTCCTTGACCGCGATCTTGAACAGTTTGGCGGGAATAAAGGTCGTGACGTAGAGATGGCCGTCCGATCCGACCGCGATGCCGTCGAGCCCGACCCCGTCCTTGGCCGGCGCCAGCAGCGGATCGGTCGCCCACACGTCGAGCGCCGTGCCGCCTGGCTTCAGGCTGTAGATATACGGCGCGAAGGAGTCGGTGACGTAAGCGGTTCCGTCACCGCCGATCGCGATGTCGTTGCAAAGCGATTTCGGATCCTTGAGCTGAAAGCTCGCCTTCGGGGCGCCGGTGGCGAGATCGAAGGTTTTCAGCCAGGCGCCCTTGGTCTCGCTGGGACCGGCAACGCCCGAACCGCTCAGGTCGTTGGAACAGACGTACAAGGTGCGGCTCTTTTCATCGGCGAGCACGCCGAGCACCGAACGGCTGCCGTCGGCGCCGGGCGAGATGAACTGCTCGGTTTTTCCGCCCGGTGCCGCCTTTATGACGCCGCCCAGGTTGAAGCTTCCGATATAGAGCGTGCCGTCGCTGGTGGCGGTTACGCTCTCCGGATGGCTCTTGTCGGGGACGCCGATCGGCGTCTCCGCACGCGCCGTGCCGAGCATGAGCAATATCAACCCGGCCGCGCCGAGCGCCCATGCATTACGGTTCTTGAGCAAGTCTCCCTGTCGCAGCGAGCACAGGGCAACGCTGTCATTCTGTTTCATGTTTTGGTTCCTGATGGACGTGGGGTGGACGAGGCAATGCCTCGAACGAACGATCATCGATCGATGATCGTTCACTGCGCGTCCTGCAGGACCGGAACTCCGTAGCTCTTCCGGCCCGGCTGTTCGCCCTCGATGTATAGCGCAACATACAACGATGCGAAAGCCGCCGCTGTCGTACGGATCGCCTCGGCGATCTCGCTCGCGCTTCAGGCGTCATTTGCGATTGAGAGCCTCGATGCCCGCCTGGCAGACGACGGCGTCCTGCACGCCTGCTCCTCCGCTGCATCCAATGGCGCCGATGACCTTGCCTTCGCTGATGATTGGCATGCCACCTGGCGAAGCGACCAGCGTTGGATCGAGCGTCATCACGTAGGGATGGCCGGTCTCCGTCAGATCGAACATGCCCTTGGTGTCGCGCCGAAAGCGCGCGGCGGTGCGCGCCTTGTTCTGGGCGATGGTTGGCGATGCCAACATGGTATCGTCCATTTTCACGAAATAGGTCAGGTCGCCCGATGGCGATACGACCGCGATGGCCATCTTCCACCCCCGCTTGGATGCTTCCGCAAACGCGGCTTCCACCGCTTGTCGGGCAAGATCGAGCGAAATCGGCGTCCCATAGGGAATGTCGGCGGGCATCTTCTCGGGCACGCCGGGCGGGAGCGGTTGCTGTGCCGATGCCGCTCCTGCGGTGAGCGCCGCCACACAGGCGATGATCCAAGTTGCAAAACCATGACGGAAGCCGAAAGGAACAAAAGCAAACAGCCGTAACGCCGGGAAACGCAAACAAATCATGATAAAACCCCAGTTGTGGCCGCAAGATCAAAGCACAACTTGAGGCTGATCCTCAAGTTTCCGAACGATTTGTCCTGCCGCCGGCGATCCGGGCGCGTCCTTTCAACGCCGATATCGTGATGCTAGTTTCGACCGCGGCAGGGAGCACCTGCTTCCTGCTTCATTCCGGACAGGAGGACGACATGCCTGAGAGCGTCTACAAGGTCATCGAACTGATCGGCACCAGCAACGAATCCTGGGAAAAGGCCGCGGCCAACGCGGTCAGCCAAGCGGCAAAATCGCTCCGAGATCTTCGCGTCGCAGAGGTTGTCAAACTCGATCTGCAACTGGACGCCAAGGGGCAAGTCGAGGCCTACCGCGCCAAGCTCAACGTATCCTTCAAGTTCGAGGGCTCCTGACATTTTCGCAACCTCGCCCCGCTCGCGGGGCGAGGTTGAACTCGATCGCAGTCCGCTTCCACGCTGATCTCGATTCGAGATTTCGGAGTATCCAGTATCCCCCTCTTTTCGCTCAAGAAATCCGCTGCGCCAATTTGATGGTTTTCAACCGATAGCGATAACCATTTGATTACCGTGCACTGCAAACGAGCTGCGCCTCCACCATTTGGGTAACGATCGGTGACGTATAAGGCGCCGATCCCAACCACGGCCCGGCGTCATGCTTCTCGACCAGTTTTCGATCCTCGTCGCCATCGGCTTCTCGGGCGCCTCCCTTGGACTGACGCTCTGCATGATGTGGGTCGTCGGAAAATCCGAGACCCACCTGCTAAGCTGGTCGATCGGCCTTGTCTTTATCGTCGCCGGAGTGGCGTTCTTTGGCACTGTCATTCAAGGGTACGACGCCAATCTGCTGCTCGTGTCCTTCGTGCTGCTGATATGCGGCTTCGGACTGCTCTACGCGGGCTCGGCCAAATTCTGCTCAAGTCGGTTCAATTGGTTCACCGTATTCGCCGTGGTCGGCCTCGGCATTCTGTCCACATCGGCCACATTCGCGTTTGGCTATTCCGGCACCGGGACGATTGCTGCAAATGTCGTGATCGGCATGCTGCTGCTTATGACCGCTTTCCAGTACTGGACAGCGCGCGCCGAATCCCCGCTCCTGATGTCCGCCAATGCGACGCTCTATCTGATCGCCTCAGCATCGTTCATCGCGTGTGGCTATGCCCTCGCCGAGCAAGGCCAGTTCGTCCTGACCGCTCGTCCATCCAATTGGGCCGAAGACATTAATTCCATCGTCGTGATCGCTGGCTTGACCGGCATCGGCACATTATCGCTCACCCTCAATCAGGCGCGGATCGCGAACCGGCATAAGTCGGAAGCCATGACCGACGCCTTGACCGGACTCTTGAATCGCCGCGCGCTGTTTGACGGTCCGCCCGCCCATGTCCCGGTTGGCACCGCCGTCGTCGCGATGGATCTGGACCACTTCAAGACCATCAACGATCGGTTCGGACACGATTCCGGCGACCGGACGTTGAAGGCCTTTGCCGAAATCATCACCGCAAATATCCGTTCAGACGACCTGGCCGCGCGAATAGGCGGCGAAGAATTCTGCATCGTGATGCTGAACTCGAGTCCAAGGGCCTCGGCAGCCGTTGCCGAGCGCATCAGAGCGCAGATCGAGGCGATGTCCGTCCCTACTCCTTTGGGCCCCATCCAGACGACCGTAAGCGGTGGAATTGCCTACGCCACCGGATCGGAGACGATCCAGTCGCTACTGATCCGCGCCGATGAAGCCCTCTATGAAGCGAAGACCTCCGGCCGCAATCGCGTGAAACTCTCGGAGTTCGGGTTGGCTGCTTAGGCGCCACCATCGCGGGCTCATACTCAAATAATGAGCGGACGCTTGAGGCAAACTCAACCTCGTCGGCACGCGCCGGAGTTCGTGATCGTACGACCGCGCCGACCTCGCGCCTGATTGAAACGATGTGACAGAGTATTCCTTTAATCGGTCGATCGCTTCTCCATCTCCACAGAGAATCCTGTAGGCTCTTCGTATCCGATGGAGAAATTGAGTGAGCAAGCCTGTACTTCTCCCGGCGGCACTGATCGCCGCAGCCATGTTCGCAACTCCCGCTCTGGCTCGCGAAAATCATATGAGCTCGCGGCACCTCACGGAGAACCCCGACGCAAATGCCACGATCGGCGCGGGTTATAGTGACTGGCGCCTTTGCTACGGCAACCTTGCTGGCGATTTGCATCGTGAACTCTGCGGTTACGAGGGCCGCGATATGTGGGGACAATGGGGCGGCTACTACGGGCCCATGGTTCACGTGCCTTGACGTGTTCGGCGTACGGGATGGATCGCCGCGCGGTAAGCTCGGCGCAAGAATTATTTCCTGAATACCTGCTTTGACGGGGCGTCGAACCTAGCTACGGGCCGATCCATCTGCCAGAGCTCCACATCGTGGCTGTCGACAAGACGCTCGGCGGATTTGATGGCCGAATCATCATCGACACAATCGATCCGAACCACTCCAATCGACCGGCCGTGCAGTCCAACAATGTATGCATGATAGACCGTCATCTTGGCCTCCAAGCAGCGTGAACGCCGCGCGGGTGAATTTGCTGGTCCTGACCCTCAGAGTGGACAATCATCTTCTGTCCCTGTCGCCACGGCTAGACCGAACGCTTGCCCGGAAGGTGAATGGCAAGGCGTGTAAATTCCATGGGGACTGCTTTGTCCTCTTATAAAGGCCGCATAGTGCCGTCCGGCTCAGATCGGCCTTCCTGACCACGGGTCAGATCATACGCGCGACGATCGGAATCCTTCGCAGCAGGATGGTCGCGCCCCAACTGACGAAGAGTGTGCCGAGGAAGACGATCGCGAATTTGGCAAACACCGGCAGCGGCGGATCGTAGACGAGATACTGCAGCCAGATCAGCGGAACGAAATGCACGAGATAGATGCCGTAGGCCGAAGGCTGCATCGCATCGAGGAACCGAAACCGTGATTGCGCAAAGTGCAGGAACAGCGCGGGCACCGTGAAAGTCATTGCCGCGTTGAACATCGCAAAGGCCAGTCCATAGGCTATCTGCCACCATAGCGGCGGCGAACGGAAATCCGGCAGCACGCTGTGATGGACATAGACCAGGAGCAGGATGACGCCATAGAATGCGAGCGCACACGTGAGCCACAGCATCCAGCGCTTCGCTACCTCGCCGCTTTCCGCCAGCAGCCCGCCTCTCAGGCTGATGGCACCGACCGCAACGCCGGTGAAGAAGTAGCCGGTGTACAGCAGGATGCGGCTGGTCTGGATCGGCAGCGGATAGTGGCCGGGCACGAACCACGCGGAATCGCCGAACTCCAGGTGCAGCGGCAGATAGACGACGATCGAGAAGATAAGGAACGCAGCGAAGGCCGCCATCGGCCGCTGACGAAAGCCATCGACCAATCGCCCGAGCGCCGGGATCGCGCCGGGCGCCGCGGCCCAAAGCAACGCGGCGATCGCGTCCAGCGCAAGCAGCACCCACAGGAACCAGGCCGACCCCGATGACCACGGGCCGACGGTGACCATATGCCAATAGAACTGCGGGAAACTGAGCTCCGTTACATGGTAGCGGTAATAAGCGATCGGCATCAGCACAAAGATCGATACCAGATACGGAATACCCAGCCGACAGGCACGGCTACCGAGGAAGTTCGCCGGCCCCCTCCGCGCCAGGCTGTCGTGAACGAACAGGCCCGAGATGAAGAACATGCAGGCCATGAAGAAACTGTCGTTGAACAGCGCGATCAGGTCGAAGCCGATCCATCGCATCCGGTCGCCGCCGATACCGAAATAGGTGTAGTTGATTACGCCGTGATACAGCACCACCAGGAAGGTGATGAAGGTGCGCGCACGGTCGAGCGGAACGATGCGTGTCCCGGTCGTCCCGGCCAGCTCGGTGGCATGGGATTTCTTGAGCATCGGCCCCTGCGTGTCGCAATGACGCTGCGTCGCTGCCGCAGCATATCACGGCAGCGACGCAACCATACACCGTCGGCCAAGGGAATCCGATCAGCTATGGCGGCGTAAGCCGTTCACGCCCGTTTGAATCGGCTGCTCAGCCCGCAAAATTTTTCTGAATCGCACGATCGAGTGTTTCATTTCCAAGAAAGCGCTTGCGCAATTCGCGCTTCAGCAATTTGCCGCTCGGGTTCTTCGGCAGGCTGTCCACGAAGATCACGCGCTTCGGCACCTTGAAATGCGCCATCTGGCTGGCGCAATGTCTGATGACGGTCTCCTCATCCAGCGTGTCGCCGCTCTTGACCACAACGATCGCGGTCACCGCCTCGATCCAGCGCGGGTCCGGCAGGCCAACCACCGCGACTTCGGAGACCGCCGGCAGCCGATAGACCATCTCCTCGACCTCGCGGCTTGCGACATTCTCGCCGCCGGTCTTGATCATGTCCTTGACGCGGTCGACGACGGTGACGTGCCCCTCGGCATCGACGGTCGCCAGGTCGCCGCTGTGGAACCAGCCCCCGGCAAAGGCCGCCTCCGTCTTGGCCGGATCATTGTAGTAGCCGGACAACAGATGCGGCGAGCGGTGGACGATCTCGCCGACCTCGCCCACCTTGACGTCCCGCATCTCGGCATTCACCACGCGGGTCTCGACATTGAGCGCGGGCTTGCCCGCCGATCCCGCCTTGGGCAACTGATCCTCGGGCTTCAGCACGGTCGCGAGCGGCGCGATCTCGGTCTGGCCGTAGAAATTCCAGAACTTCACGCCGGGCAAACGCCGCTGCAGTTCGAGCAGCACCTCCACCGGCATGATGGACGCGCCGTAATAGCCCTTTTGCAGACTCGAGAGATCGGTCTTGTCGAACGCCGGCGAGCGCAGCATCGCAATCCAGATCGTCGGCGGCGCAAAGAAGGCGTTGATCCTGTGGGCCGCGATCAGCGAGAGGATGTGATCCGGCACAGGCTTGCCGGTGATCACGTTGGTCGCGCCGAGATAGATGCCAGGCCCGAGGAAGACGTCGAGCTGTGCGCAATGATAGAGCGGCAGCGCGTGCAGGATAGTGTCCTCCGCCGCCATGCCGCCATCGATGATGCAGCTCACATATTGCCACATCACCGCTTCATGGGTGAGGACGGCGCCCTTGGGCAGCGACTCCGTACCACTGGTATAGATGATCTGCGCGATGTCGCGGCTGTCGACGGAAGCCTCGAGCGGCGAGGCGCCGGCCGCAAGCAGGTCCGCAAAGGTCGTGACGTCCTTCGGCGGCTCCGTGGCATCCTCGCCCGGGAGCCAGATCAGTTGCTCGACCTTCGTGCCCTTGACGGTCGCAGCGCGGCCGGCCTCGACGAGATCAGGGCCGACGGCGAGCAGCCTCGCGCCGGAATTGGCGAGGATGAAATTGATCTCGTCCGGGTTCAGCATGAAATTGATCGGCACCAGGATCGCGCCGATCTTGGCGAGCGCAAAGCGCAGCGCCGCAAAGGCATGCGAGTTGCGTGACAGCACCGCGACGCGATCGCCCTTCGTCACCCCGAGCCCGCCGAGGCCACGACCCAGGCGATTGCAGATCGCATCCATCTCCGCATAGGTCCATCTCACGTCGCCGCAGATCAGCGCCGTCTTGTCGGGATAGCGCCGGGCCGAGCGGCGCAGCAGGTCGCCGATGCTTTGCTCGCGCGCCTTCTGGATCGTCGTGGTGATGTCCGCGGTCATGTTTCCCTCCCTGAACGTCCGCTGTTTGTTTGTGGTTCGGACGATGCGTTGTCGTTCTATCTACGTCGAACCGCTTGTGCATGCTCCATGTACATATGTTCGACCGACCGGTCGAGCGAAGCGATCCGCTCGAAGCCGCGGCGCCAGTCCTGCAGGTGACGCCGGGTCCACTGCACGCCCGCCGCCTTGTCACGCCGCCGGATCGCCTCGAGCAGATGGCGATGCGCCTCGACCAGGCGCGTGGCGCCCTGCGCGCCATGGCTCACGATCATCTCGGTGGTCGGAAAGAACAATTGCGCGGCCGGCTCGCGCGCGAGCTGCAGCACGCGGTTGTGCGAGGCTTTTGCCACCAGCACGTGGAAATCGGCGTCGCATTCGGCAAGCGCCGCGGGATCGGCGATCACCTGCTCGCTCCGCGCCAGGTTGTCGGCGAGTTCGGCGATGTCCTCCTCGGTAGCCCGTTCGACCGCGCATTCCGTGCTCGCGATCTCGAGCGTCATCGACACCTCGAACAATTCGCGGAAGGTGACCTCGTGGAGCACCAATGCGCGGCTGAGGCGCGTCGCGAGCTTGTTGTAGCGCGGCAGGCAGGCCTGCAGGCGGCGGCTGGAATCGCGCCGCAGCAGACCGCCTTCCTCCAGCACCCGGATTCCCTCGCGCACCGTCGAGCGGTTGACGCCAAATTGCCGCACCAGCTCAAGCTCGGTCCCGATCGGGTCTCCCGGCTTGATCCGGCCGCTGACGATCTCGCGTTCGATCGCGTCCGCCACCTTCTGGTAGGCGGGCGCGACGTCGATCCGTCGAAACAGCGGCGAAGCGGGCAAAGGTGGCCTCAATGTTGGTTGTCCGACAAAGTAGTCCGGCCGCGACGATGCGTCAATTCGGCCGCGCGGACCTTCTTATCGACAGCCGATTGACTTCCCCGGAACCCAAATCTACTTTGTCCGACAAACTGATAAAAACACGGAGGAGACCCCATGAAGCCCATCGCAAGGATGGTGTCGACGGCTTGCCTGTTGTCGGCGGTATTGATCGCATCAGCGTCCGCTCAGCAGCCAGCCGCGACGCCGCTGAAGATCGGCGTGCTCACCGATTTCTCGTCGGTCTATTCCGACATCGGCGGCGCCGGGAATGTCGAAGCGACCAAGATGGCGATCGATGAGTTCGGCGGCACCATGTTCGGCAAACCGATCGAGATCGTCTCCGCCGACGTGCTGAACAAGCCTGACATCGCGGCTACCATGGCGCGCAAATGGTGGGAGAACGAAGGCGTCGACATGATCATCGATTTGCCGACCTCCGCCACCGCGCTCGCGGTGATGGAATTGTCCAAGCAGCACGAAAAGATCATGATCGTCACGGACGCCGCGAGCTCCGATATCACCGGCAAATCCTGCGGCCCCTACGTCGCGCACTGGACCTACGACACCTATTCCAACGCCCACACGGTCGGCAGCGCCATCGTCAAGAATGGCGGGGATAGCTGGTTCTTCATCACCGCGGACTATCTGTTCGGCCACTCGATCGAGCGCGACACCGGCGATGTCGTGAAGTCCGCCGGCGGCAAGGTGCTCGGCAGCGTCAAGCATCCGCTCAACACGCCGGATTTCTCCTCCTTCCTGCTGCAGGCACAGGCCTCCAAGGCCAAGATCATCGGCCTCGCCAATGGCGGCGGCGACACTATCAACACGATCAAGCAGGCCGGCGAATTCGGCATCGTCGCCGGCGGCCAGAATCTCGCAGCGATCGTGATGTTCATCTCTGATGTGCACAGCCTCGGGCTGAAGCTCGCGCAAGGCCTGATCGTCACCGAGGCCTATTACTGGGACCTCAACGACAGGACCCGCGCCTTCGGCAAGCGCTTCTTCGAGCGCATGAAGCGGATGCCGACGATGAATCAGGCCGCGACCTACAGCGCCACTCTGCATTACCTCAAAGCCGTGCAGGCCGCGGGCACCAAAGAAACAAAGCCCGTGATGGCCAAGATGCGCGAGATGCCGGTGCGCGACGCCTTCACCGACAACGGCGTGCTGCGCGCCGACGGCCGCATGGTGCACAGCATGTTCCTGTTCGAGGTAAAGAAGCCCGAGGAATCCAAAGCGCCTTGGGACTATTACAAAGTGCTGGCCGAGGTGCCCGGCGACCAGGCATTCCGCCCGCTGAAGGACGGCGGCTGCCCGCTGGTGAAGTGAATGGATTTAGTTACGCGGCTTCCCTTCTCCCCTTGTGGGAGAAGGTGGCGCGCATGAAATGCGCGACGTATGAGGGGTTCTCTCCGCGGGCGACAGCGCAGGCGGAGAGAACCCCTCACCGAAGCGAGTTCGTTGCAGGCACCTGAGCCGCCCTCTCCCACAAGGGGCGAGGGCACATCAACTGGCATCGCGCCTAAGCCTCCGACATTGCAACGAAGTCGTAGGGTAGGCAAAGCGAAGCGTGCCCACCATCACGAGCGGAGTGCTAGAAGGTGGACACCGCGCAAGCGCCTTTGCCCACCCTACAACGCCTGGCTCACGCCTTGCCGTAGTCGTAAAAGCCCTTGCCAGTCTTGCGGCCGAGATAGCCGGCGTCGACCATCTCCTTGAGGAGCGGTGCGGCGCGATATTTCGGATCGTTGAAGCCCTTGTAGAACACGTCCATCACCGAGAGCATGGTGTCGAGCCCGATCAGGTCGGCCAGCGCCAGCGGGCCGATCGGGTGGTTGCAGCCGAGCTTCATGCCGGCATCGATCTCCTCGGCGGTGGCGATGCCTTCCTGCAGCGCGAAGATCGCCTCGTTGATCATCGGACACAGGATGCGGTTGACCGCGAAGCCCGGGCTGTTCTTGGCTGTGATCGCGACCTTGCCGACGCGCTTTGCAAATGCTTCCGCTTTGGCCAGCGTATCGTCCGAGGTCTGCAGGCCGCGGATCAGTTCGAGCAGCGCCATCACCGGCACCGGATTGAAGAAGTGCATGCCGATGAAACGGTCGGGCCGGTCGGTCGCGGTGGCAAGCTTGGTGATCGAGATCGAAGACGTGTTGGTGGCGATCACCGCCCGCGGGTTCAGCGTCGCGCTGAGATCCTTCAGGATCTTGAGCTTCAATTCCTCGTTCTCGGTCGCCGCCTCGATCACGAGGTCGCAGGCGGCAAGCTTGGCCTTGTCGGTGGTCGCATTGATGCGCCCGAGCGCGGCGTTCTTGTCGGCCTCGGTCATCTTCTCCTTCTTGACCAGGCGGTCCAGGCTGCTGCCGACCGTCGCCAGCCCGCGCTGCACGGCCGCGTCCGAGATATCGACCATCACCACCTGAAGCCCGGCGGCGGCGCTGACTTGGGCGATGCCGTTGCCCATAGTGCCCGCCCCGATGATGCCAACGGTTTCGATCATTGCTCGTATCCTTCTCGTAAAACGCGCAAGGCCTTGCGCCCGCGCACACAGACGGTTGCGGCGACCAGCCGGCCGCCGCCGATGCCCATGGTTAGCAGGGCCTCGCGTCCAAGGATACGGTGCAGTTTGGCGTGCCGGCGCCGGTTCGATCGGGGAGACGAAGCGTTCCCGCTCAGCAGCAGCAGGGCCCGCGGAGCTGGAGTTCGGTCTGATCGGGCTTCGTCTCGAGCGAATCGATCGTATAGGTATTGGCGCAATATTCGCGATGATGCAGGGCGGCGGTTCCGGCCTCGAGCTCGCTTTGGCAGCGGGATTTCTCGATGCAGAGCGCGCACACCCGCCTCATGTCGTGCAGCACGCCCGGCTCTTGGCGCTTGATGGCAACTTCGTCGATCCCCAGCGTCTTCAGCATCTTCGGCAATTCGTCGGCACCATGACGCCCCCGGGCAACCAGCGTCTCGAGCTGGGCCGGCGAGATGCGGAGATCGTGCGCCACGGAACAGGCTTCGGCCGGGCTGAGGCCGCGGATTTCGCCGATGTCACGGAACCTTTCGAGGAAGCCCGTGAGCTTGCCGATCAGCCTGGCCGCAATCGACTCCGTCTGTGTTGCCGCTGCCATATTACCCTCCCGTAGTTCTGAGCAGGTTGACTATCGGCCCATGCAAAGCGGCCGTCATTGCGCCAGATCAAACGCCACGATGCGCGGCCGATGGCCCCGGGGTGGTTGGCGTCTCGTCATCGTCGGAGATCGCCCGCCAGGCGGCGCCTTCGAGATCGTCATACTGGCCGTTCTTCAGCGACCACAGGAATCCGAGCAATCCAAACAGGCCAAGCAGCAGCGCCAGCGGCACCAGGAACGCGATCACTTCCATCACACCTGCTCCTGCCGCACCCGACGTCCGCGCAGCGCGTTGCACATCACCAGGATCGAAGAGCCCGACATCGCCGCGGCCGCGATCAGCGGCGTCACGAAGCCCAGGATCGCGATCGGCACGGCGAGGAAGTTGTAGCCGACGGCGAGATAGAGGTTCTGCCGCATCAGCCGCAGCGCTTTGCGCGAATAGTCGATCGCCGCGATCACCGGCGCCAGCGGCTTGCCGAGGAAGACGAGATCTGCGGTCGCCTGGCTCAGATGCGCGGCCGAGATCGGCGACATCGAGACATGCGCGGCCGCAAGCGACGGCGCGTCGTTCAAGCCGTCACCGACCATCATCACCTTGACGCCCTGCCGCTTCAATTGCTCGATGCGCGCGATCTTGTCCGATGGCAGCACGCCGGCACGCCACTCGGGAATGCCAAGCGTCTCGGCCGCAGCCCGCACCGCGGGTTCGCGATCTCCCGACAATATCTCGACCGCGATGCCGCGCCGCTGCAGGGCCGCGACGGTTTCGCATGCATCCGGTCGCAGACCCTGGCGGACCGCGAACACGTAGCGCTTCTTGCCGCGGGCAAACGCGACCACGGACGCCTCGGGATCGCGGCTCAGAATCTCGTCTGCGAGATCCTCGGCGTTGCAGAAGGAAGGACGGCCGAGCCTGACCTCTTCGCCGCCGAAGCTGCCGCGCACCCCCTGCCCCGGCTCTTCCGTGACGCCGGGCAGCGGCGATTTCGCACCGGCCGCGCGCGCCAGCGCCGCGGCAACCGGATGGTGGCTTGCCAGCGCGAGCCGGCCCGCCAGTTCGAACACATCGGCCGGCACGGCAGTGGAATTCACCACATCCAGTTCCGGCAAGGTCAGCGTTCCCGTCTTGTCGAAGATGACGTAGTCGACCTCGGCGACACGCTCGATGGCATCGCCCGAATTGATCAGCACGCCGGCGCGGAACATCGCCCCCGCGGCAATCGTCTGCACCGTTGGGATCGCCAGTCCCAGCGCACAGGGACAGGTGATGATGAGCACCGCGATCGCGGTGATGACGGAATCGTGCAAGCTCGCGCCGGCGATCAGCCAGCCGATCATGGTCAAGAGCGCGGTTGCATGCACCGCCGGCGCATAGAGCCGCGACGCGCGGTCAGCGAGCTGCACATAGCGCGAGCGCGCCTGCACGGCGTGGTCGAGCAATCGCTGGATCTCCGCCAGCAGCGTGCCTTCCGCCGCCGCCGACACGCGGATGCGCAGCGCGCCCGAGATGTTAAGCGAACCGGCATAGACCGCGCTGCCCGCCTCGACCGCCGCATGCCGCGTCTCGCCGGTGATCAGGCTCTGGTCGATCTCCGACCGGCCCTCGATCACGATGCCGTCGACCGCGCAGCGCTCGCCTGGCCGCAGCAGCACGGTATCGCCGGCCCGGATCGCCGCCGCCGGCACCACCGAAATCTCGTCCGGTCCGATGAACTTCGTCGCAGTCTCGGCCTTGAGCGCGGCGAGATTGCCGGCGACCGCGCGGGTACGCCGCCGCATGTTCTGGTCGAGATACCGTCCCACCAGGAGGAAGGTGAGCAGCATGATAGCCGCATCGAAATAGGCGTGGTCGGCATGTCCGATAGTCTCGACGATGGACATGCCGAGCGCCAGGATCACGCCGATGCTGATCGGCACGTCCATGTTGACATTGCCCGCGCGCAGCGCGTTGAACGCCGAGCGGAAGAAGGGCTGGCCGGCATAGGCGGCCGCCGGCAGCGCGATCAGCGCCGACATCCAGTGGAAGAAATCGCGCTGCTCCGGCAGCATGTCGCTGACATTGCCGGACCACACCGGGATCGACAGCATCATCACGTTCATAGTCGCGAACGCCGCAACTCCGAGGCAGCGTAGCAGGAAGCGCGAGTTCTCGACCTCGGCGGCTTCAGCGCTCACCGTCTCGAACGGATAGGCCTTGTAGCCGAGCTCGGCGAGCCGATCGATGAAGTTGCCGGGGTCGAGTGCGCCCTCCTTCCACTCCAGCGCCACGCGGCGGTCAGTGAGATTCACGCGCGCCAAGGTCACATCGGGAATCGCCGAAAGCCCGCGCTCGATCTTTGACATGCAGCCGGCGCAGTTGACGCCCTCGACCGCGAGGTCGATATGCGCCAATCCCGAGCCGAGATGCTTGACGTAGTGCGAAAAGTCCCGTGTCGCCTGCATCACGCCCTCTTAGTTCAGCACCACGCGGTTCCTCGAGAGGAACACGCGCCGGCCATCGGCTTCGCTTTCGAGCACCAGCTCCCATTGTCCGGGGCCGATCGCGCTGCCCTTGCCGAGGTAGCGACCGCCGCCGGCTTCCGACAGCTCGATCGCCTGGTCGGCGCGCCGGTCGGTCGGGCGCTCCAGGCGGGAGGTGAACTGCAATCCGATGAGCGGCCTGCCATTGCCATCACGCGCTTCGACTTCGAGCGCTGTGCCGCCACCGGCATCGCGCGCCAGATGCGCGTCGACCTTCCAGTTGCGGGCGTCCTGCTCGCGCGCGGCGACGATCTCTTTCTCATAGGCGAGGCTCGCCGCGTAGGCGCTGTCGACGTCGGTGCCGGGCAGCGTCAAGGTCGCCAGCTTGATCATGGTGACGTTGACGCCGATCACAACGCCGAAGAATGCGACCAGCATGACGAGCACCTTGCGGCCGGTCAGCGGTTTCTCCGATCCATATTCCCTATTCATGGCGGCACTGCTTCTTCCCGTTATGGCGCGACGAAATTGTCGGTGGCGGACGCGACTTCGCCGAGACCGATGTCGGTGACGCGGAATTTCACCGGGATCGACTTCTCGGGATTCCGGTCGGACGGCGCGGTGACGAGCACGCGCAGCTCGGTTGTGCCGTCGCGCCCAAGCACGATCATGGGACGATCGGGCGTGATCGAATCGCCGCCGACGACATGGAGCTTGGCATCCTGCGGGCCGTCGATGTCGATCGCCACCACACGGTCGAAACCACGCTTGTTGAGGAAGCGGACCGTATAGGCATTGCGGATCGAGCCGTCGCTGAGCTTCACCGCGACCGGATTGCGGTCGTGCAGCACGTTGATGTCGAGCAGCGAACGCGTCGCGAGCGTATAGAGCATGATGCCGCCGACGAGTGCGATCAGCGCGGCGTAGATGATGGTGCGCGGCCGCACGATGCGATAGATCGGCGCTTTGCCCTCGATCCGGCGCTGGATGTTGATGTCGTTGTCGTAGCCGATCAGCCGCGTCGGCCGGTTGATCTTCTTCATCACATTGTCGCAGGCGTCGATGCACAACCCGCACTGGATGCAGTCGAGCTGCGGCCCGTTGCGGATATCGATGCCGACCGGACAGACGGCGACGCACTGATAGCAGTCGACGCAGTCGCCGGCGTGCTGGCCGAGCGCGCGCAGGTCGTTCGCCTTCTTCACCGACATGCGCTTTTCGCCGCGGTCGTAGCGATAGGTGACGTTGAGCGCCCATTCGTCCGTCAGCGCCGCCTGGATGCGCGGCCACGGGCACATATAGACGCAGACCTGCTCCCGCATGAAGCCGGCGAGCAGATAGGTCGTCGCGGTCAGGATCGCGATCCAGATATAGGCGATCGCCGGCGCCTGGAAGGTGACGAGCTCTTTGACGAGCGTCGGCGCGTCGGTGAAATAGAGCACCCAGGCGCCGCCGGTCCACCAGGCGATCATCAGCCAGATCGAATGCTTGAGCACGAGCTCGGAGATGCGTTCCAGCGTCCAGCGATGCGCGGATGCATCCTTCTTCATCCGCTCGCGCCGGTCACCCTCGACCAGGCGCTCGACCGCGTAGAACAGGTCGGTCCAGACCGTCTGCGGGCAGAGATAGCCGCACCAGATGCGGCCGCCGACCGAGTTCATCAGGAACAGCGTGATCGCGGCGAGAATCAAGAGGCCGGTGAAGTAATAGACTTCTTGCGGCCACAGCTCGATGAAAAAGAAATAGAAGCGGCTGTTCGGCAGGTCGATCAGCACCGCCTGATCGTGCGCGGCGAGGCCGCGATTCCAGCGCACAAACGGCAGGAAATAATAGATGCCGAGGCAGAACGCCATCAGGCCCCATTTGATCCGACGGAAGGTCCCGGAGACCTTCTGCGGGTAGACCTTCTTGCGCGCCGCATAAAGCGGCCCGACGTCTTCGACTTGGTCAGGGTCTATCTGGACGATCTTGTTCATGGGCCGGGGATTCTTCTGGCATCGTGGGAGGAGAGGCTAACCCCTCCTCCCGTGCCTTAGTTGATCCAGCGCAAACAGGCGGTCTATCCGCCGCTTATTTACCGCCGCCCAGCGTATGCACGTAGACCGCAAGCGCCTTGATGGTGGACGGATCGAGCCGGCCGACCCAGGCCGGCATCACGCCGGAACGGCCGTTGGTGATGGTCTCGATCACGGTGGCCTCGTCCGAGCCGTAGAGCCAGATCTTGTCGGTGAGATCGGGCGCACCGAGCTCCTGGTTGCCTTTGCCGTTCTCGCCGTGACAGGTCGAGCAATTATCGGCAAACAGCTTGGCGCCGGCGGCGGCATTGTAGCCCGGGCTCGTCGGCAGGCCCGAGAGCGAACGGACATAATTGGCGACCGTGACGATCTCGTCCTTCTTCAGGATGCCATCCTTGCCGAAGGCGAGCATCGCGCCCTCATGCGCCTTGGCGTGGCCGGAGCGCGCGCCAAACTGGATGGTCTGCTGGATCTGCTCGAGCGAGCCGCCCCACAGCCAGTCGTCGTCGTTCAGGTTCGGAAAACCCTTGGCGCCGGCGCCGCCCGAGCCGTGGCACGGCGCGCAATTGTCACCGAAGGCCGCCTTGCCGCGGGCGCGCGCGAGCGCCAGCAGTGCCGGATCCTTCTCGATGTCCTCCAGCGACGCCGCGCCGAGCGCGACCATCTTGTCGCCGCGGATCTTCTCGAGGTTGGCCAGTTCGACGCCGACATCGGCCCGCGACGAATAGTTGATCAGCCCGTTGGTGTGGCTCCACAACAGCGGCCAGGCCGGGTACACCACCCAGTAGCCGATCGCCCAGATGATAGTGGCGTAGAAGGTCAACACCCACCAGCGCGGCAACGGCGTGTTGAGTTCCTTGATGCCGTCCCACTGGTGACCGGTCGTGGTCTTGCCGGAGACTTGATCGAGTTCGGTTTCAGCCATGGTCTCTCACTCCTCCCGCAACGGTATCCGCGATGCCTCATCGAAGGCGGCCTGGTTGCGGGGCCAGAGCGCATAGATCACGATCGCGACGAACAGGCCGACGAAGATCGGCGTCCACACGCTCGTCACGAGATTCGACGCCAGATTGTGAACTGTCAGAATTGCTTTCATCGTCCGGCCTCTCAGCGAAGATTGGCTTTTTCGTTGTAGAGCTTGAAGTCGACCAGCGTGCCGAGCATCTGTAAGTACGCGACCAGCGCATCCATCTCGGTCGGTGCTCCGCCCTTGCCGTCGAAATTGCGGATCACAGCCTTCGGATAGCGTTTGGTGAAAGCATCGGTGCCGGTATTGTCAGGATCAGCCTGCGCCTTCAGGTCGGCGACTGCGTTGGCGATCTGCTCGTCGGTATAGGGCACGCCGACCGCGCGGTTGGTCCTGAGGTGATCGGCAATCGCCTCGGGATCGAGCTCGGTCTTTGCAAGGAAGGGATAGCCCGGCATCACCGACTGCGGCACGATCGCGCGCGGATTGGTCAGGTGGGTGACGTGCCACTCGTCCGAATATTTGGCGCCGACCCGCGCCAAGTCAGGCCCGGTACGCTTCGAGCCCCACTGGAACGGATGATCGTACATGCTCTCGGCAGCAAGCGAGAAGTGGCCGTAGCGCTCGACCTCGTCACGCAACGGCCGGATCATCTGCGAGTGGCAGAGATAGCAGCCTTCGCGCACATAGATGTTGCGGCCGGCGAGCTCGAGCGGCGTGTACGGCCTGACGCCGTCGACCACCTCGATCGTGCTCTTGAGGTAGAACAGCGGCGTGATCTCGACCAGGCCGCCGATCGCGATCACGACCAGAATGCCCGCGATCAGGATGATCGAGTTCTTTTCGAAGATTTGGTGGCGGGTCCAGAAGGACATCTTGAGCTCCTTATTCCGCCGGCTGCAGCGCGAGCGGCGTGGTGACTTCCACCTCGCCTACCCGCACCGTCATCCAGAGGTTATAGGCCATGATCAGCGAGCCGATCAGGAACAGCGCGCCGCCTGCGGCGCGGATGATGTAGAAGGGATGCATCGCTTCCACGGTCTCGATGAAGGAATATTCGAGGAAGCCGAGCGAGGTGTAGGCGCGCCACATCAGGCCCTGCAGGATTCCCGAGACCCACATCGCGGAGATGTAGAGCACGATGCCGATGGTCGAGATCCAGAAGTGCCAGTTGACGAGCTTCAGGCTGTACAGTTGCTTGCGGCCCCACAGCCACGGCACCAGGCAATACAGCGCGCCGAAGGAGACGAAGCCGACCCAGCCCAGCGCACCGGAGTGAACGTGGCCGATGGTCCAGTCGGTGTAGTGGCTCAGCGAGTTCACCACCTTGATCGACATCATCGGGCCTTCGAAGGTCGACATGCCGTAGAACGCGACCGAGACCACCAGCATGCGCAGCACCGGATCGGTGCGTAGCTTGTCCCACGCGCCCGACAGCGTCATCAGGCCGTTGATCATGCCGCCCCAGGACGGCATCCAGAGCATGATCGAGAACGTCATGCCGAGCGTCTGCGCCCAGTCCGGCAGCGCCGTGTAGTGCAGATGGTGCGGGCCGGCCCAGATATAGAGGAAGATCAGCGCCCAGAAGTGGATGATCGACAGCCGATAGGAATAGATCGGCCGCTCCGCCCGCTTCGGAATGAAGTAGTACATGATGGCGAGGAAGCCCGCGGTCAGGAAGAAGCCGACCGCGTTATGGCCGTACCACCACTGGAACATCGCATCCTGCACGCCGCCCCAGGCGATGTAGGACTTCGAGCCGAACACCGACACCGGAAGCGCCGGGTTGTTGCCGAGGTGAAGAACGGCGATGGTGACGATGAAGGCGAGATAGAACCAATTGGCGACGAAGATGTGCGGCTCCTTGCGCTTGATCACCGTCGCCAGAAACACGAGGAGATAAACGACCCAGACGATCGTCAGCCACAGGTCGGAGTACCATTCCGGCTCGGCATATTCCTTCGACTGCGTCACGCCCAGGAGATAGCCGGTGCCCGCGACCAAGATGAAGAAGTTGTAGCCGAGCACCACGAACCACGGAGCCAGATCGCCGGCGAGCCGCGCCCGGCAAGTCCGCTGCACCACATAGAAGGAAGTTGCAATCAGAACATTGCCGCCAAAGGCGAAGATCACCGCCGAGGTGTGCAATGGACGAAGCCGGCCAAAGCTGGTCCAGGGCAGATCGAAATTGAGCCAGGGCCAGGCGAGCTGGCAGGCGATCAGGAGTCCGACGGTAAATCCGGCAATGCCCCAGAACATCGCCATGAACGAGGCGAACTTGATCGGGCCGAGATTGTAGTTCGGCTTGCCGTTGATCTCCTGCGGCGGCAGCTCCGCCGGGCGATCGAAATAGCGGTTAAGGATTGCGAAGGCGGCAGCGCCGCTGGCCACCGCGGCGAGCGAAGCATGGAAGGCAAACGGCGCATCCAGCGCCTTGGCCGCGGCGAAGGCGCAGAGGAAGGCCGCCACCGTGAAGAATAGCGTCAACCCGGCTTCGCCGTGGGTCATCCATTTCGTGGATTGAACTTGCTGCATGTTTGATTCTCTTTGCAGGGGCCTTGCCCCATCAGCCCAGCTTTGGCCGCCGCGTCCTTGATCGAGATCAACCGACGGCTACCGATCAGAAAGGACGATGCTTGCGCACTTCCGGCGCCGGCTGCCGCGCCCCCGGTGCGTGAACACTCGCCCAAGCGAGCACTCCGGCGAAAACCACGAAAACTGAAACGACGGCTGCGGAAACCAAAATCGAGTCGACGGGCATAGCGACCTCCATTGAAGCTCGCTCGAATATCGTCGCTCGCGGGGAACAGTCTTTGACTTCGATCAAAAATGAGAGAGGACGCGTGTCGCATCTACGCTCGTCATGCCCGGGCTCGACCCGGGCATCCACGGTCTTCGCTCCGCTCTGAGAAAAAAGCGTGGATGGCCGGGACAAGCCCGGCCATGACGCAGCACGCTAGGCCGCTGACAGCGCCTCGGCGCGCGCCGCATCGAGCAGGCTGATGCCGCCCGTAAGAATACGGATGATGCCGTCGCGCTCGAGCTTGGTGAAGGTGCGGCTCACTGTTTCGATGGTGAGTCCCAGGTAATCGGCGATATCGAGCCGGCCCATAGGCAACGGCAGCACGTCCCCGACATGCCCTATTTCGGCGAGCCGATCGCGCCAGCCGATCAGGAAGCTCGCAACCTTCTCTTCGGCGGAACGGCGTCCGAGCAGAACCATATGCTCCTGCGCCCGGATCAATTCGCGGCCCGCCAGTTCGTTGATACGGCGCAGGAAGCGAGGCCGGTTCTCGGCGAATCGCGAGAAGCTGGCTCTGGAGAACTGGCAAAGCGATACCGCGCCTACCGCATCGGCGGAGAACTCATACTGCGGCGAGCCGGCAAGTCCGAGGAAATCGCCGGGCAAGACAAAGCCGATGATCTGCCGGCGGCCATCCGGCAACAGCTTATAGAGACGCAGGACGCCTTCAAGCACGCTGAAGAACGACGTCGCCATGGTCGCCTGCGCAAACACCGTCGTCCCGGGTTCGCACTGGACATGGCGCGACAGGTTCGCCAGCTCCCATACCTCGGTCTTGTCGAGCGCGGCGCAGATCGCAAAGCCCCGCACCGCGCAATCGGTACAGGTTTGCCGATGAGAACCTTCCAAGAGAGAAACCTTCACGCGTCGCTCCGAATGACCGCCGGCAGGCGTCCTTATGCCGCCCGGCGGAGTCAGCGCAGTGTACCGTCCACACCGCCGGGGTGTTGATGCAGATCAATCGCCCCACCATTGCAAAGCTAATTTCAAAACCGTCGCTCCACCCAACGCGGAGCTTTTTGATAGATGGGGCCGTAATGCTGCAGTCCGCCGCACGCCAGGTTTTCATTGCGATCGTGCTGACGACATCGGCGCTTGCCGCTTCACCGTCCGAGCAGCGCGGCCGGACGTTCGCGCTCAACAATTGTGCCCGCTGCCACTCCATCGACAAGGTCACCAAAAGCCCGCTCAAGATCGCGCCGCCCTTCCGCACCCTGCACAAGCGTTATCCCGTCGAGAGTCTCGCGGAGGCGTTCGCGGAAGGCATCCAGACCGGACATCCGACGATGCCGGAGTTTCGGCTTGACCCGGACCAGATCCACGATCTGCTGGCCTACCTGAAGACGCTGGAATAGCGCGACGGCGCCTCGCCTCGCCGCGAGAGTTGACGCAAATCAACCACGGCATGGCGAGCGCCGATAACAGTTCTTCATGATGCAACAGGGATGAACGAGATGTTCAACACGACCCATCTGAACGACGAACTGCAAGCCCTGAAGATCGATGTGTCGCGCCTCTTCAACACGACAGGTGAAGGCATACGCGACACCGCAAGCGCGAGCGCCGACGCCTTCACCACGCGCATCAAGGAAGCGCTGGAGGAACTGAGCGAGGTCCTGAGCGGTGAAGACACTCAGGTCCGTCAGTTGATTTCGGAACGGCCGATCACCTCGCTTGCCTCCGCCTTTGCGCTGGGCGTGGTCGTCGGCTTCGCAATGCGGAGGTAGCAAAGTGAACACCGAAAATATCGTCAGACAGCTACGCGTACTCTGGCGCAGCGACAGGATCATCGCCGATATCCGCCTGCGCCACCTCCTGATCGGCGTTGGCCTGCGGGCCTTCGCGGGCCTGATTGCGGCATTCGGTCTTCTGATGTTCGAACTGTCCGCGTATTTCGCACTGGTCCAGGTCTGGAGCGCGGTCTCGGCCGCGGCGATCCTAGGCGCCGCCAACTTCGCCATCGCGGCGATCCTGTTTGCCCTCGCGCTCCGGCCGCCGTCAGGCCGCGAGCTCGACCTCGCCAGCGAGATCCACGGCGCTTCCGTCGAGGCGCTTCAGGTCGAGGCACGCGCGATGCAGTCGCAAGTCTCCGGACTAGTGCGCAATCCCCTGAACGGAATCCTACCGGTGCTGGTGCCGCTGATCGGCATCATCATCAACAGCCTGAAGAAACCCGCGGCCGGGCACGCCGCGAAGGACCACGCCTGACGCCGCACACCGCGCGATCGAACCGAGTAGAGCAAGATGACAACCGCACCCCAAAAGCCGATCCTCAACACCTCCCTGCCGCCGCAGTTTCGCAAGATCCGCCTCGAGCTCGCGCGCGAGCCTGATCATCCCGAAGGCGCTGCCGGCGCCGGCTATGTGATGGTCGCGCCGCTCGACGACGACTACAGGATCGACCAAAAGCTGTGGCGGGCCAACCGCGAGGCGTGCCGGGTGGTCCGGCTCCGGCCCGACGAGGAATACATCCTCGGCCATCTCGTCCACCACCAGGGCGGCGGCTGGGTCCTGCATTATGACGGCGCACCCGGCACACCTGATGAGATCGGCTTCCACTTCAAGGACGAGCACTTCGTCGCGGGCGAATACGTCTCGATCGGCGAAGGCGACAAGATGCACACCTATCGCGTCACGATGGTGTCGCGGCTCTGATCCCACCTCGCCCCGCTTGCGGGAAGAGGTCGAAATTCAAGCTACGCTTGAATTTCGGGTGAGGGGGAGCCCTCCACCACCTCATCTCCCTCCGTATACGCGGATACAGCCCCTCACCCCGACCGTCTCCCCGTAAGAACGGAGAAAGGGAGAGGTGGCAGCTTCGATCCCCTCACCGCCTCTTTCACCTCACAGCGCCCGCTGTGAAGCGACCGTTCACGCGCCTGCCGACATGCCCGAGCTTCGGATGGACTGCAACATCGTGACGCTCATCCCTTGCTCTGCAGCAAACCGCCCGCGAGATGTCGGAAGGCTTCGACAGCCTTTGCAAAGACCGCGCGAGGATCGTCGGCTGCGGCAATCCAGAGCGAGGCGTTGAGCGCCGCTCCGTTGAGCAGCCGGGCGGCAGCTTCCGCATCCATCGACCTGACCGTTCCGTCATCGATGAGCGCCTGGATCGTTTGCGTCGTCGTCCGAAGGCATGCAGTCTGGTTAGGCCATTGCGATGGATCGCCAAGCACGGCTGGCCCGTCCAGCAGCATGATGCGCTGAATCTCCGGCTCCAGAGCCATCTCGATATAGGCGATATTCGCCGCTAGAAATCCAAGCCATGGGGTGGTCGCCTGTTCTTGTACGGCGCGCAGCCGTGCCACCATTTCTGCATCGATCTGGTCGATCACGGCCTGCAGCAAACCCTTCTTGTCGCCGAAGTTGTGGTAGAGCGCGCCTCGCGTCAGGCCGGCTTCGGCAGTCAAATCGTCCATCGACGCCGCCGCATAGCCTTTGGCCGCGAAAGCCTTCCGTGCCGCTCGAACAAGCTTGGCCCGAGTTTTCTCCACCATCTGCGCACGTCGTCTCGCGACCACCGCCAGCTCCTAAAAAGACATACGTCACGTATGTGTATTGACATACGGCGCGTATGTTCGGATATAGCGACATACGGGGCGTATATCAACGAGTTCCCGACGGCGCAGAGACGACCTGAAACACCCCAGGCGAAACAACGTCGCGTGGGAGGACTGGCCATGCCTCGTTTGAACAGGAGCAAAGCAATGACCAAACGCGATGCAATCTTTCCTGCCAGTCGGCAGGCGCTCTACGAAATCAACCGCTATTCGGCGGCGATCCGCTCCGGCGGATTTCTGTTCGTCTCGGGCCAGGTTGGCAGCCGCGACGACGGGTCGCCCGAGCCGGACTTCGAAAAGCAGGTGCAGCTTGCCTTCGACAATCTCACGCAAGTGTTGAAGGCCGCCGGTTGCACGTTCGACGACGTCGTTGACGTGACCACGTTCCACACTGACCCGGCCGCGCAATGGGAGAAAGTCACGGCCGTTCGACTGAAAGCAATCGGCGAACAGCCCTACCCGAACTGGACCGCGGTAGGCGTGAACTGGCTGGCGGGCTTCGATTTTGAGATCAAGGTCATCGCGCGCCTTCCTCAGGCCGCCTGATCGATTGGCAGCGATCGGCGACAAGATGCACACCTATCGCGTCACGATGGTGCCGCGGCTTTGATAACTCCGTAGCCCGAGTGAAGCGCCAGCTAACCCGGGCCCGCTCGCAACACTGCCACGGCGGCCCCGGGTTACGCGTTCCGCTCCACCGGGCTACGAAGCTGTCACAGCGCCAGCTTGACGTCACAGAGACCGTGCTCGAGAGGATCGGCCTTCACCTCGAAGCCGAATTTCCGGCACATATCGAGCATCACGATGTTCTCGGTCAGCACCTGGCCCGAAATCGCCTTCAGCCCTTCCGATCTCGCGTATTCGATCAGGAGCTGCATCAGCGCCCAGCCGAGCCCCTTTCCCTTCAGATCCGTGCGCAGCAGGATCGCATATTCGCCGCTTTCATAAATCGAGTCGGAATGAATCCGCACCACGCCCAGGATTTCCTGGGTGCTTTCGTCGACCGCCACGAAGGCCATCGCGCGTGCGTAGTCGAGCTGGGTGAGCCGGGCGATGAACTCGTGGGAGAATTCCTTGATCGGCGCGAAGAAGCGCAGCCGCAGGTCCTCAGCCGTGACGTGCCGCAGCAAGTCGTGGATCTGCGGCTCGTCTTCGGGCCGGATCGGCCGCGCGAAGATACGTCGCCCGTCGATCAAGTGTCCGTCACGGTCCGCAAGCTGCCGCTGCCATCGTGACGGATAGGGCCTGACCGCAAAGTTGCTGAGCCCGGGCCCCGCAAATTTGCGCGGCACGATGCCGACCGCAACGCGCGCATCGACCACGAGCACGCCGGCCTCGTCCGCCAGCAGCGGATTGATGTCGAGCTCCCTGATCTCGGGGAGATCCGCCGCCATCTGCGCGAGCTTGACCAGCACGGTCGCCACCGCATCCGGCTTCACCGCCGGCACGTCGCGATAGGCGCGCAGCAGCCGCGACACCCGCGTGCGCTCGATCAATTCGCGCGCCAGCCGCATGTCGAGCGGCGGCAGCGCCAATGCCTTGTCGTTGATGATCTCGACCGCGACGCCGCCGCGGCCGAACACAACCACGGTGCCGAAGGTCGGATCGTCGGCGAGGCCGAGAATGAGCTCGCGCACCTTCGGCCGCACGATCATCGCCTGCACGATGACGCCGGAAACCCGCGCGTCCGGCCGCAGCGCCGTGGCGCGGCCCAGGATCTCGGCGGTGGCCACGCGCACGGCATCAGGCGTGGTCAGATTGAGGATGACGCCGCCGATATCAGACTTGTGCACGATGTCGCGCGACATGATCTTCAGCGCGACCGTCATGCCTTGCGCGAACAGGGTGTTGGCATACTTGACCGCCTCCTCCGCATCGGCCGCGAGATAGGTCTCGACCATCGGGATGTCATAGGCTTCGAACAGCCCTTTGATCTCCATCGGGTTGAGCCACTGGCGTCCGTCCGAGATCGCAGCGGTGACGATCTTGCGCGCCGCCGGAGCGTCAGGCGTAAAGCTCTCCGGCATCGCCGGCGGCACCTGCGTCAGTTCCTCCACGACCTCGCGATGCCGCACCAGGTGCATGAAGCCGCGCACCGCGTCGTCCTCGGTGATGTAGTTCGGAATCCTGTTGCCGCTGAAGAGGTCGCTGATCGCGCCGTTGGCGCCGACCCACACCGCAAGCACCGGCTTGGCCCCCCTGCCCCGCTTCTTGCGGTGCTCGGTCACGATCTTGGCCACGGTCGAAGCAATCTCGTCCGGCGCGGCAATCGCGGTCTGCACATTCATGACCAGGACCGCGTCATTGCCGGGATCGGCGAGCAGCGCCTCGAGCGCCACGGCGTAACGTGAAGCCCCGGCATCGCCGACGATGTCGACAGGGTTCGAGCCGGACCAGGTCGGCGGCAGGGCCGCATCGAGCTGCGCGTGAGTGTTTGGCGTGATCGTCGCCGGAATTCCGCCGAGCTCGACCAATCGGTCGATCGCGAGCACGCCGAGGCCGCCGCCATTGGTGAGCAGCGCCAGCCGCTTGCCCGGCGGCGAGGCCACGCGCGCCAGCGTCTCGGCGCAGTCGAACAATTCGCGCAGATCGGAGACCCTGAGCATGCCGGCGCGGCGAAACGCGGCATCATAGACTGCGTCCGAACCGGCGAGCGCGCCGGTATGCGTCGCCGCCGCTTTCGCGCCCTGCGCCATGCGGCCGGACTTGACCACGACCACCGGCTTGATCCTCGCCGCGGCGCGCGCCGCCGACATGAATTTGCGCGCGTCCTTGATCGACTCGACATAGAGCAGGATCGCGTGCGTTGCGCCGTCGAGCGCGAAATAATCCAGGAGATCGGCGATATCGACGTCGAGCTGATCGCCGATCGAGACGATGCCGGAAAATCCGACCACGCGCTGCGCGGCCCAGTCCACCATGCCGGCCGCGATCGCGCCCGATTGCGAGATCAGCGCGAGGTTGCCCGCCGCTGGCAGATGCGTCGAGAAGCTGGCATTGAGACCGACGCTGGGCGCCATGATGCCGATGCAGTTGGGGCCGATCAGCCGCATGCGATGCTTGCGCGCCGCCTGTTCGGTGGCCTCCGCGAGCGACCCCGGGCCGTGGCCCAGTCCGGCGGTGATGATGACGGCGCCGATCGCGCCGCGCTGGCCGGCATCGTCGACGATCCCGGGCACGGCGGCAGCCGGCGCCGTGATCACGACGAGCTCGGGCACGAATGGCAATTCGGCGATGCTGCCGACCGTCGCAACGCCGGCAATCTCGGCATGGCGCGAATTGACCACACCGAACTGGCCCTTGAACTTGCCGCCGGAAATATTCTGCACGATGGCGCGGCCGACCGAGCCCTCGCGCGGGCTGGCTCCGACGAGCGCGACCGAGCGCGGCGACAGCAGGTGATTCAATCTGTAAGTGGACATGCTCTGCTTCCGGACCTTCGGCCGGCACTGGCCGTATCGAGGTTACGAGGCGATGGCGCTGCGATGCGACACCGTAACCAGCCATGGTGGCCGGCCCATGACGAATAGTTCCTGTTCCGGAGTCGGCCTTGCGTTTGCTCAATTCCGACGGGCCCGAACGCGTTGACCTGCCTCAAACGCCGGGCCTACGGTACGGCTAGGCTGCGACTATCAACCGCATCAAATGGAACAAGCCCATGCGCGCCCATCAGATCATGACCCGCCCGGTCATCTCAGTCACGCCTGAAACAACCATCGTCGATGCAGCCAACCTGATGCTGCAACGGCATATCAGTGGACTACCAGTCGTCGCCGCCGGCAAGCTGGTCGGCGTCATCTCCGAGGGCGACTTCCTGCGCCGCGGCGAGATCGGAACCCAGCGCAAATACGGCCGGTTCCTGAAATTCCTGCTCGGCCCCGGCCCGGCCGCGACCGAGTTCGTTCGCGAGCAGGGCCGCAGGGTCGCCGAGATCATGACCTCGGATCCGATCACGGTCACCGAGGAGACATCGGTCGAGACGATCGTCGCGCTGATGGAGAAGCATCACATCAAGCGCCTGCCGGTCGTTCGCGGTGACGAGATCGTCGGCATCGTGTCGCGGTCCAACCTGCTGCAGGCGGTGGCAAGCCTTGCCCGCGATATCCCCGATCCGACCGCCGACGACGACCACATCCGCGACCGCATCATCGCTGCGCTGGAGAAAGCGGATTGGTGCCCGTTCGGCCTCAGCGTCGTCGTCCGCGACGGCATCGTGCACTTGAGCGGCGTCATCACCGACGAGCGCAGCCGCCAAGCCGTGGTGGTCGCCACCGAAAACGTCGCCGGGGTGAAGAAGGTCCACGACCATCTCTGCTGGGTCGAGCCGATGTCGGGATTCTATCTGGCTTCGCCCGACGACAGGGAATGGGCGAAGACGGGCTAAAAAGCGCCAGCCCTTCGCAGCGTGACGACGGGCGGTCGTCACGCTGCAATTCCTTCATGAAAATTGAAATCGGGAATCAGCCGGCGCAGTCGCGCAGGGCGCGCATCACGTCTTCGCGAGAAATAATGCCGGCGAGCCGTTCGCCCTCGAGCACCGGTATGCTCCGCAGCCGGTGATTGACCATCAGTTCGAGCACCCGCGTCAACCGCGTCTCCGGCACCACATAGATGAATTCCGACGTCATCACGTCCGCGGTCGTTTTCTGCATCAGATCCTCATAGCGCGGCAGGATGCGCGCCGGCGTGAAGACGAAGCAGGACAAGAGGTCGAATTTGGAGACCATCCCCACCACCTGCGTCCCGTCGACGACGGGATAGGTGTTGAAGTCCTCCTCCTCGAAACGTTCGCACAGTTTGGCCATCGTCATCTCGCGCGAGACCGTCTTCGGCTCGCGCGTCATGTAGTCGGCGGCGGTCAGCTCGAGAAATTTGTACAAGGCGAATCCTCTGTCAGCTTCTTCATTTAAGCCAGCCGCCCCGCTGGCATATTGACCGAAGTCAATCACCGAACCTGCCGCGGGTCACGGCGACCGCGGGACGAAGCCCCTCCTCCCCTTGAGCAGGACTGGCCAATCGGACCATAATCTGCCAGACACTATACGAATCCGCCCGCGGCGGCGAAGAACCGGAAAAGCGTTTGACTGGCCTCGACCCTCCCCCTTCCGATGACTGCGCCCCCGATCGGCGCTTTCGGCTCGGCGCCGAGGGAGCCGGGATCGGCGGCTGGGATATTGATCTGTCGACCAAGGAGCTCGCCTGGTCGACCACCGCGCGCAGGCTGTTCGGCGTTCCCGATAACGCGCCGATCAGCTACGAGTTCTTCCTCTCGCTGCTCGGGCCCGATGACCGCGAACGCACCGAACAGGCGATGTCACGCGCGGCCGAAAGCGGCGAGCCCTTCGACCTCGCCTACCGGTTGATCCGGAATGATGACGGCGACCGCTGGGTGTGGCTCCGCGGCAGCCTGACGCGGGACAAGACGTCCGCGCACCTTTCCGGCATCGTGCTCGACATCGATGAGGAAAAGCGGCATGAGGAGGCCCTGCGCACGCGCGAAGGGCACCTGCGGTCGATCCTGGAGACGATCCCCGACGCGATGATCGTCATCGATGGCCGCGGTACCATGCAATTCTTCTCGAGCGCGGCGGAACGGCAGTTCGGATATGCCGAGCAGGAGGCGATCGGACAGAATGTCAGCATCTTGATGCCGGAGCCCGACCGCTCTCGCCATGACAGCTACATGGCACGCTACCTTACGACCGGCGAGCGCCACATCATCGGCATCGGCCGCATCGTGACCGGCCAGCGCAAGGACGGCACCACCTTCCCGATGCATCTGTCGATCGGCGAGATGCAGTCCGGCGGTGTGCCCTATTTCACCGGCTTTGTCCGCGATCTCACCGAGCACCAGCAGACCCAGGCGCGGCTGCAGGAATTGCAGTCGGAGCTCGTCCACGTCTCGCGCCTCAGCGCAATGGGCGAGATGGCGTCCGCGCTCGCCCACGAGCTCAACCAGCCGCTCGCCGCCATCAGCAACTACATGAAAGGCTCGCGCCGCCTGCTCGGCGCGAGCGATGACCCGAACCGCGCCAAGATCGAGAACGCGCTGGATCGCGCCGCCGAACAGGCGATCCGCGCCGGGCAGATCATCCGCCGGCTGCGCGACTTCGTTGCCCGCGGCGAGTCGGAAAAGCGCGTCGAACGTCTCTCGAAGATGGTCGAGGAAGCCGGCGCCTTGGGCCTTGCTGGTGCGCGCGAGCAGGACGTGCGGATCCGCTTCAACCTCGATCCGCGATATGATCTGGTGCTGGTCGACCGCGTCCAGGTCCAGCAGGTGCTGGTCAATCTGTTCCGTAATGCGCTGGAGGCGATGGCGCAGTCCGAGCGGCGCGAGCTGATCGCCTCGAACCGGCCGGTCGACGAGGACATGATCGAAGTGTCGGTGTTCGACACCGGCCATGGATTTCCTGACGACGTGGAGAAAAACCTGTTCCAGACCTTCTTCACCACCAAGGAAACCGGCATGGGCGTCGGGCTGTCGATCAGCCGCTCGATCATCGAGGCGCATGGCGGGCGGATGTGGGCCGAGTCCAATGACGCGGGCGGCGCGACCTTTCGTTTCACGCTACCGGCGGTACCGAACGAGAGTTTGACAGATGGCGCGTAGGGGAAATGTCTACGTCATTGACGATGACGAGGCGATGCGGGATTCGCTGCAATTCTTGCTCGACTCGGCTGACTTCGACGTGCGCCTGTTCGAATCGGCGCAAGCCTTCCTGGACACGCTCCCCACCATCGAGTTCGGCTGCGTGGTCTCAGATATCCGCATGCCCGGCGTCGACGGCATCGAGCTCTTGAAGCGCGTCAAGGAAAGCCGCGGAGCTTTCCCGGTCATCATCATGACCGGCCATGGCGATGTCCCGCTCGCCGTCGAGGCGATGAAGCTCGGCGCGGTCGACTTCATGGAAAAGCCGTTCGAGGACGACCGGCTGATCGCGATGATTGACGTCGCGCTCCGCCAAGCCGAGGCCGGCGCCCGCGACGAGGCCGCGACCCAGGACGTCGCCGCCCGCATCGCCTCGCTCAGCCCGCGCGAGCGGCAGGTCATGGACGGGCTGGTGGCCGGGCTTTCCAACAAGATGATCGCCCGCGACTACAATATCAGCCCCCGCACCATCGAGGTTTACCGGGCCAATGTGATGACCAAGATGCAGGCGAGCAGCCTTTCGGAATTGGTCCGCCTGGCCATGCGGGCCGGGGCGCTCAAGGATTGAGCTGAATCAAGCCGACCGGCGTCGAGAGGCTTATAAACGGAGGTTGATGGACCGGATGGCCGGCCCGGAAGGCGGATAAAAGCCGTGATGCCCGCACCCACCAGACCCCCTCTTGTCTACGTCGTGGACGACGATACCGACGTGCTCGGCTCGCTGCGTTTCCTCCTGGAAACCGACGGCTTCTATGTCCGCACCTTCCGCAGCGCCGAGGCATTGCTGAACGCCATGACCATGGGCGGCGCCGACTGTTTCGTCATCGACTACAAGATGCCGAACATGAGCGGCATCGACCTCGCCGGGATTTTGCGCCAGCGCGACGTGGACACTCCGATCATTCTGATCACCGGCTATCCCGATGCGACCATTCCGGCCAAGGCCGCGGCCGCCGGCATCCGCCATGTGCTGCACAAGCCGCATGTCGAGGACAGTCTGTCCACCCGCATCTGGGACGTGATCAAGACGGACCGATCGACCGCTCACGCCCCCTAGCCTCGCAGCCCGGGTGAAGCGCAGCGCAACCCGGGACACCTCCATCCCCGTCTACCAGCGACCCCCCGGGTTACGCTGGCGCTCCACCCGGGCTACGGTCCGGCCATCTACGTAACTTTACTTAGGGGCCAGCCCTTAAGGCATGGAGCGAAATTTCCGAGTTCGCTTGTTCCGCGTACCAAAAGCCATCCGCTGCACAGGAGATGGCTCAATGCTCACCCAGTCGCCCGCCACCGCTTCCCTCAATATCAACCGGCCTGTCCCGGGCGGCCCTGCGCCTACCGAGCCATTTTGCGGCCTGGCCGGACATGCCGGCCTGATTGCGATCGAATTCACCTACCGGAAGGATGAGGAAATCTACGGCGAGGATGAGCCAGCGGAATACGTTTACCAAGTGGTCCGCGGCGCGGTCCGCACCTACAAGCTGCTCTCCGACGGACGGCGCCAGATCGGCGCGTTTCACCTGCCCGGCGACGTCTTCGGGCTCGAGTCCGGCGCCAAGCACCGGCTGGCGGCGGAAGCCATCATCGACACCACGGTGCGTCTGGTGAAGCGCCGCAGCCTGGAACAGGCCGCCGGCACCGACGTCCAGGTCGCCCACAAGCTCTGGACCATGACGGCTGGTGATCTCAAGCACGCCGAAGAGCACATGCTTCTGCTCGGGCGCAAGAGCGCCATGGAGCGGGTCGCCAATTTCCTGCTGGAAATGGATCGCCGCCTTGCTGTCGCCGGCATGGGCATGATGGCGCTGCCGATGTGTCGCCGCGACATCGGGGATTATCTCGGACTGACACTGGAGACGGTCTCCCGCGCGCTGTCGCAACTGAACGACGAAGGCGTGCTCGGCTTCTCCGGCGCGCGCCAGATCGTGCTGCGCAACCGCCAGCGCCTGCGCAACATGGATGTTTGATCCGGGTCAGGTCGTCGCCCAGGTGAAGCGAAACGCAATCCGGGACATCTGAATCAATCTCTACGAACGTCCCGGGGGTACGGTGCTTCACCTCTCCCATAGGGAGAGGTCGGCGCAACGCGCCGGGTGAGGGGTTTCGGTCCCTCGATGGAGCATATCCCCTCACCCGGATCGCTGGCGCGATGAGCAACCGGCGACATAGGTAACAGTTCAGACCGACGACATAGGTAACACAATTCTCGTTTCGTTCAGGTCT
>NZ_JCAMOT010000028.1:0-114671 GCF_059512425.1 Bradyrhizobium sp. Leo78
GCCAAATACGGCTCGAACCGGTTCGGCGAGGGCAAATTGCCGATGTGCGCGGAGATGTGCTCGACCAAGTCGCTGCTCGCCGGCGATGGCGACATCATCGCTCAGATCTATGGCGAGCGGGTGCGCAAGCGCGGCTATGGTTCCGGTGCCTGGGGCTGGACCACGGCGTACCACGAGGACGTCGGGGTCTGAGCGGACAGGCTCATGCGGCCCGCGATGGGCGCGGGATGAGAACAGGGTAACGGTCATGACGTTTCTCGCACGCTTTCGTCTGGCGACCTTCGTCCTGGCGCTGCTTGCGATGTCAGCGGCGGCGCCCGTGTTCGCACAAGAGCGCGGTCCCGATGGCGCACCCAATCCGACCGCAAGCGTCACCAGCCAGCACGAATTGCTGCAGCAGATGCCGCGCATCACCGGCCGCATCGACATTCCCGACACCAGGGCCAGCGTACTGATCCAGCCGGCGGGCCGGACCTGGGAATATTTCCACCAGGTCCTGCTGCGCTGGGGCGGTGCGATTGTGATCCTTGGCACGGTCCTGCTGCTGGCGATCGCCTATCTGATCCTCGGACGGCTCCCGATCTCAGCCGGGCGCTCGGGGCAGAAAGTGGTCCGCTTCGAGGCGTTCGAGCGCTTCGCGCATTGGCTGACGGCGGCCTCCTTTGTCATCCTCGGACTGACCGGATTGAACATCACGTTCGGCAAGGCTCTGCTGCTGCCGCTCGTTGGGCCGGATATGTTCGCCGCCATCTCGGAGGTCGCGAAGTACATCCACAACTTCACGAGCTTTGCCTTCGTGGCGGGCCTTCTCCTGATCATGGTGATCTTCTTCAGGGACAATCTCCTGGAGAAGGTGGATATCGACTGGCTCAAGCAGGGCGGGGGCTTCATCAAGAACAGACATGCGCCGGCGGGCCGCTTCAATTTCGGCGAGAAATTGGTGTTCTGGCTGTCGATCGCGGCCGGCATTGCCGTGTCAGCGTCGGGATTCCTGCTGCTGTTTCCGTTCTATGGGACCGATATCCTCGGCATGCAGCTCGCACAGGTGGTGCACGCCGTGACGGCCATTCTGTTCATCGCCCTGATCCTCGGCCACATCTACATCGGCACGGTCGGGATGGAAGGTGCCTTCGAGGCGATGGGCACCGGCGAGGTCGACCTCAACTGGGCCAAGGAACATCACGACCAATGGCTCGCCAAGAAGCTTGCGGGGGAAGGGCGCGCCGAACCCACGGCGACGCCGGCGGAATAGCTGCTCATTTTCAATCGTGACTGCCGCGGCGAGGCGGTGGCGCGTCGTCGCGCTCGCGCAGATAGTCGTCGGTGGTGCGGACGGTCGGGCTCGCCACGCCGTAGGATTCAAAGCCCTGCTCGGCGACGAAGTTGACGCGGCAATCGTCGCACATCTTGATGACGTCGAGCTTGCGCGGTGAGCCCTTGTACATCCAGTGCTTGCCTTCGAGCTTGGCGGCCACGCGCTCGATCGTGCTCTTGACGCCGAACGGCTTGCCGCAGCGGATGCAGCAGAACGGCTCTTCTTCCTTGAGGATGCGGGCAGGGGCTCTTGCCGCGCCGAAATCGAGCCGCGGCACCAGCGTGATCACGTTCTCCGGACAGGTCGACTTGCATAGGCCGCACTGGACGCAGGCGTCCTCCACGAAACGCAGCAGCGGCCGCTCGGGATCGTCGCGCAAGGCGCTGGTCGGGCAGGCCGATACGCAGGACAGGCACAGCGTGCAGCCGGTTGCATTGACTTCCACCGCACCGAACGGTGCGCCCGCGGGCAGCGGGATGATGTCGGCAGGCGCTGGCGCCGCGCGATGCAATTCGCCGAGCGCAAAACGCAGCACGTCGCGTTTCTTTCCCGTGGCCCGGAAACTCGCCGGGCGCGGCGCCGGCGGCAATGACGGGATCGCGCGCAACGTCTCGAGCAGCGTGTCCGGATCGTCTGTCTCGATGGTGGCGATCCGCTTTCCGCCAAAGCCGAGTCCAGCCAGGACCGGATCGGCGATCGCCATTGTCCGCGTCAGGCCCGCAACGTCATGGCGCGGTTTTGCCCGCAGCAGGAAACGCATCGCAGACGCGCCATAGGCGAAGGCGGCGGCGATGCTCTCGAGCCCGAACTGCGTGACCTCGTTGACCGCGAACGGCAACACGTTGGCCGGCAATCCATCGCCGAACCGCGCCAGCGCGTCGATCAGCGGCGCACCATGTGCGTCGTCATGCACCAGCACGATCGCCTGCTCGCCGCCGGCTTCGCGATAGGCGATCAGCAGCGCGCGCAATTTGCGCATCAGCGCGTCTTCCGGCGGCAGCGCGTAGGAGGCGGCGCCGGTCGGGCAGGCCGCCGCGCACTGGCCGCAGCCCGCGCAGATATTCGCATCGATCGCGACATGATCGCCGGCCGGCGTGATCGCGCCTGCGGGACAGAGATCGAGACAACGGGTGCAACCGACGCGCCCCGAGCGCGAATGCGCGCACAGCTTGGCGTCGAACGTGACGTAGCGCGGCTTCTCGAACGTGCCGACGAGATCGCGCGCCTTGAGCACGGCCTGCAGCATCGCCGCGGGGGAAGCGGGATCGGCGCGCAGATAGCCGTCGCGCAATTCCGCGGCCGGGAACAAGGACACGCCGCCGGTCAGGTCGAGGATGATATCGCAGTTCGATCGCGCATTGTTGCGCGAAGGGCCGAACAGCAGCGTGTCGCGGGAGGAGGGTGCGCGTTCCGCGAAATCGTCGACCACGACCTCAAAGGCGCCAAGATGGCCGCGTGCCGCGGTCACCTTTCCCTTCGCTACCGGGAATTCGTCCTTGCGCGGTGGCGCGATGGCAGCGGGCGGCTCGATCAGCACGGTGACGTCGAGATGGTCCTTGAGCAGATTGCCAGCCTCGATTGCGCTCTCATCGCGGCCGCAGATCAGGATGACGCCGCCGCTTTCGAGTTCGAGCGATGGTGCCGGCGGTGCAGTCTCGGCCGCCGCCGCAAGCAGCGCCGCCATTTTCGGCCCCGCGCGGTCGGCATCGCCGGACCAGCCGGCGGTTTCGCGGATGTTGGCGAATTGTATGGATTGTGTGCGGCCACTTTCTTCGGCCACGTCGGAGAACAACGCCGCTTCCTGGGTACAGGCGACCGTGAGCGGGCCGTCTTCGGCGGCGATGGCTCGGAAGCGATCAATCTCGGCGCGACAGAGTTGCGCTGCCGTCATCGGCGAGTGACGACAGCCGCGGCTGATTGCATCGCCGTCGAGCGACATCGTGCCCTCGCACGAACAGATGAAAACACGCCTCTCGGTCTCAGACATGCGGTCACGAACCCGTGTAGCCATACGGTACAGCCGGCGAAACTGGCCGGGAAGATGTGCAAAGTATATACTGCCTCTCAGGCAAAATACGATGGCGGCATAGCGACTTGCAGGGAGCATCGGATGAGTGCGCCGCGCGATTTCTGGCTGGCTTGCGGCCATCATCTGCTCGACCGCGACAAGAGCGGCCGGCTGCTGGTCACCGACGACTTCCTGAAAGCCTATCTGGCGCGGCCCGAACTGATGCCGCCACCGGAGGCCTGCGCGGCGGAGCAGGAACTGCACCGCGTGCTGCTGAGTCACCCGCGGCTGCCGATCTCGGCCGCACAAGTCGATGCGATCGCCGACGCTGATGCGCGCGAGAACTGGCAGATGATGATCGCCTGGCGCGATCACCTGGTAAAGCACGGGAGCCTCGAGGCCGCTTATCTGGCGATCATCAGGCGCAACATCGCCTTTCCCCAGCTCTTCATCGGCCAACTGGTGCAACTGGTCCTGCGCAACGCGCTGGATGATTGCCCCGATGCTTTCATCCTGCGCGCCGCCGAACTGTTCTTCCGGCCGCAGAAGCTCATGATCGAAGGAGCCTCGGTTCTCGCCATTGACGAGGAACGGGGCTCGCTAACCGGCCGGCATTCAGCGTCGCCGCTGATGGCGCTGCTCGGGCTGCCCGAGGCCACTGAGGTCGACGTGCTGAAGGAGTCCACGGCGGGCGGCTATTGGGCGCGCAGCGACCGGTTCGACATGGCGCTCGACCTCGCCGCCAGTGGGCGGGGGATGGCCGCGCTCGGCGATGTGATCGCCCGTTGGCTTGCGCATCTGCTGGCGGTCGAGGTCAAGGTCGAGCCTGTGGCGGAACTGCGCGAGGCATCATGGAACTGGTATGTCGGACTGAGCTCCGACGCCACTCGCATCGGCGACGCGATCTGGCATGGCGACGATCTCGATGACGGCGTACGCGCTCAGTTGATCGGCCTGTTCCGGCTGACGTTCCGCGATCCCGCCTATATGATCGAAAAGGTCAGGGGCGAGCCGGTTTATTTGCTGCTCGCCATGACCACCGATGGGGCGTTGCGGCTGAAGCCGCAAAACCTCATCACCGGCTTGCCGATTGCGAACGCGGAGGCAGTCAATTGATATCGACGGCGCTGGAGCGCATTTCCGTTGGCGTTGTGGTCGAACGGCGCAAGGGCAGGAGCGCCTGGGCCGACGTCCTGTGGCGACCGGTTTCGGTCCTCGTGGGAAGCCCCTCGGCGGCGCCGTGGACGCCGCTCGATAGGCAAGGAGAGGTGACGTTGTTCTATGCCGGCGAGGCGGTGATCGAACTGCACCGCACCGAGACCGGCAACTATCGCGACAATCTTGCATCCGGCTCGCCCACCCTGTGGGTCAATCTGCGTCCGACCGGCTCCGAGCCGCCTTACGAACTGCTTGCCGTCACCGCGGATCCGGCCGAGGGCGAGGCGTTCACCGACGCCGGCAGCAATCTCGTCGAGGCGGTACCGATGCCCGCCGGCATTGCCGAGATCATCGAACGATTTGTCGCCCGGCATCATGTCGAGCGCCCCTTCATCAAGCGGCAGCGCGACCGGCAGGGGCCGCTGACTTAGGACAAGAGAGAGTGCACCGTGGCTGAAGAGCACAATGTTTTCCTTCGCTGGGCGCGGCTGAAGCAGGCCGCAAAAGAGCGCCCAGATACGGAGGCCGCTTCGACGGACAATCAAGAAGCAGCCGCGCCGCCTGCAGCCGACGCGGCGGGCGATGAGCCGTTCGACCTCGCCAGCCTGCCGTCAATCGAATCGATTGTTGCCAATACCGACATTACCGCGTTCCTGCGCGCCGGCGTGCCGGCCGAATTGACCCGCGCGGCATTGCGCCGGGCCTGGACTAGCGATCCCGCTATTCGCGACTTCATCGGCATCGCGGAGAACCAGTGGGATTTCAACGACCCGACCGCAATTCCGGGGTTCGGCCCGCTCGGTCCGACGGAAAACGCCACTGACCTTCTCGCGCAGGTCTCGCGGCGGCTGGAGCAGATTCCGGATACGCTCTCGGACATGACGTCGCCCGCCGATACGGTTCGGCCCGCGGCGGCTAATTCCGCCGAACCCGTTCTCGATCCTCCGCCCGCGACAGAGGGACCGTCGCTAGCTGACGCTGCACAATCGAATGAAATGCAGGACCTTGGCTCGCAAGGCGAGCAAGCCCCTCGCGAGCAAGCGCTAGAATCTCCCCGAAAGCGGCGTCATGGCAGCGCATTGCCGCAATAGCGATCGACAGGGCGGCATGTCTTTTTGGATCGAACCATGACGGATTCAATTTCAAAGGGCACTGCACCGCGCATTGTCGACGAGATCGATCGCGCTCGGGCGCAGGAATACGCGCTATTGGCGACCTTGCTGACGCGCAGCCCGGACGGGCAGCTTCTTTCCCGTCTCGCCGGCCTGCGTGGCGATGCCAGCCCGATCGGAATAGTGCATATCGCGCTGGCCGAAGCGGCGGGGCGGACCGATCAAGAGCGCGCGTCGCGTGAGTTCTTTGCGCTGTTTGCTGGCCTGGGGGACGGAGCGCTGCTGCCCTATTCGTCGCATTATCTTGCCGAGACATTGTACGGGCGGCCGCTCGTTCGGGTGCGGGAAACGCTCGATAGTCTCGGCATCGAAAAGGCGCCGGAACGGACGGAGCCGGAGGATCACGCCGGATTCCTCTGCGAGATTATGGCGGGTCTGGCTGGCGGCAGCATCGCGGCGCCCAATGGTGCCGACCGCGACTTCTTCGAGCGGCATCTTTCGCCCTGGATCAGGCGCTTCTTCATCGACCTGGAACGGGCAAAATCGGCTGATTTCTATGCATCGGTTGGCGCGCTCGGGCGCACCTTCATCGACATCGAAGCCGAGGCGTTCGCGCTTTCGGCCTGAACGCCGCTTTTGCCTCCGGCTGAGACTCATTCGCTGCGGAACTGTGGTACAAAATGACGTGAAGAGGAGAAACACGATGCGCGCGTTCGTCCTGGCCTGCCTGTTTGCGGTCGTTGCCGCGGTTGGAGCGGCGGTGATTCTCGACAATTTCGTCCAGGAATCGGCGACCTCGGCCTTTGCCTTGCCGAGCGCCAGGGTTTAGCGCCGCATTCACATCGGCGTGGGTCTCGAAACCTTAAGCTGATCGTACGGACTCAATTGAGTGGAGAGGGAGATGCCTCATATGATCCGCTCAATGATTTCAGTCTTCGCCATTGCCGTTGTAATTGTTGTTGGAACCCTGTTTTGGCGAGCGCATTCGCATCCGGTTGAATTGACCTCCGCGGCCATGCCGCCGCTGGCGCAATTGCACACGATGGCCGGCGTCGAGAAATTGCCTGCTCAGGAGATCGAGGATCAATCGCTGGTCTATCCGACACCGACGAGATAGGCTGACGCGATAGTCCGGGCTTGGACGGCCGGTTTGAGAAACGGGACCGGCCCATGATAGGGCTAGGCGGAGAATGTCTCCGTCCATTGCCGGCCCGCCATGCGCCCCCGAACCATCGATCTCAATCTGCTTGTCATGCTCGAGGCCCTCGTCGCCGAGCGCGGTGTTTCCAAGGCTGCGCGGCGCATGGGATTGACGCAGTCGGCGATGAGCCACGCGCTGCGGCGGCTTCGCGACACCTTCAATGATGAGCTGTTTGTCCGCTCCCCCGACGGGATGGAGCCGACGCTGCGCGCGCTCGAACTCGCCAATGCGACGCATGCGGCGCTGGAGCAGATCGAGCGGACTATCGACAAATCCGCAAGCTTCGATCCCGCGACCGCGGAGCGAACCTTCACGCTGCGGATCTCCGAATATGTATCGGGCCACCTGCTGCAGCGCTTGTGTCCGATCCTGCGCAAGGAGGCGCCCGGCATCCGCATCAATGCGGCGCATTTCACCGGCGATCCGCGCGAGGACGAGATCGTCGGCGACGAAATTCACGTCCGGCTTGCCTCGTCGGGAAATCCGGAAGGCCGGCGCGAGCGACTGCGCGTGCTCGACGAACGCTTCGTGGTGCTGATGCGGAAGACCAATCCGGCGCGTCGCAGCAAGATGACGCTGCCGTTCTACGCCTCGCTCTCGCATGTCAAGGTCGCCGGCACCATCGGCACCAATGTGATCGATGATGCGCTGCGCATCCGCGGGCTCTATCGCCAGATCGTGTTCAATGTGCCGAGCTGGCGGGATGCGCGCCATATCGTGGCCAACAGCGATCTCGTCGCCGCCATACCGGCGCGATGGGCACGCGACCGGGAGACGCCGCTGCCCTGCGTCGCGGTCCGCTTTCCGCTTGATGACGTCACCTTCGCGATCGACCTCGAATGGCATCCGCGCTTCGCGCTCGATCCTGGCCAGACCTGGTTCCGCGCGCTGATCGCGACGCAGTTCTAGCGCGGCACGCCCTCACCTCTCCCGCTTGCGGGAGAGGGGGCGCAGCGTCCATCCTGGGCGCCTTCTGTATGAATTCAACTCATATTCAACATGAAAATTATGAGTTTTATTTATCTGACCGGTTTGTGACATCGTGGGCCGACAACAACACAAGAGACGGCGGGAGAAACGCGGGTGGCCCTTCAGAAGCGATATCTTGTCTACATCGGCCTGTTCGTGCTGATGTTCATCAACTATCTCGACCGGGTTAATCTCTCGGTCGCGGCCAAGTCGATCTCGGAGACCTACGGTCTGACGCCGATCGACATGGGCTACATCTTCTCCGCCTTTCTCTGGACCTATCTGATCTGCCTGATCCCGATGGGCTTGCTCGCCGATCGGTATGGTGGCCGCGCCGTCACCTATACGACGCTCGGATTGTGGTCGCTGGCCGGCATCTGGACCGGCCTTGCGACGACCTACTCCTCGCTGTTCGCCTCGCGCCTGGTGCTCGGCGTCGGCGAATCCGCAAGCTATCCCGCCGGCGGCAAGATCATCCGCGAATGGGCGCCCGAGGGCGAGCGTGGCATCGCCTCGGCATTCCTCAATTGCGGCGCGCATGCCGGGCTTTGCGTCGGCTCGGTCGTGGTCGGCTCGCTGATCGTCGCGTTCGGCTGGCGCGAGTCGTTCTACATCACCGGCGCTGCCGGCGTCGTGCTCGCGCTGCTCTGGTTCGCGCTGTATCGCCAGCCGGAACGTGCGTCGTGGCTCAGCGCACAAGAGCGCGATTTCATCCTGAAGAACCGAGGCGCCATCGCCGCACGGGGGGCCGGCGAGTTAAATCAGTCGGCCGCGCTGAAAGGACTTCTGAGCAGCCCCTCGATGTGGGCGCTGGCGCTCACGCAAGGCTGCGCCGGGTATACGCTCTATCTCTTCATGACCTGGCTGCCGAGCTATCTCGCCGCCACGCGTGGCATGGATGTGCTCAAGTCGAGCCTGTTCTCCGCCATTCCCTATGGCGTGGCCGCGATCCTCGGCCTTGGCCTCGGCTGGTTCAGCGACAGCCTCTTGAAGAAATCAGGTCGAGGGAATGCCGACCGGCGCAAGCTGATTGCGGCGATGCTGCTGCTGTCGTCAGTGATCCTCGCAGCTCCGCTGGTCGATTCGATCTGGGTCATTACGATGCTGATCAGCATTTCGCTTGCCTGCGTGGCCACCGCGATGGCGATGAACATTGCGCTGACCGCCGACCTGATGACTGACGGCCGCTACAACGGCGCCGCTACCAGTCTCTTGATCATGGGCGGCAATCTGTTCGGCACGGCCGCGCCGATCGTCACTGGCTATGTGGTCGCGACCACCGGCGGTTATTCCGGCGCGTTCCTGATTGCGGGCGTGCTGCTGCTCGGCGGTGCCGTGGTGATCACCTCGGGGGCGCGGACGCCGATCCGGCTTTCAGCCGCGTCGGAAGCGAGACTGCAGGACCGCGCGGCTTCGGCCGTCTAAGGGAGCAAATCATGAAGAAGCTGACATTCACCGCGGTCTCGCGGAACTACTTCAACATGCCGGTCTGGATCGCCAAGCACCGCGGCATGTTCGCAGATGAAGGGCTCGATGTCGCGATCGAGCTTTATGAGGGCGTCGACGAGGTGACGAATCGCATTCGTGATGGCCGCGCCGAGCTCGGCTACGGGATCACCGAGCACGTGATCCTCGACAGCGAGGCCGGCGGCTTCCTCGAAATCGTCGGCGGCAATGTCAATCGGCTGCCGTTCTCCTTCATCACCGGCAAGAACATCAGGACGGCGGAGGATCTGCGCGGCAAGACCGTCGGCGTCTCCTCGATCGAGGCGGGCAGCTCGTCGCTCGTCATGAAGCTGCTCGCCGCACGCGGCCTCGAATACCCGCGCGATTACAAGATCCGTGCGGTCGGCCCGATCCTGACGCGCTGGCAGATGCTGCAGTCCGGCGAGATCGATGCCGGCCTGCAGGGCGCGCCGCTGAATTACATGGCGATCGACCAAGGCTATCCCAGCCTGTGCGAGCCGCGGCAGGAGGTGCCGTATTTCCAGTTCACCTCGCTGAACGTCGACAGCCGCTGGGCAAAGGCGAATACGGACGCGCTGCACCGCTTCATGCGGGCCTTCGTGCGGGCGCATGAGTGGTTCTTTGCCAACCGTGCCGGCGTTAGCCCGATCGCGATCGCCGAAACCGGGATCGCGCAGCGCTATGCCGAGCGCGCCTGGGACGAATACACCAGGGATGAGATTTTCCCCCGCGATGGAGATGCGAACGACGCCGCGGTGCAGGCGCTGATCGAGATCAGCTCCTTGATCCGCGCGGTGCCCAACCGCGTCAAGTCGCAAGCCGCCGACTACATCAACCGCAGCTATCTGCACGCCGCGCAGCACGACGTCGCGGCGGCCTGACGGTCACGACCATGTCGACCTTATCTGATATCGACTACGGCAGCCGGCTTCGCGCCGGGCTGCTCATTCCATCCGGGAATTCGGTGGCCGAGCCGGAGATCCGCGCCATGCTGCCGCGGCAAGTCTCCATGCTGGTGACACGGCTGGCGTTGCGCGGCAGCTCGAAGCCGGAGCTGATGCGCATGCTCGATCGGCTTGAGGCCGCCTCTGAGCTGCTGGCGGACGCCGAGGTCGATGTCATCGTATTCCATTGTACGGCGGTCTCGACCTTCGCGCCGGAGCTCGCCGGCGGAATCCGTGAGCGCATCCAGTCGGCCTTCGGCATCCGCTGCTTCACCACGGCGGATGCGATCCTGGCGGGATTGACGCGCCTGAACGCGAGGCGGGTCTCGCTGCTGACGCCCTATATCGATGAGGTGCACGCGCGCGAGATCGCGTTCCTGGAAGCCAGCGGTTTCCAGGTCGCGGGCGGCGCCAATCTCGGGATCAACACCAATTCGGAAATGGCGGGCCTCAGCCCCGAGGCGATCCTCGACTGGGCCAAGGGCGCGATCGATCCGCGCGCGGATGCCTGCCTGATCAGTTGCACGGCCATCAAGTCGGCGCCGGCGATTGCCGAGCTCGAGAGGGTCTCAGGAGTCCCCGTGCTCACGAGCAATCAGAGCATGGTGTGGCACCTCATGAGGTCGAACGGCATCGACCGCGATGTCGCGGACTATGGTTGCCTGTTTTCGACCGGCCGGGTCGTAAGGGGCGCAGAGCGGAAGCCAATCGCCGCGAATCGTTAAGGCAATTCACAGGCGTGGAGGTGGCCCACGTGGACCAGCCGCGCAGATAACTTTTCGTCGCGCGGGTGATCAGGTACATCCAGGCTTCGTTCCCTGCCGCCTGCGGCAGGGAGATGATGTGCTGGCATGTCCCAAGGCTTCACGGATGAAGAAGACGAAGAATGTGCAACCGGGCGCTCCCGCCCTTGAAAAGGGGCTGGATCTTCTGGAAGCGCTGTCGGCTGAGGCGCGCGGTCTCAGCCAGAAGCAGTTGGCCGAGCGGGTCGGCCGCTCCGTCGGCGAGATCTTCCGCATGCTGGTGGCGCTGGAGCGCCGCGGCTATGTCACGCGCGATCCGGCGACGGGTGAATACACGCTGACGCTGAAACTGTTCCGGATCGCCTCGCAATTCCCGCCGGCGGAGCGGCTATTGAAGGCCGCGCTGCCCGTGATGGAGCAGCTTGCCGGCCGGGTGCGGTTGTCCTGCCATCTCACCGTGCTGCACGGCGAGCAGTTCATGGTGATCGCGCGGATCGAGCCGGAATGGCTGATGGGCTGGTCGGTCAAGGTCGGCGCCGTGTTTCCGCTGACCCAGCAATACGCGTCGGCGAAGGTGCTGGCGGCGTTCCAGCTCGAAGGCCGGCGCGAGGAGCTTGCGGAAGTCATCGCTGCCAATGATCGCATCAGCGGCAAGAAGGCGCTCGCGGCGCTCGACCGAATCTCGGCGGAGGGCGGCAATTTCTCCAACGACGACGGCTATACGCGTATCCTCGCCTATAGCTGCCCGATCGTGGAAGCGTCGGGCCGCGCGGTCGCTGCGCTGACCGTGCCCTTGGTGCGAGAGGGCCGCATCTCCGCCGGCGAAGCCGCCACCATCGCCACCGAGTTGCGCGCCGCCGCGAAGATCGTGTCGGAGAAGATCGGCGGCGTGCCTTAGAAGTCGAGTGGCAGGCACGGTGGAGGTGTGCTCCCTCTCCCGCTTGCGGGGGAGGGCCGGGGTGGGGGTGTCTCCGCGAGGCGAGACTCTTCGTGTGGACAGAGCCCTCACCCGGATCGCATCTGACGATGCGATCCGGCCTCTCCCGCAAGCGGGAGAGGTGAAGGGAGCGTCTCTAACCTACCGTCATGCCGCCATCGACGACCCAGGCGGCGCCGTTGACATGCACGGCGGCGTCGGAGGCAAGAAACGCGACGACATCGGCGATATTCTCCGGCTTCCCGTACGGCGCACCACCGCTGCGGCGTGGCGTGACGGACCGCTCGCGCGCCTGGTCCTCGAGCTCCTGGATCATCCGCGACTCGATCGGCCCCGGCAGGATCGCGTTGACCCTGATCTTCGTTCCTGTCACCTCCAGCGCCGCGGTGCGGGTCAGGCCGAGCACCGCATGCTTGGAGGCCACGTAGCCGGCGAGCCCCGCACGGCCACGGATCGCCGAGGTCGAGGCGGTGTTGACGATCGCGCCCCGGCCGCGCGGCCTCATCCTCGCCAGCACGTATTTGAGACCGAGGAAGATGCCCTTGACATTGACCTGCATCAGCCGGTCGAACGTATCGTCAGGGTATTCGTGCAGCGGTGCGACCACGCCCTCGATCCCGGCATTGTTGGCGAAGATGCCGATCGGACCCAGCTTCTGCTCGATCGTTTCGATAAACGCCAACGTCTCCGGCGCGCTGGAGACGTCGGCGCGGACGGCCAGCGCCTTGGCGCCGGCCGCTTCAACCAGGCGCGCCGTCGCCGCGGCCGCCGCCTCATCGATATCGACGATCGCGACGGCCGGGGCGGTTCGGGCCAGCGCGACCGCGATCGCCCGCCCGATGTCGCCACCACCACCGGTGACGAGCGCTACGTCGCCCTTCATGATTTCAGGAAGTCACAGCCGCCTTCCTCCAGCGGCCGCCACGCTTCGCTCGGCGGAATGGTCTTGATCAGCTTGTAATAGTCCCAGGGATACTTGGACTCTTCCGGCTTCTTGACCTCGAACAGATACATGTTGTGCAGCTTGCGGCCATCGGCGCGAACGCTGCCCTTGCCGAACAGGGGATCGTCGGTCGGCAGCTTCTTCATCTCCTGCACAACTGCCTTGCCGTCGCTGGACGCACCAAGCGCGTCGACGGCCTTGAGGTAGTGCAGCGTGGCGGCATAGACACCGGCTTGCAGCGCGGTCGGATAGCGGTCGCCGTTGCGCGGCGCGAAGCGCTTGGCCCAGGCGCGGGTATCGTCGTTGAGATCCCAGTAGAAGGATTCGGTGAACTGCAGGCCCTGCGCCGTCTTCAGCCCCAGCGAATGCACGTCACTGAGATAGAGCACGGTCGCGACCACGCGCTGGCCGCCCTGCGGGATGCCGAACTCGACCGATTGCTTGATCGAATTGATGGTGTCGCCGCCGGCATTGATCAGGGCGATGACCTCTGCCTTCGAGCTCTGCGCCTGCAAGAGGAAGGAGGAGAAATCCTGGCTGTTGATCGGCGTGCGCACGCCGCCGACGACATTGCCGCCGAGTTTCTGCACGACGTTCTTGATGTCCGCCTCCATCGCGTGCCCGAACGCGTAATCGGCGGTCAGCGTGAACCAGGTCTTGCCACCGCTGCCAACGACCGCCCGCGCGGCGCCGGACGACAGCGCGTAGGTGTCGTAGGTCCAGTGCACAAGATTTGGCGAGCATGATTTGCCGGTGAGATCGGACGAGGACGCGCCCGACACCAGGAGCGTCTTGTTGTTCTGCTGCACGACGTTGCGCACCGCGAGCGCCACCGAGGAATTCGGCGCGTCGATGATGGCATCGACCTTGTTGCGGTCGATCCATTCGCGCGCGATGTTGGCGGCGAGATCGGCCTTGTTCATGTGGTCGCCGCTAATGACTTCGATCGGCCTGGTCATCTTGTGCGGCGAGGCCTGAAAATCCTCCACCGCCATCTTCGCCGCCAGCAGCGATCCGGGTCCGGTGACATCGGCATAGAGGCTCGACATATCCGTAAGCACGCCGAGCCGAAGCGGCCCGGGCTCCTGTGCCTCTACGCCGAAGCTGGCAAGGCCCAATGCCATGCCGCCAAGGCCGGCCATCAGCCGGCGCCGGTTCAATGAAATAGACTTTATCATATCCAAAACCCTCCCTTGTATGGTCCGCGCTCTCGCACGGATGGTTGCGCCCGCGCGTGCTTGGCGCGCGGGTCGATGTTGTCGTTTACGGAATCAGGCGCTCGATCAGCCGCCGGTCTTCGACCTCGAAACCACCGCCATAGACCTCGGACACCATGAATTGCGCGCCCAGGATTTCCGGCTTGAGATCCGCGATCGGGTCGTATTCGCTCGCGTGCAGCGTCATCGAGGCGCGGCCGGGCAGCGGCGCGGAATATTTCAGCGGCGTGCGGCGATAAGCGATGTCGGCATAGGCCGTCTCCAGGCGCTCCGGATGCGGCAGGCGGCGGACATGGATTTCGCCGGCGGGCAGCTCGTTGCCGTCGACGATGCGGACGACCGGCGCCTTCGGATCGGGCGTGAAGGAAAAGTCCGCCAGCGCAATGCCGCGCCGCCTGACCGATCCGTTGATCGAGCCGTCCGGCTGCTCATTGAAGGTGTAGTGCGCATCCTTCTTGGTGTAGCCGAAGACCTCACGGCCGGCGCAGATCCCCATCGGGTCGCTGCAATACATGAAGATATGCGTCTCGGTGAACAGGCCCTTGTAGCGCACGGGAACGGTGATCATCAGATCGAACATCTGCCCGGCATGCACCGCCAGCGAATGGCCCGGCGACACCATGAAACGGAAGGCGACGCGGTCGCTCGCGATCTCGAACGGGGTATCCGCAAGCAGGCTCGCCACCTTGCCCGGCGCGACGCGCGTCATGATCTCGACCGTCCGCAACGTGCAGCCCCACTCCACGGGATAGGCCGGCGAGTAGGGTGGATTGACCCCGCTGTTCGGCTTCAACCGGTAATCGCCGAACATACGGCGCCGGGGATCGTTGGGATCGGTAATCAGGTCGGTCATCTGGGCTTGCTCTCCATCGGCTGCATGCTCATCGCATGGCGCTCGCTTGCGTGTTCCGCATCAAGACCTTCTGCTGGTCGCCCATGACGTGGGCGTGGAAGGCTATCGCGGCCTCGGACAGGTCGCTCTCCGGAGCATATTCCGGCGCGAAGTTGCTGTAGCGGTCGACGCCACGCACCAGCGTGGCGCTGTCGTTCGTTCCCACCACCTGCCGCACATGGGTCGGCAGATAGCGGATGGCAAAGCCGATCCGGCGCTTGCCCGATGGGTTCGGGTCGCTGCCATGGATCAGGCGGACGTGATGCAGCGACATCTCGCCGGGCTGAAGCTGCAGCATCACCGCCTTGCTCTCATCGACGTCGACCGCGATCTCCTGTCCGCGCGTCAGCAGGTTGTCGGTCGCAAAGGTGTCGCGGTGGGCGACCTGCTCCAGCGTCTGGGTATCGGGAATGACGCGCATGGCGCCATTCTCGGCGGTGCTTTCGGACAGCGCGACCCACGCGGTGACGATATCGGCGGGGTCGAGCCCCCAATAGGTCGAGTCCTGATGCCAGGAGACGAAGCCGGGATCGCGGGCCTCCTTGATGAAGAAGGTGGAACTCCAGCAGAGGATGTCGGGGCCGATCACGCTTTCGACTGCATCGAGAATGGCCGGATGGCGGATCAGGCCATCAAGCCAAGTGAACAGCAGATGGCTCTTGTGGCGCATCGATCCTTTGAGCAGGCCGTACGCGGCCTCATGCGCCTCCAGTTTCGTGCGAATGCCTTCGACCTCGCCCGCCGACATGACCCTGATCGGCGCGTAGTAGCCGTGCTCACGGTAGTGGTTGATGGCAGCTTCGGGCAGGACGGCCATGGTTTCCCTCATTTCATATATGACTTCTTATTTGCATATATGAAATCAGATTTCAAACCCGAGTCAAGCCATGGATGGGCGGTTCCGCGGGTCCCGATTGCGTCCGAATCGGGACTAGAGCGTTCGAGCGAGGTGAGCACCGGTTCGCGTGAAGAAAACGCGTCAAAACAAGAATCTAGCGCTTCGGTTCTGATTCAATCAGAACCGAAGCTCTAGAAGCGCCATCCAGAAAGCGGTTGCCAGCCCCGCTAGGCGGCGAAAAGATGAGTCAAACCGAAAAGGGAGTGCTCCGTCGTGCATGTGAAAGACAAGGTCTGCGTCGTGACCGGAGCGGCTGGCGGTATCGGCGAGGCCGTGGCGCGGGCCTATGCCGAGGCTGGGGCCCGCGGCGTTGTCGTCGCCGATCTCAAGACCACGCGCGAGCGGCTCGCGAGCGTCGCCGGCGCTATCGACGGGCTGGCGGTGACCGCCGATGTCGGGCTGGAAGAGGACATCAAGGCGCTGGTCGCGGCGGCGGAAGTCAAATATGGCCCGGTCGACATCTTCTTCTCCAATGCCGGGCTGTCGCGCAAGGGACAGGAGACCGCCTCCGATGCCGACTGGGATGTGAGCTGGCGCGTGCACGTGATGAGCCACGTGTTCGCGGCGCGGGCGCTGGTGCCCGGCATGCTCGCGCGCGGCTCCGGCTATCTGCTCAACACGGCGTCCGCCGCGGGTCTCTTGGCGTCGCTGAACTCGATGCCGTATGGCGTGACCAAGAACGCCGCGGTCGCGCTCGCCGAGCATCTTGCCATCCAGTATGGCGACCGCGGCATCCGCGTCTCCGTGCTGTGCCCGCAATCGGTGCAGACGGGCATGACCACGCCGGGCCCGAGCGCGGCGCGGGTCGATGGCGTCATGCAGCCGGCCGAAGTCGCGCGCATCGTGATCGAGGCGATGGCGGAAGAACGCTTCCTGATCCTCTCGCACCCGCAGGTGCAGGAGTACATACAGCGAAAAGCGTCCAATCGTGACCGCTGGCTCGCCGGGATGCGCCGCTTGCGCGACCGCATCTACGGCGCGCCGCCAGCAGCGTGAGCCTTTCCACCGTCGTTGCAAGGAGCGAAGCGACGAAGCAATCCACGTCTCCGCAAGTGGCGGCATGGATCGCTTCGCTGCGCCCGCAATGACGAATCATGTCGCCTTAGGCGCAAATTCCTTGAGCAAGCCCATGTAGCCCTTCGCGGCTGGAAGCGCGTAGGCGCCGCGGCGCGAGGTCGTGAGCTTGAGGCCGACCAGCGCCTCGGCCTGCTTCACCGCGGCGGCGACGCCATCGATGACGGGGACGCCGAATTTCTGCGACAGTGCGGCCGCAAGATCGGCCATGCCTGCGCAGCCCAGCACGATCGCCTCCGCGCCGCGGTCCAGCGCCTGCTCGATCTCAGCGCGAAGCTTTTCCTCCGCGCCCGAGCCCGGTTTTTCCAGATCGAGCACCCCGACGTTGCATGCTGTCACCGAGACCCGTTCGGCAAATCCATAGCGACGCACTAGCTCTTGCAGCGGCACGACCGATCGCGGCAGCGTGGTGACGATCGCGATGCGCTTTGCGAGTTGGCCGGCGGTGACCAGCGCCGCCTCGCAAATGCCGACCACCGGGAATGGCGCCGCCGATCGCGCCGCATCCAATCCGGTGTCGTCGAAGCAGGCGATGATGCCGGCATCAGCGTGCTGCGCGCCGAGTAGCGCCTGGATCAGGCCGGGGACCGCGAAGGCCTCGTCGTAATATCCTTCGATCGAGACCGGCCCGATCGCCGAGGTCACGGCAGCAATCTCAGTGCCGGGAGATGCCACCGCGCGCGCCGCGGCGGCGATGGTCTCGGTCATCGTGACGGTGGTGTTGGGATTGACGATCAGGATTCTTGTCGGTGCCATGGCGTCATCGTAGCCAAGTTGAAGCCGCCTGGCAAAATTGGTCACGTCCCATGACCTTCCTCAAGGAGCCTGTGGCCGCTTGCGGGCCGCTGTGGCATGCTCAGCGCGACTTCCTCATGCCAAGTTGCACAGGGTCCTAACCTAGGGAGGACGGCCATGGTAACTTATGTCGTGTTGGCGAAGTTCACCGATCAGGGAATCCGCAACGCCAAGGACTCTCCGAAGCGAGCGGAAGCTTTCAAGGAAATGGCGAAGACGTTCGGCGTGACGGTGAAGGAGATCTGCTGGACCCAGGGGCGATATGACGTCGTGACCTTCCTCGAGGCGCCGGATGAGTCGTCCGCCATGTCGCTCAGTCTCAGCCTCGGCGCCCTCGGCAATGTTCGCAGCGAGACGCTGCGGGCGTATTCGGCGGCCGAGATGACGAAGATCATCGGCAACATGCTCTGACATCACTGCTGTTGCCAACGCGGTTGTTCGGGCCGCCGGCCGGCGCTCCGAGGTGGCGCGTCGTGTGCAGCCGCTTACTGCTGCGCCTGCCTCTCGAGCAGGTGATCCTTGACCAGGCGCACGGCGCCCCGCCGCCACGAATAGTCGGCGCCCATGCGAAGCCCGCTGTCGGCCCGCGAAACGACGGCGCCGGTCCTGATGTCGCGGACTTGAAATCCGATCGTGTATTCGGTGCGGCTGACCCGCCGCACCACGCCGATCAGCGATTGATCCGCGCCGAGTTTCAGGGCGATGCCGGCTTCGCAGCCGCCGCAGTCGCGCAGCGTATGCGTCTTGACCGCTTCCGCCTTCGTGCCGCTGGTCTCGATCACGTGGTAGCGGCCCGATTGCGCGAGCAGTTCGCGAACGCCATTGGTGGCATCGGCCAATTGTGCCGCATCCGAAGCCGCGACGCCGCTTGCCTGAGCGGCGGCAGTGGTATCTTCCAGCTCGAAGTCGAACACCGCAAGCGCGATAGGCGCAGACGCAATTGCCGGAGCAGCTGCTAGCTGCGCCGCAAGTGCCGCACGAATGTCGCGGGATAGGAAGGTCTCGGCGCGATCCCACGCCTCGTCATTGTCGCCCCGAAACGTGTAGCGCCTTTCGAACAGGATACGGTTGGTGCCGACGTCGATGACCGCCGCGCTTGCGAACTGGACCAGGGTGCTCATCTTCTGCACCGCGCCTGTGATCAGGACATTGGCGCCGCCTTGCGCCGCGGCCTGCATGCGCTCGGCGGACGTCGCCCGATCGTCCGTCGAGGGCGGGACGAGGCGGTAGTGTCCGTCCGCCTCGACGTCGCGTCTCAGCGCGGCCATGAACGCCTGCAGGCGCTTTTGATGGGCGGCGGTCTGATCGATAGGCTCGCCCGAGGTGTCGAGATAGCCGAAGTCTTCAATCGTGACGCCCAAAGTCCGGGCTGCGGGCGCTCCGGTATCGGCATTGGCGAAACCGAAGCCCAGCAAGAGCCCAAGCACGGCAACGGCATGCAAACCAAGACGGGATCGGCGCATCGGCGGACCTTTCAGTGATCATGCGGACGTCCAGGCTATGCCGACCAGGCCCACCTCTGAAGCTGAGCCCTCCCGACGGTAACCGGGAAAACTTCACGACGTCATTCTCGGGTTGCGAGCAGCGCTTTCCGCCGCTTGCATTCTGCCGTTAAATGTATGGGTCCCGCTCGTAGAGCGGGAGTCCAAAGTTGTCCGCGCGAGGGGGATCCGCAAAATGTGGGACCACAGGAGCGATCTGAAGGTACGGTTGATGCTGCGCGTTGCGGCCGTATCTGCCCTCTGCTTTGCGGCCATCTCGGCCTATTTCCTCATCGACGCCGATAGGTCCGTGCGCGCCAGGACCAATGCGATCGCCGAAGTCGCGGCAAAGACGCTGGAGCTGCAGCAAAACAAGATCCAGTGGGTGAACAATCCGCGGCCCGAATTTCCCGACCTCGACAATGTCGCGACGGCGGTCATAACGCCCGGTCTCTGTCTTGCGTTTCGCGCCAGCGATGGCGATATCCGGCAGCGCTTCTGCGGCGGCGCGCCGAACGAGGACAGCGCTCCGCCACAAATATTCGCGGCGTTCTATCGCAGCCTGTTCGATCCCGGCCGAGAGGCCACGCGGCCCGTGATGTCTCGCGGCGCCATCATCGGCGAGGCCGTCGTCTGGGTCGATCCGGCCGTGCTCACGGCCGGGGCCTGGCACGAAGCGGGCCGTCTGATGACCGTGCTCGCGCTCGCGCTGCCGTTATTGTGCGCGCTGGTCTATGCGGCCCTTGCACGCGCGCTGCGTCCGACGCGGTTGATCCGGAGCGGTCTCGAGCGGATCGCTGCAGGCGACCTCACCGCGCGCCTGCCGCCGTTCGATCTTGCCGAGCTTTCGACCATCCGCGACGTGTTCAATCACCTCGCGGAGAGCCTCGGCACGGCGCTGTCCGAGCGCAGCGAATTGACCCGCAGGCTGATCGCGCTGCAGGACGAGGAGCGGCGGCATCTGGCGCGGGAGCTGCATGATGAATTCGGGCAGTCGCTCGCCGCGATCCGCGCGCTGGCGGCATCGGCCCGCCATACCGCGGGACAAGATTGTCCCGCCAATCTCGCCGAATGCGACGGCATTGCGCGGATTGCGACCGACATGATGGAGACCCTGCGCGGCGCGCTGTTCAGATTGCGTCCGCCCGACGTCGAGGAACTTGGACTGGCGGCAAGCCTGGAAGGTCTGGTCGCCGGCTGGAACGGGCGCAGCCGGGGACAGCCCCGCTTCGAAATCATTTTTTTCGGTCGGTTGGAGAATACGCCTGCGGCGGTCAGCGCCAATCTCTACCGCATCGTGCAGGAAGCGCTCACCAACGCGGCCAAGCATGCGGGCGCGACGCGGGTCATGCTACGACTGAGCATGCGTGAGGCGGAGGCTCCCTCGAATGAGGGCGCTACAATCGAGCTCGACATTGAGGATGATGGCCGGCTCGGCGATCCCGCCGTCAAATCCGGAATGGGTTTGCTCGGGATGCGCGAGCGCGTCGCCGCCCTCGGAGGGCGGCTGAGGTTTGAAGCTGGGCAAAACGGCGGCTCCGCCTTGCGCGTCGTTATTCCCGTCGCGCCGTCCGGACAGCATGGCGCCAGCCTGGAGCGTGCGGCATGAATGGCGGTGGCCACGCCATCATGCTGGTCGACGATCACGCCGTCGTTCGCGAGGGCTATCGCTCGGTGCTGCAGAAGCAGCCGGGATTGCGCGTCGTTGCCGAAGCCTCCGATGGCGCCGAGGCCTATCGGTTGTTCAAGGCCACCGAGCCCGACCTGGTCATCATGGATCTGAGCATGCCCGGCATCGGCGGTATCGAGGCGATCAGGCGCATCCGGCAATGGGACAAGCGCGCCAGGATCCTCGTGTTCACGATGCACCAGAACGCGGCCTTCGCGGTGCAGGCGATCCGTGCCGGCGCCAGCGGCTATGTCACCAAGACAAGCCCGCCCGAGACGCTGGTGCACGCCGTGATGGACGTTCTGGCCGGAAAGATCGCCATCAGTCCTGATATCGATCATGAACTGGCGCTCAGCCGGCTTGCTGGCGAAGCCGCTGCCGCGGATGTTCTCTCCGCGCGCGAATTCGAAGTGCTGCGCATGCTGCTGGCCGAGAGGACGACCGAGGAAATCGCCGAGGCGCTTCACATCAGTCCCAAGACGGTGGCGAACCTGCACTCCCTCATCAAGGACAAGCTCGGCGTCGGCTCGGATATCGAGCTGGTACGGCTGGCGCTGCGGCAGGGGATATTGACGCAGATCGATCTGGGAGAAGCGTGAGGGGAGCGCTCACTGAACGGAAGGCGTCAAAGGATCGAATCCGCCCACGCTGCGAATGCATCGAGCACCTCGTCCATCACCTCGCGGTCGTTGCGGCCTGAACGGACCAGCACATGGAAGGAATGATCGGCTTCCTTCACCAGATGCAGCGTCGCCAATGATCCGAGCTCCTTGACCACCGGCTCGAGCAGCTTCAATTCCGCCAACGCATCGCGCGTGCCCTGCAGGAACAGCATCGGGATTTTGATATCCGCGAGATGCTTTGCCCGCTCGGTGGATGGCTTTCCGGCTGTATGCAGCGGGAAGGCGAGAAACACCAGGCCGCGCATGCCGGCAAGCGGCTTGATTGCCTGCGCCTGCGAGGTCATCCGTCCGCCGAAGGATTTACCGCCGGCAAAGATCGGCAGCCCGGCGCACCGCTCTGCAGCTTCCGCCACCGCGGCGCGCACGGTGGCATGCGCAATCGCGGGCGGATCGGGCCGCTTGCTGCCTTTCTCCATGTAGGGGAACTGGTAACGCAACGTCGCGATGCCGCGCGCGGCAAGGCCTGCGGCAATCGCCTCCATCGAGGCATGCGTCATGTCGGCACCGGCACCGTGGGCAAACACGTAAGTGGCGCGCGCCTGCGGCGGACGAAGCAGCAGCGCCGAGACCGCGCCGGCATGTTCGACTTCGATCCTGAGGGACTGCGCATCGGTTTCCATCGGGGTGGTATGTAGCCCGGGTGGAGCGTCAGCGTAACCCGGGACGCTCGTAAACGTTGATGCAGAGGTTCCGGGTTGCGCTGCGCTCCACCCGGGCTACGGGGCCAATCAACACGAGCAGCACGTGCGACACGCCGCCACAAATGGTCCGCGAGACATCGGCGGCAGATTGTGCGAAAAGCCGAAAATGCTGCATGATACGCCACTTATCGCGACCATTGTCGCAGGGCTTGGGCTCGCTTTTGTGTTCGGTGCCCTCGCCCAGCGGTTCCGACTTCCACCATTGGTTGGCTATCTGCTCGCGGGAGTTGCGGCCGGTCCGTTTACGCCCGGCTTCGTGGCGGACCAGTCGCTGGCAACGGAGCTGGCGGAACTAGGCATCATCCTGCTGATGTTCGGGGTGGGCCTGCACTTCTCTCTCAACGATCTCCTGTCTGTCCGCGCCATCGCGCTGCCCGGTGCCGTCGTCCAGATCGCCGTCGCGACGCTGATGGGGCTCGGACTCGCCCTGGCCATGGAATGGTCAGTTGGAGCGGGCCTCGTGTTCGGGTTGGCATTGTCGGTCGCCAGCACCGTCGTGCTGCTTCGCGCGATGCAGGAGCGGCGGTTGATGGATACCGATCGTGGCAAGATCGCCGTCGGCTGGCTGATTGTCGAAGATCTGGCGATGGTGCTCGCGCTCGTGCTGCTGCCCGCGCTTGCGAGCGTGCTCGGCGGCAACGGCGATGCGCAGACCGCCGGTCCGCTCGCGGCGCGCCTTGGTCTTGGACTCACGGGCACATTGTTGCTCACAATCGCCAAGGTCGGCCTGTTCATCGCCCTGATGCTGGTGGTGGGGCGCAGGCTCATCCCCTGGATCCTCCACTATGTTGCGCACACCGGCTCCCGCGAGCTGTTCCGGCTCGCCGTGCTGGCGATCGCGCTCGGCGTTGCATTCGGTGCGACCAAGCTGTTCGACGTTTCGCTCGCGCTCGGCGCCTTCTTCGCCGGGATGATGCTGACGGAATCCCCGCTCAGCCAGCGCGCCGCGCAGGAGTCGCTGCCGCTGCGGGACGCTTTTGCGGTGCTGTTCTTCGTTTCCGTCGGCATGCTGTTCGATCCGATGAGCGTGATCCGCGAGCCGTGGCCGCTGATCGCCACGCTGTTCATCATCACCATCGGAAAATCCGTGGCAGCCTTCTTTATCGTGCTGGCCTTCAGGCATCCGGTCTCCACGGCGCTGACGATCTCCGCCAGTCTCGCCCAGATCGGAGAGTTCTCCTTCATCCTGGCGGAGATCGGCGTTGTAACCAATCTGCTTCCCAAGGAAGGTCGCGACCTGATCCTGGCCGGAGCGATCCTCTCGATCATGCTCAATCCGCTGATCTTCGCAGGCGTGGACTGGCTGATAGCGCGCCATGATCGGGACCGGTCATCGGGGGAGACAGCCGCTCCTGCCGCCCGCGAACCGATCCCGGTCACAAGCCTGACCGATCACGCGATCCTGGTCGGCTACGGCCGGGTCGGGAACATCGTCGGCAGTGCCATGAAGGAGGCGGGCCAACCGTTCCTCGTCATCGAAGATGCCGATGCGGTCGTCGCCGGGCTCAAGCAGAACAATATCGAGGCGATCATGGGCAATGCGGCCCGCGCCGACGTGCTCGCCGCCGCCAATCCGTCCGCGGCCCGATATCTGGTGGTCGCGATTCCCGAAGCGTTCGAAGCCGGACAGATCGTTCAGCAGGCGCGCGTCGCCAATCCACAAATCCGGATCATCGCCCGCGCCCATTCGGATGCCGAGGTCGATCATCTCACGCGACTGGGCGCCGATACCGTCATCATGGGCGAGCGCGAGATCGCACGGGCGATGATCGAAAGCCTGCAGCGTGTGCCCGACATGCGGCAGATGGAACCGCAGCACGCCGCAACCATGATTGCTCTGCACGGTGTTCCAAATGCCCCGGCAGATCGCTAGTATGCCGCTGTCTCGCGTGGAAACGCAGCCGACAGAAGAGGGACAGAATGGGCGCGCTGGCGGAGCTGAAGCGGATCATCGAAACCGAATCCATCGATGGGATCCACTTGTTGAACAGTCCGCACGACAACCCGATCTGTTCGCTCTCATATGACGAAAGCATACCCTGCATTGCAGTGGTGTGGCGGAAATACGCGACCAGCGCCCAGCTTCGCTTCGTTCATGAGATCATCCTTGGCATGCTCACGCAGCATGCCGCCGACAGGATCCTGGGCGATGATTCGGACCTGCCGATCGTCCACGCGGAAGATCAGAAGTGGATCGTGGAAAATTGGCTGCCGCGGGCACGCGCGGCGGGTCTCAAGGCCGTTGCCACTGCCGTGTCGCTGACATTCTTCGGCAAGGTCTCGATCGGAAGCATCCATTCGAAGCTGGCTCGGGAAATTGCGATCAAGGACTTTCACAACATCCACTCGGCCCGCATGTGGCTCGGCAGCCTAGGCCCGCAGCAACTGGCATAGCCGCGCCGAGCCTTACGCCACTTTGCGCGGGGAAAAGGCGATGTCCTTTCTCCTCTAAAGCGAGCGTCATTTCGCGGCGCGCTTCTCGACGTGCGTCGCGAGCCAATCGATCAGCCAGTCGGCGACCTGCAGATTGTTCTTATCCTGCATCAGCATGTGGGAGTTGCCGTGAATGCCGATGTCCGGCAGGGCGACGACTGCAGCGTCGATGCCGGCGGCCTTGGCGGCCTGGACGAAACTTCTGCAGCCTTCCAGCCGCTTGCTCCACACCTCCGACTGGCTGACGAAGTCTCCGAACAGGACCAGCGTCGGAATCTGCTTGAGCGCCGTCATATCGAAGTCGGCGCCCGGACATGCTACCGGCTCGATCGAGATGATGGCAGTTATTCCCTTCGGACTCATCGCCGCCGTCTGGAACGGGAAGATGCCGGATTGCGAATGGCTGATGAGTACCGTCTTGCCGAGTCGCTCGGACAGTTCGGACAGCGCCTTCACGGTCGGGACCGGCGGCGTCATCGAATAGTGCCAGTCCGGCACCATCTGCTTCCAGAACTCGTCCTGCGCCGCCAGCGGAAACTGCAGCCCGGGAAACACTTTTGGATATTCGGTGCCGAAGCGGAAGATGGCCCAGGCCGGCTCATGACCGGCGGAGATGAAAGCGGGCAGCGTGTCGGGCGCAGTCTTGCCGGTTTTATCAACCGACGCACCATCCTGTCGCTGCTTGCCGGCGCTACGCTATTGCCTGGCCTACCCAGGATGGCTTTTGCTGCCGGTATCCCGAGCGCCCGATCCATGTCGCTGTGCCGTTCTCGGCGGGCGGCGCAGTCGATATCGTCGCGCGCACCGTGATGCAGCAGGCCGGCCCGCAGCTCGGCCAGCCGATCGTGATCGAGAACCGGCCCGGCGCCAGCGGCAATATCGCGACCGGCTTCGTCGCCAAGTCCGATCCCGACGGCTACAACGTCTTGATCGCTGCCAACAACCTCGCGACCAATGAAGCATTGTTCGACAGCCTGCCGTTCAACGCGGAGAAGGACCTGGAGCCGGTCGCCCTGGTCGGCTATTCGCCGTTGATCCTGGTGGTGCAGCCGCAATTCGAGGCCAAGACGGTCAAGGACCTCGTCGACATGGCCAAGGCGACGCCGGACAAGCTCACCTTTGCCTCCGCGGGCACCGGCACCTCGGGCCATCTTGCGGCGGAGATCTTCAAGCAGGTGACCGGCATCCAGGCGCTGCATGTGCCGTACAAGGGCGGCGCGCAGGCGATGGTCGATATCATAGCCGGCCGCGTCTCCTTCATGTTCGTCGATCCCGTGCAGGGCATGCCGCAGATCCGCGCCAACCAGCTCGGTCCCGTCGCCATCAGCTCGCGCGAGCGACTGGTGCTGTTGCCGGATGTCCCGACCGTCACCGAGGCCGGTTTCCCCGGCGTCGAGGCCACCGTCTGGTGGGGCTTCCTGGTTCCGGCCGGCACGCCAAAGGAGATCGTGGTGCGATTGAACAAGGAGATCGACCTCGCGCTCGGCGATCAGAAGGTGAAGGACAGCTTTCGCGAGATGGGCGCCGTAGTCAAAGGCGGTTAGCCCGAGGACTTCCGCGCCTTCATCAAGTCCGAGACCGAACGCTGGGGCAACATCATCCGCACCGCCAAGATCAAGGCCGAATGACTCGCTGGCGTTGCAAGCGCGCTCAGTCTCACCTCGCTCCGCTTGCGGGGAGAGGTCGACATTCAAGCGCAGCTTGAATTTCGGGTGAGGGGAACTCTCCGCGAGTCCATCTGTCATGGTGTTTGCGGAGGCTGGCTTTCACCCCAACCCTCCCCCGTAAGAACGGGGCGGGGAGAGGGAGAAGTCCGTGCCTAGCGCAATACCAGCCCGGTTGCCGCCTCAAGCTCGGAAATCGCCTGGTCCGCGCTGACCACCTTGATTGTGGTCATGCCCATTTCGCGCGCGGGCTTCAGGTTGACGCCGAGATCGTCGAGATAGACGCAATCGCTCGGATCGACCTTCAGTGTTTCTACCATCAGCTTGTAGATGCGCGGATCGGGCTTGCGCAGGCCGATCTTGGCGGACTCGATCACGTGATCGAACAGCGCCATCACCTCGGCGACATAGAGCGTGCGGCCGCTTCTGCTTCCGATCGCGTTCGCCGGCAGATTGTTGGTGATGCAGCCGGTCTTGAATTTGGCATTGACGCGCTTCAGCGCTTCTACCATTTCAGGGCGTAGGTCGCCCTGCAGCAGCGGCAGCACGTCCCTGCCGCGCACCTCGGCGCCGAGCGCCAGCGATTCGGCGGCGAACAGCATATCGAAGGTTTCGATATCGATCTCGGCGCGCTCGAATTTCGCCCACGCGTTTTCGAGGTGGTTGGCGGCGTTGGTGCGGCGGACGATGTCGGCGGGCAGGCCGCGTTCGGTCTCGAACCGGGTGAACGCCTCGAACGGCGAGGTGGTCAAGACGCCGCCGAAATCCCAGATCACTGCCTCGATCATTTCCTGCTGCCTGCCGTTATGTGTGTTGACCGAGCCGCTAACACGGATCGATTTACGGAGCCAGAGCATATTCGGTTCTGATTGAATCAGAACCGAAGCTCTAGATTCTTGTTTTGACGCGTTTTCTTCACGCGGACCGGTATCCACTTCGCTCGAAAACGCTTTCGCCTGAATCCGCCGGCTTGGCGATGCGCGGGACGCAAGCTATTGCTGTGCTCATGAAAGCAATCGCGACATTTGCAGCGCTCGCGCTGCTCGCCTCCACGCCGGCCTCCGCCATTGTCGGCGGCGGCGTGCCGTCTGCCGAAGGCGTCGGCCGCTCCGTCATCACCATCGTCGGCTCGCGCGGCAATTTCTGCACCGGCGCGCTGATCGCACCGAAGGTGGTGCTGACGGCGGCGCATTGCGTGCAGCCCGGCGCGGACTACAAGATCGTCGAATATGGCCCGGACCGGCAGCCGCAATTGAAGGATGTGAAGAGCATCGCGATCCATCCCGCATTCAGGATGGACGCCATGACGTCCCATCGTGCCACGGCCGACGTGGCGCTGCTGCAGCTTGCCGCGCCGGCCGCCGGCAAGGCGCCCGCGGCACTCGGTGCGCCGAACATTCCGGTTGTCGTCGGCAGCCGCTTCACCATCGCAGGGATCGGCGTCACCGTGCGCGGCGATGGCAAAAGCGGCGGCATGGTCCGCGTCGCCGGCCTGATCGCGACCGGCCAGCCGGGCACGCTGCAGATCCGCCTGGTTGATCCGCTCGCCAAGGGTGCGCGCGACGGGCTGGGGGCCTGCACCGGCGATTCCGGCGGCCCGGTATTCGAGGACAAGCAAACGGGGCCTGCGATTATCGGCGTCATCAGCTGGTCGACCGGACCGAACAATGCCGCCGGCTGCGGCGGCATCACCGGCGTCACGCCACTGACGCTGTATCGCGACTGGATCTTGCAGACCGCAAGGCAGTGGGGCGCGGGGTTCTAGCTCCTGGCGTCATTGCCGGGCTTGACCCGGCAATCCATCCTTCCCACACGACTCATTTCTCGATGGATGCGCGGGTCAAGCCCGCGCATGACGAGAAGAGATCAATGCCCCGCCGCTTTATTTGCCGCGGCGTTGTTCAGCACGATCAGCGCATCCACCGCAACGCCCAGCTTCGTGTTGATCAGGAACGGATTGATGTCGATCGAGGCGATGCGGTTGCCGGCATCCGCGATCAGGTTGGAGAGCCCGACCAGCGCCTTCACGGCGGAGGCTTCGTGCAGTGCCGGCCTGCCGCGATAGCCCTTCAGCTTGATGCCGGCTTTTGTCCTCGCGATGAGCTGTTTTGCTTCTTCCGCGTCGAGCGGCGCGCCGGCCAGCGCGACGTCCTTCATTAGTTCGATATCGACGCCGCCGGTGCCGAACAGCACCACGGGGCCCATCTCGGCGTCGAGTGAGGCGCCGACCACGAGTTCCAGATCGGCCTTGACCTGCTGCGCGATCAGGATGCCCTCGAGCTTCGGCTTGTTCTTCAGCTTCCTGACCCGCGCCGTGATGTCGTTGAACGCCTTCCTCACCTCGGTCGCGCTGTTGAGGTTCAGCACCACGCCGCCGATATCGGACTTGTGCAGGATATCAGCGCTGACCACCTTGGCGACCACAGGGAAGCCGATCTTCCTGGCGATCGTCGCAGCTTCAGTTGCCGTCTGCGCGATCTCCTCCTTCGAGATCGGAATGCCGTACGCCTTGAGCAGCTTCTTCGACGCGACCTCGTCGAGCGCAGCCGTGCCGTTGGCGCCGTTCAGCGCCTTCTCCAGCATCGCGCGCGCGGATGCTGACGAGCTCGAGACGATATCAGGTACTTCCTTGCGAAGCTGCGCGTATTCGATCAGCGATTTGATCGCGCCGACCGCGCGGTCGAGCCCCTGCAGCACGGCGACGCTCTGCAGCGTCTTGCGCAGAGCCTTGGTATGTTCGGTGAAGCCGATCGACATCGCGCTGATATAGATCACGGGCTTGCCCGCCTTGGCAGCCATCTCGTTGACGATGTGAAGATTGCGTTCACGCAATTCATGCGGCGCCTTCGGCAGTTCGGCGTCGATGATGACAATGTCGGTATCAGGGTCATCGATCATGATCTTGATCGACTTCATGTAGACGGAGGGATCGACCACGGCGGCAAAGCCGGCGTCCAGCGGATTGCCGACAATGCTGCCGGGACCGAGCATCTTGGCGAGTTGCTCGGTCGCGTTCGGGCTGAGCGGCGCGAAGTTCAATCCGGCCGCATAGAACGCATCGATCAGCAGTCCGCGCTTGCCGCCGGACAGCGATACCGCGGCGAGCCGGTTGCCCTTCGGCAGGTCGGCATGCACGAAGCATTCGGTGGTCTCGATCAATTCATCGAGGCCACGGACGCGGATCACGCCTTCGCGGGTCGAGATCGCGTCAAAGGTTTCGATCGAGCCGGCGAGTGCGCCGGTATGCGCCATCGCCGCGGCGCGGCCACCCTCGGAGGCGCCGAGCTTGAGCGCGATCACCGGCTTGCCGGCGGCACGCGCGGCCTTGCAGGCATCGCGGAACGCCTTCGTGTTCCGCACGCCCTCCAGGTACACCACGATGACGCGGATGCTCGGGTCAGTGGCGAAATAGGTCATCAGGTCGGGCGTGGTCAGCCCGCTCTCGTTGCCGGTCGTCACCATGTAGCCGACACCGACGCCACGATCCTCCAACGTCTGGCGGATCGCCATCACGATCGCGCCGGATTGGCCGGCGATCGCCACCGGCCCGGCTTCCATCGTGACGATGCGGTCGTCGATATTGGTGAAGAGGTTTTCACCGGCGCTCAGGTTCCCAAGACAATTTGGTCCGGTAACGGCAAGCCCGGTCTCGTGCACCGCCTTCTTCAAGTCCACCGCGAGGCGTTGACTTTCTTCGTCCTGCAACTCGCTGAAGCCGGAGGTGACGATGGTCGCCGAGCGCGCGCCGGCGGCAGCCGCATCGCGGATCACCTGCACCGCAAAGCGCGCCGGCACCAGCACCAGCACATGATCTGGCTTGTCGGGGAGGCTCGCAAAATCCTTGTAGCAGGTGACGCCCCAGATCGTCTCGCGCTTGGCGTTAACCGGATAGAGCCCGCCGCGGTATCCGTATTTGATCAGGTTGTTCCAGATCCGCTCGGCGTAATTGCCGGGCTTGTCGGTGGCGCCGACCAGCACGATGTTGCGCGGGTGCAGCATCGCATGGATCTGCTTGACCACGTCGCTGGCATCACGCGACGGCGACCATTTCTCAGTCGGAGCAGACGCGGGGCTGAATTGAGCTTCCATGGACTCTGCCTTGTCGTTTCCTGTGGCGCTGCAGCGAACACTGTGCGCCATGTTTTTTTGCTATTTCTATTGAGCCCTGCGCGGCGTGGCAACTCACCTTGGCTGCATGCCGCTACGCTTTGATGCGATATCCCACCGCGCGGACAATATTCACGGTGTTGTCATCCGCGAGGAGCCGGATTCGATCATCGTCGCGTGCAGGAGATAGCGTTCCGGCCCCGATGTCAGCGCGTCGAATGGCCAACAGGTCGAGAGCACCAGCTCGTATCCGTTCGAGAGCGGATCGATGCCGGAGGCATCGAAGCGCACCACGGAGCTTCTGTCGGCGCGATAGCGGAAGGTCTTGCCGTCGCTGCGGGTGATATCGATCGCGTCCCCGATGACGACATCTTTCAGGAAACGAAAATGGGTGTCGCGATGCGCGGAGTAGACGGCAACGCCGCGTTCGCCGGCGTCGGGTGTGAGTTCGACATGGCCCGGGCCGAAGGCGAGCGCCTGACCGCTGGAGCCCGCGAGCACGATGGTGCTGGCATCGAGCCGCTTCACCTCGATGCGTGCGACCGGCCAGGTGTCGGCCCATGACCATGGTTTCGTCGGATGCCCGGTCGCGATGGTTTTGCTGAAGGCGCGTTCGAGCAGGACCTGAGCGAGGAGGGCTTTGGCGTGGATGTAGGCGCCCTGGCCGAACAGGATAAGGCCGGGAAGGGCGAGGAGGAAGGGGGCAAGGAAACGCGACATTTGACCGATACTCCGTCGTCATTGCGAGGAGCGCAGCGACGAAGCAATCCATCTCTCCGCAAGTGGTGGCATGGATTGCTTCGCTGCGCTCGCAATGACGAGTGTGGATAAAGTCCCGCGCGCGGCCTTCGGGACGGGAGGCCGCGCGCGCCAAGAGGAGGTGGGGGCGCCTCCTCTTGGCATTCGGCGTCAGTGGGCGAAGTTCTGACGCCGGATGAATGCGAACAGGAGCAGGCTGAGCGTGAGCAGGATCGCGCCCGCGATCATCTTCAACTCGGCGTCGGTCGCGGTTTTCGGCAGCTTGACCGTGTCGGGCGCCTGCACCACTGCCGGGCGTTTCAGGGCCGCGAGCTGCACCCGGCCATCGCCTTCCGCGCGCCGCTCGATCGGTGCCACCGGCAATTGCGGGCCATCGCCGAAGACCTTTGCGAAATCCCAGCCGGCGGGCAGGTTGAGCGGCAATTCGCTCACTTTCAGCGGCTCGCCATCGGGCCGGCTCGGAGTCTTGTCGACCGCAACCAGGCTGGTGAGCCGGGTCACGAGCTGATGCTCGAGCGCCAGTGCGAGGATGGTCTTGTCGGCATCGTCAGGACTCGCCTGCCGCGTGGTGCGCGCAACCTCGGCATCGTCGATCTTGCGCCGCGCCCACAGCTTCGACAGGCCCTTGCCTTCGGCGACGTTCGCCAGCGGCAGCGTCACGAGCCAGGGGCGATCGCCGATGCGGCCCTTGATCTCGACCGAGCCTGCGAGCTTGTCGAGCCTAGCCGCCAGCACCAGCGGCTCGCCGCGATAGAGGTCGGGAACGATCGCCGGCGTAACCTCGGCATGTGCGTCGGAGAATTTGGCGGAGAGACTGGTCACCGCGGGATTCTCGAGCTTGGCGAACAGCGCGCGCATGCGCTCCTCGACCTGGTCGGTGGAGCCGATATGGGTAAAGGCGCCGCGGCCAAGCTCGGCGGCGCGCGTCATCAGATAGGTGTTGGGCGCCGAGCCGATGCCAACCATGAAGATACGCGAGCGGCCGCGCATCGCCGTGATCGTCTCGAACAATTGCTGCTCGTTGCCAACAGCGCCGTCGGTCAGGAACACGACCTGGCGGACATGATCGGAATCACCATCCGAACGGTCTGTCAGCGCCGCCCGCATCGCCGGCACCATTTCCGTGCCACCATTGGCCCGCAGCGCGCTCACGAAGGCGTTGGCGCGGCCGAGATGCTCGCTGTCGGCCGGCACCGCTGATGGAAACAGCGCGTCCATGGTGTCGTCGAAACGGATCACGTTGAAGCGGTCGTTCGGCTGCAGCCGTCCGAGCGCGTAAATCAGGCTCGCTTTTGCCTGCACGATCGAGGTGCCGCCCATCGAGCCGGAATTGTCGATGACGAAGATCACTTCGCGCGGTCGCGGCTTCTGCTCGGCCTCAATGACGGCAGGCGGGGTGACGAAAGCGAGCAGATAGTCGGCGTCGCCGACATGCTCGCGGAACAGGCCGACTGATGGCGCCTTTTCGGCGGCAGGCTTCCAGGTCAGTTCGAAATCGCGGTCCGCCGGCACGAGCCCTTCGGCGAGCTTGATGAGCCGCGTCGCATCGTCGACGTCTTCGATCTTCACGATGTGATGATGGCTTTTCACCTCGCCGAGCGGAAAGCCAGCCTGCAGGCGAACGGTGATGTTGGTTGGATTGACCGGCGCATGCTTGGCCGGGTCGAGCACCGTCGGCGTGATGCGGTCGCGATCGGGAACGGGATCGGACTTCGTTGCACCCCAGCCGCCGCCATCGGGGCGGAGGTCGACGCTCTGCACGATCGGCGCGGGATTGTAGCGTGGTGCTACCACCATCGGCACGCGCAGCGAGAATTCGTTGCCGGACTGCTGCACCGGCTCCTGATATTCGATCTGCACCAGCACGGTCTCGCCCGGGCCGATATTGGCGACCGAGTTGGTGAAGATGTTCGGCCGCTCCTGTTCGGTCAGCGCGGCCTTCTGGCCGTTCCGTTTGGCCTGCTCATAGATGACGCGCGCTTGGCGGCGCTCCTTGATGTCGCCGACCACGATGCGATCGCCGACCACCATCTTCAGCGTGTCGACTGCGCCGCCCGTCGGTAGCGGATAGACGTAGACCGCTTCGACCCAGTCCTTGGTTGGGTTGCGGAAAATTTGCGTGACGCGGGCGCGGATGGTCGGGCCCGACACCGTGAGGTCGACATCCGTGCCGAGCCTGACGGCGTCGTTATAACCCTCGTCGGTCTTCAGCAGCAGCGAGCCGGAACGGGCATCGCCCGGCTTGATGTACGCTGCCGGTGGCTTGATCTCTGCCGACCGGGCGGGCGCGAAGTTCACAAAGAGTGCTGCGAACCCGATCATGAGCGCAGCAATGCCTTCCACCAGAAAGAACAGCACTATTCGCATCCTGCGCGACAGGCGCGGGCGGCCGGTCGCGATATAATCGCACGTCGTCATTTCCTTCTCCCGAGGGACGTCTTGGATACTCAAAATCTTCGGGAAAGTGCGTCGAGGCGCGAGCAGAATGATCGGCATTGTTCAGCCGCGGGCAGGCGCCGTACGCCGCGCCGTCGGCGGCTTTGTGCGGTTTTGTGCTGAAATGTACGGTCTGGTAGAGTTGGCGTGAATCAGCATGGGGTGACGATGCCGACGCCGGACAAGCAGCTTTCCGAGGAACAAAGTCGGCAGATCGCGGAGCTGATCCGCGAGGAATTGGCGCGCCGGCGCATCTCGCGGCAGGCGCTGGCCGAGCAGGCCAAGCTCAGCCTGTCGACGCTGGAAAAGGTGCTGGGCGGGCGCCGCCCGTTCACGCTGCAGACCACGGTGCGGCTCGAACAGGCACTCGGCGTCTCCTTGCGCAAGGTCCAGCCCGTGCCGGCGCCGCCGGTGGCCAATGGCGAAGTCGCGCCCGACGGGCTGGGGGCCTATTCGCGGCGGGCGGTGCAGTGGATCGAGGGCACCTATCTCACCGTCCGGCCCTCGTTCGGGGCCAAGGACGCGGTCTACGCCTATCGCACCGAGATCGCCTGGGATGACGCCGTCTCGTCGCTGATTTTTCGCGAGGGCGAGCGGCTGGATGCCGCCTACACCCAGTTCGGCGATGTCGCCGTCCCCAACCAGTCCGGCTTCGTCTATCTCGTCACCAACCGGCACGGCCAGCATCGCCTGATCACGGTGTCCAGGCCGCGTAACACCGGCGAGATGTACGGCATCATCACCACCCTGCTCGCCGGCCGCGGCTCGCTGTTGACGCCGATCGCAGCTCCGATCGCATTCGTGCCGATCAGGAGTATCGCCAATCCCTCGGTCGGGCGGGTCTCGCCCGATGACGAGAACTACGCGCTCTATCGCGAGCATCTGCGCCGCACCGTCGACGAACCGTTCGCGATCTTCCTGCCGGGTTAGCGACGCGCTACGAAGTGCGGTGCAGGGGCGAGGGTGAAACGATGGCGGCGAGCAACACCGCGAGGATGCCGGTCAGGAACACACCATCAAACGTGCCGGCGCCGCCGATCGAGGCGATGGGCGCGCCCAGGCTGCCGATCTTGTCCAGGTTGAGGATATCGGCGCCGATCAGCGTTCCGACTGAACCTGCGATATAGGCGAGCGGCGCGGCATAGATACGCGAGAGCAGGAGCGCGATGATCGCGACGCTGACAACGGGCACGAACACCGGCACCGCGATGCCGATGCCCGGCACCGGCGTCGCCAGCCAATGGACGATGAAGGCGATGATGGCGGTGCCGATCGCGGCCCTGACCCAGAGCTCGTATCTGACGACCAGGTAGATCGACATGAATGTCGGAATCACCGCGCCGCCGACATTCACGGCCAGGATCGTGCTGGGCGCGGTCACCAGCGGCACGACATAACGCATGCCGAAGAAGTCGACGATCTCGCCGGATCTCACCGGCGGTCCCGACAATTCCGTGATCGGAATATTGACATAGCTGCCGATCAGCGAGCCGAACAGCAAAAGGAACGCAGCTCCTGGACTGACACCGAGGCTCAGATAGGCATAGCGGAGAATGCGGAGCTGGATCAGGATCACCAGCACCAGTGCCAGGAACACCAGGATCGAGAACGATCCCGGTGTCATCGGCAGATAATGCATCTGGCTTTCCACGATCGGCGGCTCGCTTTGTTGGGCCACTCGTTCAAGTGGGGAGCCGTCCGCACGATCTCAAGGACGACACGCACTCCGGCCCACCTCGCCCGCTTGCGGGGGGAGGTCGAAATTCAAGCGCAGCTTGAATTTCGGGTGAGGGGGAGCCTCCGCGAACTCATCTGTTAGCGTGCTCGCGGAGAGAGGCGCCCCTCACCCCGACCCTCTCCCCGTAAGAACGGGGAGAGGGAGGACTGACGCCATCGATTCACGACTAACCACCCGTCTCGGCGCTGATGATGTCGCCGAACAATTCCCACTGCCCCTTGGTGAACCGCATCATCTTGAGCTGCTCGATGGGGGCGAAGTCATTCGGGCCGGTGTTGATCTTGATGCCGGGGATCAGCGTATCCGGTGCGAAATCCTTCAGGCTGGCGGCCTGCTTCATCACATTTTCGCGGGTGAGATTGTCGCCGCACTGTTTCAGCACCTGCACCAGTGTTTGCGCCGCGGCGTAGCCATAAACGGTGTTGGTGTCGGTGACGTTGGCGCCCGGCATGTATTTATCGATGAACGCCATGAACTTCTTCATGCCCTCATCGTCCTTCCATTGCGGGTCGGACGCATCCTTGAGATAGCCCGCCGACAGCACGCCTTCGGATGCATCGAGACCGGCCGGCTTCATGACAGCGCCGATCGAGATCGAGACGTCGGTCATCAGGTGCATCGGCTTCCAGTCCAGTTCGGCGATCTTCTTGATCGCTTGTGCTGCGAATTTCGGCGTCGCGATGTTGACGAAGATGTCGGCGCCGGTGCCCTTCAGCTTGACGATGTGGGAATCGATCGAGGGCTCGGTGGTCTCGTAACTCTCCTCGGCCACGATGAGTTTTGCGGCTTTGTCGGCGAAGATCTCCTTGATTCCAGCAAGATAGTCTTTGCCGAAATCGTCATTGGCATAGAAGATCGCGACCTTGGCATTGGGCTTGTTCTTGAGAATGTATTTCGCGAAGATCCTGGCCTCGACGCGGTAGCTCGGCTGGAAGCCCATGGTCCAGGGAAAATCCTTTGGATCGTTCCACTTGCTGGCACCGGTGGCGAGGAAGAGCTGCGGCACCTTCTTGGCGTTGTGATATTTCTGCACCGCGGTCTGGGTCGGCGTGCCCAGCGCGTTGAATACCAAAAACACCTCGTCGCCTTCGATCAATTTGCGGACCTGCTCCACCGTCTTCGGCGGCGAGTAGCCGTCGTCGTAGGAGATCCAGTTGATCTTGCGACCGTTCACGCCGCCCTGGTCGTTGATCATCTTGAAATAGGCTTCCTCGGTCTTGCCGATGATGCCGTAGGCCGAAGCCGGGCCGCTATAGGCTTCGACATTGCCGATCTTGATTTCGGTGTTGGAGGCGCCGGTGTCGTATTTCTTCTGCGCAAATGCGCCTTGGGTCGAGAGCAGGGAGAACGCCGCGACGGCGGCAAGCAAAGCGATTTTCTTGTTCTGCATAAAGCAATTTCCTCGGGCTTTTTGTGGTTGGGGACGAACGCACGAAAATCGCCACCGGTCCCGGCAGGCGGCGGCGAAACCTGTTGGCGCGCTAGAGCATGATCCGTAAAAGTGGATACCGGTTTTCCCTCGCGACAAACGCGAAGCGTTTGCGCGGAGATCATGCTCGATGTCACGAAGCTTGCGCCAGATCGGTCGGCTTCTGCTCGGCGAATTGCTTGCGCAGCGTCGGCTTGTGGATCTTGCCGGTCGCATTGCGCGGCAGTGCCTCGACGAATTCGATGATGCGCGGGCATTTGAAGCGCGCCAGATTGGCCGTGCAATGGGCGTGGATATCCGCCGGCGTCAGCGTCTGCCCCGGCTTCACTGCGACGATCGCCATGCCGACCTCACCCCATTGCTCATCGGGAATGCCGATCACCGCGGCCTCGGCGAGCGCCGGAATCTGGTGCAGCACGTTCTCGACTTCGGCCGGATAGACGTTCTCGCCGCCGGAGATGTACATGTCCTTCCAGCGGTCGACGATGTAGTAGAAGCCCTCCTCGTCGACGCGCGTCGCATCGCCCGTATGCAGCCAGCCGTCGGTGAAGGAGGAGGCGTTGGCGTCGGGCCGGTTCCAGTATCCCGGCGTGATGTTCGGTCCCCTGACCCAGAGCTCGCCGAGTTCGCCCACGGCAGCGTCGGTGCCATCGGGACGCACGATCCGCACTTCCGTGTGCAGCACCGGCTTGCCGGCGGAGCCCGCCTTGCGCGCGGCATCCTCGCGGTCGAGCGCCATCACCGCGGGCGAGGTCTCGGTCATGCCATAGCCCTGCTGCAGCGCCACGCCGCGCGCTTCCCATACCTTCAAGAGCGGCACCGGCATCGGTGCGCCGCCGACGCCGCCGATGATCAGCCGACCGAAATCGGCGCTCGCAAACGACGGATGCTGCGCCATGAACTGGTAGATCGCGGGCACGCCGAAGAAGGCGTTGATGCGCTCAGCGGGATCGCTGATCAGCCGCAAGGCTTCGCCAGGATCGAAGGCGCGCATGATCAAGACGGTGCCGCCGGCATGCAGCACCGGGTTGGTGTAGCAATTGAGCCCGCCGGTGTGGAAGAGCGGCAGCACGCAGAGGAACACCGAGGATGGCGAGATGTAGGCGAGGCCGCCGAGATTGACGCAATTGAAGAACGTCATGCCGTGAGTGATGATGGCGCCCTTCGGCTGGCCTGTTGTGCCCGAGGTGTACATGATGGTCGAGATGTCATCGAGCGTGACAGGCTCGAATGTCTCGATCGGCTTTGCTGCTGCGATGCCGGCTTCATAGGAGCCATCAGGGCCGAGCCGCAGCGCCGTTGGCACGTTGCAGAGCCCCGCGACGCTGAGTGCTGACTCGGCGAGGTCGCCATCATGGATCATGACTTTCGGCGAGGCGTCGCCGACGATGAACTGCAGTTCCGGCACCGTGAGGCGGGTGTTAAGCGGCAGGAACACGGCGCCCAGCCGGCCGCAGGCGAACTGCACTTCCAGCGTGTCAGTGGTGTTCAGCGCCAGCACGGCGACGCGGTCGCCGCGCCCGACCTTGAGCTGATCGCGCAGATGCGCCGCGAGCCTCGAGATCCGCGCATCGGATTGCGCATAGGTGAAGCGTCGGTCGCTGCCGAGGTCGACCATCGCGACCTTGTCAGGTGTCCGCCGGCCATGATGAGCGATCCAGTCGTAGTAACGAACCGGCAAATGTCCCTCCCACGGTGGGCGGTCTGGCGCCGCCTGATCATGATCCGCAGGGATACCAGTGGACGGGCCGGGGCCGGAATCTGTCTTGCGTTTAGTGGCTGGACCGGGGGTAGGATTAGTGCCCATTCGTCCCCGGCAGCCACTTGACGCAAGTTGGCGCGGCGATTTCCGGACATCGTTCCGGACACAGGAATCGACGGAGCAAAGGGATGGCGAGCCCATTCTACACCAGCGAGCACGAGGCCTTTCGCGAGGCGGTGCGCCGTTTCGTGCAGAAGGAGATCGAGCCCTACGCCCATGAGTGGGACGAAGCGGGCGAGTTTCCGCGCGAGCTCTATCGCAAGGCTTCCGAGATCGGTCTGCTCGGGCTGGGCTTCCCGGAGGAATATGGCGGCATTCCCGCCGACCAGTTCATGAAGATCGTGGCCTCGCAGGAACTGGCGCGGGCCGGCGCCGGCGGCATCAGTGCGAGCCTGATGAGCCACACCATCGGCTCGCCGCCGGTCGCGCGCGCTGCCCGTCCTGAGGTCAGGGCGCGTGTGCTGCCGGAAGTGCTGCGGGGCGAGAAGATTTCCGCGCTCGCGATCACCGAGCCGAGCGGCGGCTCCGATGTCGCGAACTTGCGCACCAAGGCGCGCCGCGACGGCGATTATTACATCGTCAGCGGCGAGAAGACGTTCATCACCTCGGGCGTACGCGCGGATTATCTCACGGTCGCCGTGCGTACCGGCGGCGAGGGGCCCAGTGGCGTCAGCCTGCTGCTGATCGAGGGCGATACGCCCGGCCTGTCGCGGACCAAATTGAAGAAGATGGGCTGGTGGGTCTCCGATACGGCGACGCTGCATTTCGACGCGTGCCGGGTGCCGGCTGAAAACCTGATCGGCGAGGAAGGCCAGGGCTTCAAGATCATCATGCAGAATTTCAACAGCGAGCGCATGGGCATGGCGGCGAGCTGCACAGCCTATGCCCGCGTCTGCCTCGATGAGGCGGTCGCCTACGCCAAGGAGCGCAAAACCTTCGGCAAGCCGATCGCCCAGCACCAGGTGGTCCGGCACAAGATCGTCGACATGGCGCAGAAGGTCGCAGCGTCGCAAGCGATGCTGGAGATGCTGGCCTGGCGGCTGGCGCAAGGCGAAAGCCCGGTCGCCGAGATCTGCATGATGAAGAACCAGGCGACCCAGACCATGGCGTTCTGCGCCTCCGAGGCGGTGCAGATTTTCGGCGGCGCCGGTTTCATGCGCGGCGTCAAGGTCGAGCGCATCTACCGCGAGGTCAAGGTCAACGCCATCGGCGGCGGCACCGAGGAAATCATGAAGGATCTCGCCAGCCGGCAGATGGGATTGTGAGAAAGACTACACCACCGTCATGCCCGGGCTTGTCCCGGGCATCCACGTCTTTGCTCCGGCGTGATCGGATAGGCGTGGATGGCCGGGACAAGCCCGGCCATGACGAGCGACCAAGAACGCCGATTGGAGTCTGAACAGATGATCTTCACCGCCGACCACGACGAACCCCGCCGCGCCTTGCAGAAATTCATCGCGGCCGAGATCAATCCCCATGTCGACGAATGGGAGGACGCCGGGATCTTCCCCGCGCATGAGCTGTTCAAGAAGCTCGGCAGTCTCGGCTTCCTCGGCCTCAACAAGCCCATCGAATTCGGCGGCCAGGGGCTCGATTACAGCTATGCGCTGATGATGGCTGAAGAGTTAGGGGCCATCAGATGCGGCGGGGTACCGATGGCGATCGGGGTGCAGACGGATATGGCCACGCCCGCGCTGGCGCGGTTCGGCTCCGACGAGGTGCGGCGCGAGTTCCTGGTGCCGGCGATCGCGGGCGATCAAGTCGCCTGCATCGGCGTCTCCGAGCCCGGCGCCGGTTCCGATGTCGCCTCGATCAAGACCAATGCGCGCTCCGATGGCGACGACTACGTCATCAATGGCGGCAAGATGTGGATCACCAATGGCACGCAGGCCGATTGGATCTGCCTGCTCGCCAATACCAGCGATGGCCCGGTCCATCGCAACAAGTCGCTGATCTGCGTGCCGATGAAGAGCAAGGGCGTCACCATCGCGCGAAAGCTCGACAAGATGGGCATGCGCTCCTCCGACACCGCGCAGATCTTCTTCGACAATGTCCGGGTGCCCAAGCGCAACCGGATCGGCGAGGAGGGCAAGGGCTTCACTTACCAGATGATCCAGTTCCAGGAGGAGCGTCTGTGGGGCGCCGCCGCCTGCCTGAAGGCGCATGAATTCATCATCAACGAGACCATCGAATATACCCGGGGCCGCAAGGCGTTCGGCGGCTCGATCCTCGACAACCAGGTGGTGCACTTCAAGCTCGCGGAGATGCAGACCGAGGTCGAGCTGTTGCGCGCGCTGATCTATCGTGCCGGCGAGGCGCTGGTCGCGGGCGAGGACGTCACCCGTCTCGCCACCATGGCGAAGCTGAAAGCCGGCCGGCTCGGCCGTGAACTCACCGACGCCTGTCTGCAATATTGGGGTGGGATGGGTTTCATGAACGAAACCCCGGTCAGCCGCGCCTATCGCGACAGCCGCCTGACCTCGATCGGCGGTGGCGCTGACGAAGTCATGCTGATGGTGTTATGCAAGATGATGGGCACATTACCCAGCGTGAAGGGAAACGCCTGATGGTCACGCTCTATCACTGCGACGGCGCGCGTTCGTTCCGGCCGCTCTGGATGCTCGAGGAAATGGGATTGGCCTACGAGCTCAAGATGCTGCCGTTTCCGCCGCGGGTGTTCGCGAAGGACTATCTCGCGCTCAACCCGCTCGGCACGATTCCCTTGCTGATCGATGGCGAGACGCGGATGACGGAGTCTTCAGGCATCTGCCATTACCTTGGTACCAAATATGGCCCGACACCGCTGATCGTCGGACCCGACGAGCCCGCCTACGGTGCCTTCCTCAACTGGATGTATTTTTCCGATGCGACGCTAACCTTTCCGCAGACTCTGGTGCTGCGTTACGCCCAGCTCGAGCCGGAGGAGCGGCGCAATCCGCAAGTGGCCGGCGACTACGCCAAATGGTTCTTCGGCCGTCTGCGGGCGGTGGAGGCCGCGACCGGCAAGGCCGAGACGTTGTGCGCCGGCCGCTTCACCGCCGCCGACATCGCCATCGGCTACGCACTCCGGCTCGCCGACAATATCGGGCTCGCCAAGGATTTCGGTCCCAATGTCGCAGCCTATTGGGCGCGGCTGCAGCAGCGCGAGGCATACCAGCGGGCCGTCGCGGCGGAACGCAAGGCCGGCGAGGAGCAAAACGTCGCGCCGCGGGTGCGTGGGTAAAGCGCCCGCCCCGGCCGTCACTGCGAGGAGCGACAGCGACGAAGCAATCCATTTCTCCACTCGTGGTGGCATGGATTGCTTCGCTTCGCTCGCAATGACGGAGAGAGCCGTTTCCTCGCCCCAATTGTAACGGTGACTTCAGCCAGATTTCGGCTATGGTGGCGCCGCAACGGCCGGGAAGAGCCGTGCGAGGAGGAACCACCATGGACGACCAGGCCCGCGAAGTAGGCCATCTGATGCTGATCACGCCGGAGCGCGTGTTTTACGCCGGACTGCTCGGCCGCCCGCGCGAGCGCTGTCCGGGCGCATTCCATGTCTATGTCGCGATCAAAGGCCGCCTGCACCTTGCGACCAGCGATGGCCGCGAGTCCTATGGTGATCTCGTCGTGACCATGCCGAACCTGCGCCATACGATCGCGAGCGACTATCGCTCGGCGATCTGCGTCGCCATCGAGCCTGAGAGCGTTCGCGTCGGCGCGCTCGAGTCGTTCTCAAGGCTGTTGACGGGCTCGGAAAGCCAAATCTTCGCCGACCGCATCCGCGCCGCCTATGCCGCGCTCGGACGTCGGCAATATAGCGACAACCTCTCGAACGCCGAGTTCGACATCATGTGCTTCGGAGAGGGGCTGCCGCAGCGTGTGCTCGATCCGCGCGTGGTGCGGGCCATCATGCGCATCGGCAAATTCTCCGGCGAGCCGGTGACGGCGGCGGATTGCGCGGCGGATGCCGCGCTGTCGCCCTCGCGCTTCCTGCATCTGTTCAAGGAGGAGACCGGGATCTCGTTCCGCTCCTTCCGTGCCTGGAAGCGGGCGCGGCATCTGTTGCATTTCGCCAACCAGGACATCAACCTGGCGCATCTGGCGCAGGACATCGGCTATCCCGACTCGACCCATTTCAGCCACTCGATCCGCCGCTTCTACGGCCTGAAGCCGCGCGCGATCTTCTCCGGCTCGCGCGATCTCGCGATCTATCGCAGCAGCGGATCGTGCACGGAAGCGGTGGTCCCCTAATCGTCATGCCCGGGCTCGTCCCGGGCATCCACGTCTTCCTTTGGTGTCGCCGGCACGTGGATGGCCGGGACAAGCCCGGCCATGACGGAGAGAGCGTCTACAATTCACTCCTGGGTCCAGCCGGTCGCTGGCCGCCTTCCGCCATCAGTGCGACAGCAGCACGGGCAGCGGCGGGTGTGACATCATGCTGAGCGTGGCGCCGCCGAGCACGAATTGGCGGAAGCGGGAATGGCCGAACGCGCCCATGACCAAAAGGTCGCTGTCATGGCTCGTCAGCGCAGCCTCCAGCGCGTGCGCGACCGAGCGGCCCGCGGCATCGACGGTGTCGAGGATCACCTCGACGCCGTGACGGGCGAGATGCTTAGCAAGTTCCGGCCCGGACCGCTTGGTGTCGATGCGCTTCTCATTGGTCACCGTCACGATGTGGACGCGCTTGGCCTGCTTGAGCAGCGGCAGCGCATCCGCGACTGCGCGTGCGGCCGGACGGCTGAAATCCCAGGCCACCGTTGCCGTATTCAGGATGAACGGCTTGCGGCTGGTTTGCGGCAGCAGCAGGACGGGGCGTCCGGATTCGAAAATGATCGGCTCGGCATTCCAGGCGCCGAACAGGGCATTGTCCTGGACCGGAATGATGGTGAGGTCGCGAAGCCGCGCATACTCGACCAATAGCTCGCGCTGCTCGGAGGTCAGGCAGCGTTCCAGGATGCGCTCCTCGAAGACGCCGCGCTTTTCCGCGGCGGCCTGGAACGCTGCGAGCGCGGCCTCGGCCTGAAAGCGTGATTTCTTTTCATCGGTCGCGGCGATTCCGGGAACGTCGAGCAGCGCTGGGCTCAGGAAGCTGCCGGGCACGGCGACGCGGATCTCGCAGGCGATCGCGGAAATCTTGGCACCGACGGCGGCGGCGAAATCGGTCGCAAGATCGATCGCCGCCGGCGGCGTCGTTTCGGGGTAGCTCGCGAGCGTCAAGAGGAGGTCTTTGTAGGCCATGTCGTGTCTCCCAGAATCTGGGGAAACTCATAGCCCCGTCGCGGCGTCCGGGTTTGATTCAGAGCAAACCTCCATGCGCGCTATTGCCACGGCGACCGGCCTGCCGTCGCGGCAATAGCCAGTCAACGCAAGAGGGCCCCGGCCAAATCCCGCATCATGCAAAAAACCGAGCCATTCAAACACTTTGGACTGGATGCATGAGCGACAAGGCCGTTATCACCTGCGCGCTGAACGGCGTGCTGACCGATCCAAAACAGCACAATGTGCCGGTGACGCCGGAACAGATGGCGCGCGAGGCCAAGGCGGCCTTCAACGCCGGCGCCAGCATCATGCATATCCATCTGCGCCAGCAGGCACCTGGCAAGGGCCATCTGCCGTCCTGGGAGGTCGGCGTCAGCAAGGAGATCCAGCAGGCGATCCGCGAGGCCTGCCCCGGTGTCATCATCAATCACACCACGGGCACCTCCGGCCCGAACTACCAGGGCGCGCTCGATTGTGTGCGCGAAACGAAGCCAGAGATCGCCGCCTGCAACGCCGGCTCACTGAATTATCTGAAGGTGAAGGCCGACAACACTTGGGCCTGGCCGCCGATGCTGTTCGATAACGCGGTTGAGAAGGTGCAGGATTATCTCGACGTGATGAAGGACGCCGGCACGATTCCCGAATTCGAATGTTTCGACGTCGGCATCGTGCGCTGCGTCGGCATGTACCGGCAGACCGGCATGTATTCCGGCCCGCTCGAATATAATTTCGTGATGGGCGTCGCCTCCGGCATGCCGGCCGATCCGGAGTTGCTGCCGATCCTGCTCAAGCTGAAGGCGCCGGACGCGCATTGGCAGGTCACCGCGATCGGCCGCGCCGAAATCTGGCCATTGCACCAGCGCGCCGCCGATCTCGGCGGGCACTTGCGCACCGGGTTGGAAGACACCTTCTATCTGGCTGATGGCACGAAGGTGACCTCCAACGGCCAGTTGATCGAGGCGATCGCCGCCTGCGCGCGCAGAGCTGGCCGCGAGATCGCCAGCACCGCCGAAGCGCGGCAGATGTTCGGGGTGAGGCACTAGGGCTGCTCCGCTGTCATTCCGGGGCATCGCGAAGCGATGAGCCCGGAATCCATCGGGCCGCATGGACCTGTGGCGAAATGGATTCCGGGCTCGCGCTACGCGCGCCCCGGAATGACGACGGCGGGTGGAGGGGAGGGAATCAAATCAATGGACAATCTCGCAGCAACCGGCGGCGTGTCGGGTCCGGGACAGATCGGCCGGGTGGCGATCGGCGATCTGCTCAAGCGCGCGGCGCGGCGCTTTCCTGATCGCGTCGCGCTCACCGACGGCGCGCGGCGCGTCACCTTCACCGAGCTCGAACGCGACGCCAATCGCTTCGCCAACTACCTGGTGCAGCGCGGCCTGAAGCCGGGCGAGAAAATCTCGACCATCTGCAACAACTCGGTCGAATTCGTCAAAGCGCTGTTCGGCATTCACCGCGCGGGCCTCGTCTGGGTCCCGATCAACACCATGCTCGGGCCTGCCGATATGGATTACATCCTCGGCCATGCCGAGGTCCGCTTCGCGCTGATCGACGACAATCTGCATGCGCAAGCGGACCGGCGCGCGACGCTGGAACAGCGCGGCATCGGGATGGTCGCGATCGATCTTGCCGGAAAAGTCGCGGCAACCGGCCTTGAGAATTTCAACGATCTCATTAAGGGTCAATCCGACATCGAACCCGAGATCGAGATCAACGACCGCGATCTCGCCATGATCATCTACACCTCCGGCACGACGTCGCGGCCGAAGGGCGCGATGCACTGCCACCTCGCCGTGGTAATGGCCGTGATGAGCAATTGCATCGAGATGCAGCTCTCCCGCGATGACGGCATCACTGGACAATTCCCGCTGTTCCATTGTGCCGGCCATGTGCTGCTGCTCAGCTATCTCTCGGTCGGCGGCCGCATGGCGCTGATGCGCGGCTTTGATCCTGTCGTCTGCATGGAGGCGATCGTCCGCGACAAGCTCACCGTCTTTGTCGGGCTGTCGCTGATGTATCAGGCGATCCTCGACCATCCGCGGCGGCGGGAATTCGATCTTTCGGGCTTGCGCTGCTGCATCTACACCATGGCACCGATGGGCAAGCCGCTGCTCGAACGCGCCATCGCCGACCTGTGTCCAAACTTCGTGCTCTCCAGCGGCCAGACCGAGATGTATCCGGCGACCACGATGTCGCGGCCCGAAGTGCAGCTCAATCGCTTCGGCAATTACTGGGGCGAATCGCTTGTTGTTAACGAGACCGCGATCATGGACGACAACGGCAATCTCTTGCCGCGCGGCGAGATCGGCGAGCTCGTGCATCGCGGGCCGAATGTAATGATGGGCTATTACAAGGACCCGAAGGCGACCGAAGAGGCGCGCAAGTTCGGCTGGCACCACACCGGCGACCTCGCGCTGATCGACGACAATGGCGAGGTGCTGTTCCTCGATCGCAAGAAGGACATGATCAAGTCCGGCGGCGAGAACGTGGCTTCCGTGAAGATCGAGGAGACGCTGCTCGCACACCCCGCGGTGCAGAACGCCGCGGTGGTCGGCCTGCCGCACCCGCAATGGGGCGAAGCCGTCTCCGCCTTCGTCAAGCTGAAGCCGAATGCTGCGGCTGGCGAAGCTGACATCATCGAGCATTGCCGAAAGCATCTCGGTGGCTTCCAGGTGCCGAAGCTGGTGCGTATCCTCGACGAAATGCCGATGACGGCAACCGGCAAGCTGCGCAAGGTCGAACTGCGGCAGGCGTATAGTGAGTATTTCTCGGAAGCGAAAAGCGCATGATGCTTACCAAGAACACCCCTGTCATTCCGGGGCGCGCGCAGCGCGAGCCCAGAATCCATTTCTCCATGAGCGTCCGCGGCCCGATGGATTCTCTGATGTGCAATTGCACATCATAGCTCGTCCTTCGGACGCCCCGGAATGACGGAATAGGCTGAGCTATGGCCATCATCGAAAATACCATCTCGCCCTCCAGCGCCGCCTTCCAGGCCAATCGCGACGGCATGCTGGCGCTGATCTCCCGGATGCGGGCGCTGGAAGAGCGCACCCGCGCGGCATCCGCCGCCGCAAAGGACCGCTTCCACAAACGCGGCCAGCTCCTGCCGCGCGAACGGGCGGCGCTGGTGCTCGATCCGGGCTCGCCCTTCCTCGAACTGTCGACGCTCGCCGGCTACATGTTCGACGTCGCGGATGCGGAGAAAAGCGTGCCTGGCGGCGGGCTGATCGCCGGCATCGGCTTCGTCTCCGGCATCCGCTGCATGGTCAGCGCCAATGATGCCGGCATCGATGCCGGCGCGCTGCAGCCCTATGGCCTCGACAAGACGCTGCGGGTGCAGGAACTGGCACTCGAGAACAAGCTGCCTTATGTGCAGCTGGTCGAGAGCGCCGGCGCCAATCTGTTGCGCTACCGCGTCGAGGATTTTGTCAGGGGCGGCAACATCTTTCGTAACCTGGCGCGGCTCTCGGCAGCCGGCTTGCCGGTGGTCACGGTGACGCATGGCTCGTCCACCGCCGGCGGCGCCTATCAGACAGGATTATCCGATTACATCGTGATGGTGCGCGGCCGCACCCGCGCCTTCCTCGCCGGTCCACCGCTGCTCAAAGCCGCTACCGGCGAGATCGCGACCGAGGAGGAACTCGGCGGCGCCGAGATGCACACCTCGATCTCCGGTCTCGGCGATTACCTCGCCGAGGACGACCGCGACGCCATCCGGATCGCGCGCGACATCATGGCAAGTCTCGAATGGGACCGGGGCAAGCCCGCGAGCGCGTCGTTCAAGCCGCCGCGCTATGGTGCGGAAGAATTGCTCGGCATCATGCCGATGGACCACAAGCGCCCCGTCGACATGCGCCAGGCGATCGCGCGCTTCATCGACGATTCCGATTTCACCGAGTTCGGCGCCAATTATGGTCCCGCCACGATCTGCGGCCATGCCCGCATCGAAGGGCAGGCAATCGGCATCATCACTAACAACGGCCCGCTCGATCCCGCCGGCGCCAACAAGGCGACGCACTTCATCCAGGCCTGCTGCCAGTCGCGCACGCCGCTGCTCTATCTGAACAACACCACCGGCTACATGGTCGGCAAGGCCTATGAGGAAGCCGGCATGATCAAGCACGGCTCCAAGATGATCCAGGCGGTGACCTCGGCGACGGTACCGCAGATCACGATCTATTGCGGCGCCTCGTTCGGTGCCGGCAATTACGGCATGTGCGGCCGCGGCTTCCATCCGCGCTTCTGCTTCTCCTGGCCCAATGCCAAGACCGCCGTGATGGGCGGCGAGCAGGCGGCCGAGACCATGGCGATCGTCACCGAAGCGGCTGCCGCACGGCGCGGCAAGCCGGTCCCGAAGGAGAAGCTGGACGCGATGAAAGCCGAGATCATCGGCGTGTTCGACGGCCAGATGGACGTGTTCTCCACCAGCGCGCGCGTACTCGACGACGGCGTGATCGATCCGCGCGACACCCGCAGCGTCCTCAGCGAGGTGCTTGCGATATGTCGCGAGGCGGAAGCCCGCAATCCTCAGCGCATGCAGTTCTCGGTGGCGCGGCCATGAGTCGTGAAGGGGGCGGGATGTTCTATCGGGTCCTGATTGCCAATCGCGGCGAGATCGCGCTGCGGATCATGCGCACCGCGCGCCGACTCGGCTACGGCGTCGTCGCCGTTTATTCCGATGCCGACCGCGATGCGCTGCATGTGCGCGAGGCCGATCACGCGGTGCGCATTGGCGAGGCGCTGCCGTCGCAATCCTATCTTAACATCGATGCGATCATCGCCGCCGCCAAAGCCGGCGGCGCCGGCGCCGTGCATCCCGGCTACGGCTTCCTCGCCGAGAATGACGAGTTCGCGCAGGCCTGCCGCGACGCCGGCCTCGTCTTCATCGGCCCGTCGCCGGAAGCGATCCGGGCGATGGGCAACAAGGCGGGCGCCAAGGAGATCATGCAAAAGGCCGGTGTGCCCTGCGTGCCTGGCTACCAAGGTGCCGACCAGAGCGACGAGATCATGCTGGCGGAAGCGCGGCGGATCGGCTTTCCCGTGATGATCAAGGCGGTCGCTGGCGGCGGCGGGCGCGGCATGCGGCTGGTCACAGACGCCGCATCGTTCCCGGATGCGCTGCGCAGCGCGCGCTCGGAGGCGCTCGGGGCCTTCGGCGATGCGACAGTCATTCTGGAGCGCGCGATCGTCGATCCCCGCCACATCGAGATCCAGATATTCGGCGATCGCCATGGCAACGCGATCCATCTCGGCGAGCGCGACTGCTCGGTGCAGCGCCGGCACCAGAAGCTGATCGAGGAGGCGCCGTCTCCGGCGGTGTCGCCCGAGTTGCGGGCGCGGATGGGCGCCGTCGCGGTCCAGGCGGTGAAGGCGCTTCGCTACGAGGGCGCCGGCACGCTGGAATTTTTGCTCGACGGCAACGGCGACTTCTATTTCATGGAGATGAACACGCGCCTGCAGGTCGAGCATCCCGTCACCGAGGCGATCACCGGGCTCGATCTGGTCGAGCTGCAGTTGCGTGTCGCCCGCGGCGAGCCGCTCGGCGTGAAGCAGGAGGACATCACATTCTCCGGCCACGCGATCGAGGTGCGGCTGTGCTCGGAGGACGCAGACCATGACTTCGTGCCGCAATCGGGCACGATGGCGCGCTGGCAGATGCCGGACGGCGTCCGCGTCGAACATGCGTTGCAATCGGGTTCTGAGATCCCGCCGTTTTATGACTCCATGATCGCCAAGATCATCAGCCATGGCGCCGACCGGCGCGAAGCCCGCAGCAAACTGATCGTTGCGCTGGAGCAGGTCGAAGCCTTCGGCGTCACCACCAACCAGGGCTTTCTGATCTCCTGCCTGCGCCATCCAGCCTTCGGCAGGGGCGAGGCAACGACGTCGTTCATCTCAGCGCATCGGAGCGAACTGCTGGCGCCGCGCGCCGACGGGAGCGCGGATGCGGCGCTCGCGGCGCTGCTGCTCTACGTCACCAATCCGCACGCGCCGTCGTGGCGGAGCGGCCGCTCGCTCGCTGCGACGTTCCCGCTCGGATTGCGCATCGATCTCGGCCGCGGCCTCCGCGAGGTCGAGATCGTGCGCGAGCGCGACGGCTCTTACGTCGCCGATGTCGCGGGACACAAGCATCGCTTCGAGATCGATGAACTCGGTCTGGACGCGATCCGCTATCGCACCAACAGCCTCATGGCCCGCGCGAAATTCCTGCGCGACGGCGATCGTCTCTACATCCTCAATCACGACGTCACACTCTCGGTCCGCGATCTGACGCTGGCGCCGCCCGAGGCCGCCTCGGGGGCCAATGGCGACGGCAAGGTCCGCGCCGCCATGAACGGCCGCGTCGTCGCGGTGCTGGTCAAGCCGGGCGAGCAGGTTGCCGCCGGCCAGCCCGTGATGACTTTGGAAGCGATGAAGATGGAGCACGTGCACACCGCTAGTGTCGCCGGTACGGTGTCGGCCATCGACGTTGCCGAGGGCGAACAGGTGACGACGGGCAGGATTGTCGTCGAGATCGAGGCGGCGGCTTAGCCTCAACGCGTAGGGTGGGCAAAGCGCGGCGTGCCCACCATCACGAGCACGACACTTGATGGTGGGCGCGCTGCGCTTTGCCCATCCTACGGCGCGTTGGCGCGCCCCGTTCCCTCATTCAGCCAGCATGCCACCTGATGTCTTGCGCCAGCTTCCACCAGCGGCGGGCGCTCCAGCTTGCAGCGATCCATCGCGTAGCGGCACCTTGTATGAAACGCGCAGCCGCTAGGCGGGTTGATCGGGCTCGGCACGTCGCCTTCGACCAAGGGCGTCAGTCGCTTCACCCGCGGATTGGCCACCGGCACTGACGCCAGCAATGCCTGTGTGTAGGGATGGCGCGGGTTGGCGAACAGTTCGGCCTTGTCTGCGATCTCGACGATGCGGCCGAGATACATCACGGCGACGCGGTGGCTGATATGGGCGACGACGGCGAGGTCGTGCGCGATGAACAGATAGGAGAAGTTGCGCTGGCGCTGCAGGTCGATCAGCAGATTGATCACCTGCGCCTGGATCGAGACGTCGAGCGCGGAGACCGGCTCGTCGCAGACGATCAGGCTTGGCCCGAGCGATAGCGCGCGGGCGATGCAGATGCGCTGGCGCTGGCCGCCGGAGAATTGGTGCGGATAGTTCTTCATCTGGTCGGGCCGCAGGCCGACCTGCTGGAACAGTTCGGCGACGCGTTCCTGCTTCCGCTCGCCCGAAGCCAACCCGTGCACGCTTAGCGGTTCGCCGACGATGTCGCCCGCGGTCATGCGCGGGTTGAGCGAGGCAAACGGATCCTGGAACACGATCTGCATCGAGCGGCGGTGGGCACGCAGCTCCGCTTTGCTCAGATGCGTGATCGCCTCGCCGTTCAGCCGGATCTCGCCGCTCGACGGCTCGACCAGCCGCAGCACGCTACGCGCCACCGTCGACTTGCCGCAGCCGGATTCGCCGACCAGCCCCAGCGTCTCGCCGGGAGCCAGCGAGAAACTCACGCCATCGACCGCATGCACGGTGCCGACCTGCCGGCGCAGCACGCCGCCGCGCACCGGGTAATGCTTCACGAGGTCGGTGACCTCCAGCAGCGGGCGCGCTTCGGTCATGAGGCCTCCGCCATCTCGCCCGCGCGCCAGCAGGCGGCAAGATGCCTGCCGCCGAAATCGCCGAGCGGCGGATATTCTTCCCGGCAGCGCGGGATCGCGAAGCGGCAGCGCGGCGCGAACGCGCAGCCCGTCGGCAGTTTCGTCAGCGACGGCACCATGCCGGGGATTTCGACCAGCCGCACATCGGCTTTTGCGTCGAGCGACGGCACGGCCGGGATCGAGGCCATCAGGCCGCGCGTATACGGGTGCAGCGGATTCTCGAACAGCGCCTCGACGCTGGCTTCCTCGACCTTCCTGCCGGCATACATCACGATTACGCGCTGCGCCGTCTGCGCGACCACGCCGAGATCATGCGTGATCAGGATCAGCCCGGTGCCGAGCTTCTTCTGCAGATCGACCATCAGCGCCAGGATTTGCGCCTGGATCGTGACGTCGAGCGCCGTAGTCGGCTCGTCCGCGATCAACAGCGCCGGCCGGCAGGCAAGCGCCATCGCGATCATTGCGCGCTGGCGCATGCCGCCCGAAAGCTGGTGCGGATATTCCTGCGCGCGCCGCTCCGGCTCGGGGATGCGAACGAGGCGCAGCATGTCGACCGCCTGCCGCCACGCCTCCTTGCCGCTGATCTCCTGGTGCAGGCGCAAAGCTTCCGTGATCTGGTCGCCGATCCGCATCACCGGATTGAGCGAGGTCATCGGCTCCTGGAAGATCATCGAGATGCGGTTGCCGCGGATCTTGCGCATCGCCTCGTCATCGAGCGCGAGCAGGTTCTTGCCTTCGAGCACGATCTCGCCGCCAACGATCTTGCCGGGCGGGTCCGGCACCAGCCGCATCACCGAGAGCGCAGTCACGCTCTTGCCGCAGCCGGATTCGCCGACGATCGCCAGCGTCTCGCCGCGGCGGACGCTGAAGGAGACATCGTCGACCGCCTTGAACAATCCCGAATTGGTGAAGAACACCGTTTTCAGGTTCTTCACCTCGAGCACCGCTTCTGCCTTGCCTGCTCCGCTCATCAACCGCGCTGCCTTGGATCGAGGATATCGCGCAGGGCGTCGCCGAACAGATTGGTGCCGAACACCGCGAGGCTGATCGCGATCCCCGGAAAGATCACGAGCCACGGCGCGACGCGCACATATTCGGCGGCCGATTCCGAAAGCATGCGGCCCCAGGACGGATAGGGTTCGGGTATGCCAAGGCCAAGAAACGACAAGGATGCCTCCGTCAGGATGGTGGAGCCGAGCTGCGCGGTCGCGAGCACGATCAGGGGGGCCAGCGTGTTCGGCAGCACGTGGCGGAACGCGATCCGCATCTCGCTCATGCCGATCGATTTCGCTGCCTCCACGAACGGCAGTTCGCGCAGCGCCAACGTGTTGGCGCGGATCACGCGCGCCACCGTCGGGATCAAGGGAATCGCAATCGCGATGATGACGTTCGGCAGCGACGGGCCGAGCGCGGCCGTCATCACCAGCGCCAGCACCAACAGCGGCAGCGACTGCAGGATATCGGTGATCCGCTGGAACAGGAGGTCGACCCAGCCGGAGAGATAGCCGGAGGCGAGGCCGACGATGACGCCGATCGACGCGCCGAGCGCGGTCGAGCCGAGACCGACCGCGAGCGAGATGCGCGCGCCATGGATGATGCGGCTCCAGACGTCGCGGCCGAATGAGTCGGTTCCGAACCAGTGCAGCGCGTCGGGCGCGGCGAGGCGGTGCGCCGAGTCGACGGCAAGCGGATCGTAGCGGCTGATCAGGTCGGCTGAGAGCGCCATCGCGACGAACAGCACCATGATAACGAGGCCAATCGTGCCAAGAAGGTAGCGCTGCGCAAGGAACGTCAGCCGCCGCCAGCCGTGGGTGGCGTCAGCACCGGCGCGCTTCAGTTCGGCATCGAAGTTGATGACAGCCAAGAGCTAGTCTCCGTAGCGAATGCGCGGGTCGATCGCGGCGTAGAGCATGTCGACCGTGAAGTTGACGACGACCACGACGACGGCGATGAACATCACGAGGTTCTGCACGATCGGATAATCGCGCCAGCGCAACGCCTCGACCAGGAAACGTGCGACGCCGGGGATGTTGAACACCGTCTCGGTGACGATCAATCCGCCGATCAAAAACGCCGCCTCGATGCCGATCACGGTGATCACAGGCAGCACCGCGTTCTTCAGCGCGTGGTGATAGTTGACGGAGGCGTCCGATGCGCCCTTGGCGCGGGCGGTGCGGATATAGTCCTGCCGCAGGATCTCCAGCATCGAGGAGCGGGTGATGCGCATGGTCAGTGCCGCGCTGCGGAAGCCGACCGCCATCGCCGGAATGCAGTAGATCGCGAACGCCTCGGCCCAGGTCTGCGGGTTCGGGTTGTAGATCGGCATCCAGCCGAGCATCGACACTGACGCCATCAGGATCAGCAGTCCGAGCCAGAATGACGGCAGCGACAGCCCGCTCAGGCTGACCACGCGCAAGGCATAGTCGAGCCGCGTGCCCTGATGCACCGCGCTCAGTACGCCCAAGGGAATGCCGATCGAGGCCGAGAACAACAGCGCCAGGCCGGCGAGCCTCGCGGTGATCGGGATCCGCGGCAGGATTTCCTGTAGCGCCGGTTTTTCGGAGACGTAGGAATAGCCGAGATCGCCGTGCAGGAGGCCGCCGATCCACTTGAGATATTGCAGCACGATCGGGTCGCTGAGGCCGAGTTCCTTCTCCAGGTTGGCCTTGTCGGCAGGATCGACATAGCCGGCGGCGTCGAACAGGATATCGACGATGTTGCCGGGCACGATGCGCAGCAGCACGAAGATGATGACCGAGATCCCGAACAGGGTCACGAGCATCAGGAAGAGGCGCCGGACGATATAGGCTAGCACCTGGCCGCTCTCCTCTTGTCGTCTGCGCCGCTACAGCAGGACGGTCGCGGTTACTACCTCCCCCCAGCGGGGAGAGGTCGGCGCAGCGCGCCGGGTGAGGGGCCGCGGCGCCCTCGATAGAGCGTAACCCCTCACCCGCGCCTTCAGCGCGACCTCTCCCTTTGGGAGAGGTGGGGACTCCCGACGCGGAGGCTGACTCGATCCCATCTCGTCACCTCGCGGACGCTACTTGTCCATCCAGACGTCTTCGTAACGGTAGCCGTTGTAGGAGCTGTTGGACATCACCGTCACGTTCTTGACGTAAGGCTGCCAGCAGGTTCCGGTGCGGCTGTGCAGGACGATCGGCCGCGCCACATCTTCCTGTAGTTTCTTGTCGATCTCCCACACCAGCTTCTTGCGCTTCTCGGGGTCGGTCTCGGACGACTGCTGGTCGAACAGCTTTTCGATCTCGCGGTTGCAATAGTTGGTGTAGTTCCGCTCGGAGTCGCACGAATAGTTCTCGTAGAAGGACTGGTCGGGCTCGTCGACCGCGTTGCCGGTGAGGTTCAAGCCCAGCGAATAGTCCTTGCGCGCGACCTTCGGGAACCATTGCGCGGTGTCGACGACATCGAGCTCGGCATCGATATAGATGGTCTTGAGCTGGTCGATCAGGATGATGGCAGGGTCGCGGTAGATCGGGATGTTGCGGGTCGAAACCTTGATCTGCAGATGCTTGTCGGGGCCGTAGCCCGCCTTCTGCATCAACTTGCGCGCCTGCTCGCGGTTGGCGTTGACGTCGGGCCCATAGCCCGGGATCGTCTCCAGCATCTCCTTCGGCATCGCCCACAATCCCGCCGGCGCGGGCTGCATGGTGCCGCCGATGTCGGCCTGTCCCTCGAACAGGATCGAGATGAACGCCTTGCGGTCAAGGGCGAGCGCCAGCGCGCGGCGGATGTCGAGATTGTCGAACGGCGGCGCCGACGAATTGATGATGATGTTGGTGGCAACGTTGCTCGGTTCCACCACGCAGATCGCATTGGGCGCCTGCGATTTGACATCCTTCAAGAGCGGGATCGATACTTCGGTCGGGAACGTCATGTCGAACTTGCCGGAGACGAAGCCAAGGATCGCCGTCGAGCGGTTCGGCACAATGGTGAATTCAATGCCGTCGAGATAGGGCAGGCCCTTCCTGAAGTAGTCCGGGTTCTTCGTCAGCTTGATCGACTCGTTGGCCTTGAACTCGACGAACTTGAACGGACCCGTGCCGATCGGCTTGGTGCGCATTTCCGCCGGCGAGACATGGCAGGGATAGATCGGGCTATAGCCGGAGGCGAGCAGCGACAATAGCGCGGGCTGCGGCCGCTTCAGGTTGAATGAGGCCTCGTAATCGCCATTGATGGTGACGTCATTGACCTGATCGTACCAGGATTTCCGCGGGTTCTGGCGGAACTTCTGTTGCGACTTGCCCATCAACAGGTCGAAGGTGCATTTGACGTCGGCCGAGGTGAACGGCTTGCCGTCATGCCATTTGACGCCGTTGCGAAGCTTGAATGTCAATTTCTTCTTGTCATCGCTCCAGGCCCAGCTCTCCGCGAGTTCCGGCACGATCGTATCGACGCTGTTCTGCGGAATATGCTGGTTGAAGATCACCAGGTTGTTGAAGATCGGCATGAAGGGAACGTTGAACGAATAGCTTGCGCCTTCGTGGATCGAGGCGCTGCCTGGACTGTCGCGGTGATACATCCTGAGAATGCCGCCGGACTTCGGTGTCTCCGCCAGCGAAACATCGCAAGCCGCAAGCCAACACAGCGCTGCCACGGCAAGCGCTCGCACGCTCCGCATCATTTCCTCCCGACGTTCGGTCTCTATGGCCGATTTGGCATGGAGGATACCATGGTGTGAGGTCTGAGCAACCAGCGTCGTATGCATGAGGATCGGCAATTCGGATGAAATGCCGAGCCTGCGACATTAGGCGCTGCAATGCGGGCCGCTATTCTGCCGCTTGTGGCGAGGGCAGGCCCATGCTGGCGAGACCGTCGGCCTCTGTCGCCGAGATCGTGGTGCGGATCATCAGCCGCGGCTCATGCGCCGGCCACGGCCGTCCGCGATGCATGGTGGCGCGGTTGTCCCACATCACGACATCGCCCTGCCGCCATTTGTGCAAGTAAGCCGTCCCCGGCGCGGTGGCTGCCGCCATCAGTTCATCGATCAGTTTCTTGCCCGCAGCAGGCGCCATGCCTTCGATCGCATAGGCGTGCGATGCGAGATAGAGTGCGCCACGGCCGTTGGCGGGGTTGCGCCACACCATGCGCCAGCACACCGGCGGCAGCACCGCCATCTCCTCAGGCGTTGCAAGGCCGGGCGCGATCTGGTCGCGCGAATGCGCGTATGAATGCCACGCGAAGGAATTTTCGAGCTGCTTTGCGAGGCTCTCGTCAAGCAGTTCGAACGCAAGGCGGGTGGAGACGAATTCGGTCTCGCCGCCATGATCGGGAATCACTCGTGCCGACAGGATCGAGGTCAGCGCCGGCACGCGCTTGAAGGAGGAATCGGTGTGCCAGAGCTGGTTGGCCTTGCTGCGCAGCGCCTGGCGATGATCGGGTGGCACCACGTTGCCGTCGGGACCGATGGTCGTGAGGATCACGAAATGCGATCCCGTTCCCATGGAACCGACCTTTGTCACTTCCGGCGGGCCGAAACGGCGCGAGAATGCCAGTTGCTTTTCGTCTGACACGTCCTGGTCGCGAAACACCAGGACCGAGTGCGCTTCAAATGCTGCACGCACTGCAGCATAAGCGGCCTTGCTTCTGGCGACATCGCCCAGCGTCATACCGCGAATTTCCGCAGCGAATCCCGGACCCACCCGGACCACGTCCATCGGCCATCCTCCCTAGTCTTTTTGTTGCTCAAGACTTAGGGCAAAAGCTGCAGCCGGGCAACGCGGCGACGTATCAACCCATCGCGATCAGGCTCTGCCGCTCGCGTCGGCTGGTGGTTTCGACGCGATACGTGACAAGCGCGAAAATCGCCCAGCTTGCATGAAAGAGGACTCCCGCAAGAACGACCAGGATCCCCGGAATGGGGCCGATCGCGGCGCGCTCCCAAACTTCGGCAAGGGTGGTCAGGGGCGCCGGATGGATCGCGAGCTTGCCGTAATAGGCGATGGCCTGGATGGCGAAGATCCAGCCATAGGTGCGGCGCAGCCTTCGGCCGATCGCGCGCGCATAGCTGATGTGATAGCTCGGATTGCGATAATCATTGGCGAGCAGCTCGGTCCAGGTCGAATTCGGGTCAAGCCGTTCGCCGCGGATCATCGGCGCGTAGAAATCGGTTTCGAGCAGGCGCGCGCGGGCGCGCCAGACATTGAAGTAGCGGTAGCGCCGGGCCTCGAACAGCAGGAACACGGTGACAAGCAGGCCGACGAGGACCATCGGCAAAGGCGACGCGTCGGCGCTGCTGTAGGTGGCCGACAAGGCAATGCCCGTTGTGACCACCGCCCAGTTGGTCGAACTGTCGAGGCGCGTGCGCCAGACTGTGCTTCGGTAAACCTCGCCGCGATAGAGGTGGGCGAGGGCGCCAATCTCTGCGGCGGTGAATTCGAGCCTTGGGGCCGGTAGCGGCGTGGGCTCGCGTGGCTCGGGCAATGCCATGGCGTGCCTCCCGACGAAGCTGGCAGACGGGCAGGCACTATAGCGCAGACACGCCCCACCGAGCGAGTCCAGCCTCGGCGCACACGTCCACGCCTTCGTCGCAGCGCGAGCGCAGATAGGCCAGCTCACACGATGCGCGAGGTCTTGTTGCCCCAATAGCGGTCGCGCAACAGGCGTTTGTAGAGCTTGCCGGTCGGCAGCCGCGGCAGTTCCGCCTCGAAATCGATCGAGCGCGGCACCTTCTGGCGCGACAGCGATTGCGCGCAGAACGCGATCAATTCCTCGGCAAGATCGGGTCCCGGCACCACGTCATGCATCGGCTGCACCACCGCTTTCACCTCCTCGCCGAGATCGGCGTTGGGCACGCCGAACACGGCGGCGTCCGCGACCTTGGGATGGGTGATCAGGAGGTTCTCGCATTCCTGCGGATAGATGTTCACTCCGCCGGAGATGATCATGAAGGTCGAACGGTCGGTGAGATAGAGATAGCCGTCATCGTCGACATAGCCGACGTCGCCGACCGTGCTCATGCTGCCGTCCGCCGAGCGTGCCTCACGCGTCCTGGCGGGATCGTTGAAATATTCAAAGGCCGAGGCGGTCTTGAACCACACCGTGCCCGGCGTCCCCTTGGGGCTCGGCTGCATGTTCTCGTCGAGGATATGCAGGTCGCCGAGTAGCACCTTGCCGACAGTGCCGCGATGGGACAGCCACTCCTCGGTATTGCAGGCGGTGAAGCCGAGACCCTCGGTCGCGCCGTAATATTCGTGGATGATCGGCCCCCACCAGTTGATGATGTCCTCCTTCACGAGCGCTGGGCAGGGGGCGGCGGCGTGGATCGCGATCTCAAGCGACGACAGGTCGTAGCGGCTGCGCACCTCCTCCGGCAGCTTCAGCATGCGCGAGAACATCGTTGGCACCAATTGGCTGTGCGTGATGCCCCATTGCTCGACGAGCTGCAGGTAGCGCTCTGGATCGAAGCTCTCCATGATCACGACCGTGCCGCCGACGCGGATGGTGAGGTTGACGGCCGCCTGCGGCGCCGAATGATAGAGCGGCGCGGGCGACAGATAGATCATTCCTTCGCGGTAGTGCCAGAGTTTCTGCAGGAAATCGAACAGCGGCAGTTGCTGTGACGGCGCTTGCTCCGGCAGCGGCCGCAGGATGCCTTTGGGCCGACCTGTGGTGCCGGACGAATAGAGCATCGCGGTGCCGATCGCTTCATCCTCGATCGGCGTCGCAGGAAGGCCCGCAGTCATCTGCTGTAGCCCGACGATGCGATCGCTTTCGCCCTCGCCGTCGGCGACGATGCAGAGCTCGACCTCAGGACATTCCTTCAGCGCCTCGCGCGCGACGTCGAGTTTTGCCCTCGACGTGATCAGGATGCGCGACTGGCTGTTGGTGAGGATGTAGGCGAGCTCGCTTGGGGTCAGATAGGAATTCACGCAGGTGAAATAGAGGCCGGAGCGCTCGCCGGCGCCGCAGGCCTCCAGATAGCGATTGTTGTTCTCCATGAAGATCGCATAGTGCTCCAGCCGCTTCAGGCCGCATTTTCGAAACAGGTGCGCCAGGCGGTTGCTGCGCACCTCGAGCTCGCGATAGGTGACGGTCTCGCCCGTCGCAGCCATGATGAAGGCCGGTTGCAACGGGCGCAGATAAGCGTGCTTTCCGGTATACATCAGTGGAAAATGTCCCTCATGCTGCCAGCAGAAGAATCTCGCGGACCTGCTCGGGCCCTGCGATAGCGCGCGGATTGCGCGGAACCCACGGCGTCTTCATCGCCTGCGCCGCGATATGGTCGAAATGTTCGGGGCCGATCCGCACGTCCTGAAGGCTGCGCGGCAGGCCCAGTCCGCGGATGAAGTTGTCGAGCACGTCGCCGGCGTCCTGACCGGGATGGCCCATGGCGGCGGCGACCTGCGCCTGCCGCTCCGCATTGGCGGACTTATTCCAGCGCATCGCCGCCGGCAGCATCACGCAGGAGGTATAGCCGTGCGGCACGTCGAATTCGGCGCCGAGCACATAGCCGATGCCATGGCTCGCGCCCATCGGCACGCCGGAGGCGAGCGGCCCCGTCGACAGCCAGGTGCCGATCTGGCAGTCCAGCCGCGCGTCGATATCGGTTGCATCGGCTTTGACCTGCGGCAGGGCTTGCGCCAGCATCGACAGTCCCTTCAGCGCCTGCGCATCGGCATAAGGGTGCGATTCATTCGAGCAGATGCCCTCGACGCAATGATCGACCGCGCGGATGCCGGTCGAAAGCCACAGCCATTCCGGCGTATGCAGCGAAAGCCAGGGATCGAGGATGACGGCGCGCGGCATCACCATGGGATGAGTCAGCAGCTCCTTGACCCGTTTCTTCTCGTTGGTGACGCCGGCGATCGCGGTGAACTCGCCGCCTGCGATCGTCGTCGGCACGCTGATCTGGCGTACGATGGGTGCATTGATTTGAGGCGTTACGCCGTGGCTGGTGCGGACTTTGTCGATGTCGTCGGCCTTGCGGATGTCGTTGGCGAGGCATAGCTGCACCGCCTTGGCGCCGTCGGTGATCGAGCCGCCGCCGATCGTGACGATAAGGTCGGCTTTCGCGGCGCGCGCCTGCTCGGCTGCCGCGACCACGGCGGAGCGCGGCGTATGCGGCGGCATCGCATCGAAGGTGCCGGCGCAGGCTGCGCCCAGCGCGGCGCGGATTCGCTCGATTTCGTCGGTCGTGCGGTTGAGCGTTCCGCTGACCATCAGGAAGGCGCGCTGCGCGGCCACACGCGCCACCTGCTCGACGATCGCCTCAGCCGCCTGGCGGCCGAACACGACCTCCTCCATTGCGCCAAATACGACACGTCCTCGGTGCACGAGCCGACCCTCCCTGAAAGATTTATTTTCTTTGACGACAATCTAACGGAGCCGGAACGGCTCGTCATGCCCTTAGATGCGCCATCGGCGTCTCCGGAGTCGAGCTTTGCGGAGGCGAACGCCGCTTGCGTCGGCGTGCGGCCTCGAAAAATGGACAATGATTTTGCTTGATCCCGTCCCTCTCTTGAACAGACTGGCTTCCGGTCACATCTTTGACCTCCGCTGCGTGTAAGGTGCGCATCCGAGGAGCGCATGGGGCGCATCGGCTGTGCTGTTCAGGGGGAGATCGACTTGGGCGCGACCGACAGGACGGGGAACCTCACGGCCAACTCACGGCGCGGCGTCAGCGCGCTTGGCTTGCTCATTGCCTTGGCAACGTCTGCCTTGGCATTGTCGGGCTGTGGCGACAAGCAGCAGCCACAGGCGGCGGCGCCGGCCCCTGCGGTCACGGTGGCGCAGCCGACCAAGCGCACGGTCACGGATTGGGACGAATTCACCGGGCGGTTCGAAGCGATCGAGGAGGTCCAGGTTCGCGCCCGCGTCGGCGGCTTCGTCACCAGCGTCGAGTTTCGCGATGGCGCCATCGTCCGCGCCGGCGACCTGCTTTACGTGATCGACCCGCGCCCGTTCGAGGCGGTCGCCAAGCAGGCCGAGGGACAACTTGCGGACGCGCGTGCCAAGGCAGAGCTCGCCAAGCGCGAGCTCGACCGCGGCCTGAACCTGGTTCAGACCAGTGCAGTCTCCGAACAGGTCGTCGACCAGCGCCGTCAGGCCTTGCAGGCAGCCCATGCCGCCGAGACGCAGGCCGAGGGCGCGCTCAAGGCAGCCCAGCTCAACATCGAATTCACCCATGTGCTGGCGCCGCTCACCGGCCGCGTCAGCCGCCATCTCGTCAGCGTCGGCAATCTTGTGCAGGGCAGCGAGGGCGGCGCGACCCTGCTCACCTCGATCGTGTCGCTCGACCCGATCTACATCTATTTCGACGTCGACGAGGCGACCTATCTGCGGAACAACCGGCTCTGGTTCGAGGGCAAACGGCCGAGTTCGCGCGATACGCCCAATCCGGTCCAGGTGACGCTGACCGGCGAAACCAGGCCCTCGCACGAAGGCAAGATGGATTTCCTCGACAACCGGCTGGATGTCTCGACCGCCACCCTGCGCAGCCGCGCGGTGATTCCGAACAAGGATCTCTCGATCCTGCCCGGACAGTTCGGCCGCGTGCGGATCATCGGCAGCTCGCCTTATGAGGCGCTGCTCGTGCCCGACACGGCTGTCGCCACCGACCAGTCGCGCAAGATCGTGTTCGTGGTCAAGGACGACGACACGGTGGAGGCAAAGCCCGTGACGCTCGGCCCGCTCGACGAAGGTCTGCGCGTGGTCCGCGAAGGCCTCAAGGCGGACGACCGTGTGATCGTCGATGGCCTGCAGCGCGCTCGCGTCGGCGCCAAGGTGAGCCCGCATCCCGCACAAGCCGCGAGCGGTGGCAAATCATGAACCTCGGGCGGCTTTCCATCAACCAGCCCATCCTGGCGATGGTGCTGTCGATCGTGCTCCTGATCGTCGGCGCGATCGCCTACACCACCCTGCCGGTCTCGGAATATCCGCAAGTGGTGCCACCCACCGTGGTAGTCACCACCAATTATCCCGGCGCCTCCGCGCAGACCGTCTCCGACACCGTCGCTGCCCCGATCGAGCAGGAGATCAACGGCGTCGAGGACATGCTGTATCTCTACAGCCAGGCCACCTCGAACGGCCAGCTCACCATTACCGTCACCTTCAAGCTTGGCACCAACCTCGACACCGCCCAGGTGCTGGTGCAGAACCGCGTCGCGATCGCGCAGCCGCGGCTGCCCGAAGAGGTGCAGCGCAACGGCGTGACCACGCGCAAGAACAGCCCTGATATCCTGATGGTCGTATTCATGCTGTCGCCCGATGACAGCTTCGACCAGCTCTACATCTCCAACTACGCGCTGCTGCAGGTCCGCGACCAGTTGCTCCGGCTCGACGGCGTCGGCGACATCCAGATCTTCGGCGCGCGCGATTACTCGATGCGGCTGTGGCTGGATCCCGACCGCCTCGCCAATCTCGGCTTGACCTCAACCGAGGTGCTGGCGGCGATCCGCGCGCAGAACCTGCAGATCGCGGGCGGACAGATCGCGGAGCCGCCGATAGCGGATCGCGCGTTCCAGCCCAACCTTGTCTTTACCGGCCGTCTCAAGGATCCCAGGCAGTTCGAGGATATCGTGGTCAGGGCCGGCGCCGACGGCCGCACCGTGCGCCTGCGCGACGTTGCCCGCGTCGAACTTGGCGCGCTGTCCTATAGCACCAACAGCTTCCTGCTCAAGAAATCGGCGGTCGGCATGCTGGTGACGCAGCGGCCCGGCTCGAACGCGCTCGCCACCGCCAAGGAAATCTCCGATACGATGGTCAAGCTCAAGGCGAGCTTCCCGAAAGGGCTCGACTACAATATCGGCTACAACCCGACCGAATTCATCGCACAATCCATCCACGAGCTGATCAAGACCATCTACGAGGCGATGCTGCTCGTCGTCATCGTGGTGCTGGTGTTCCTGCAGGGCTGGCGGCCGGCGATCATTCCGATCATCGCGATCCCGGTGTCGCTGGTCGGTACCTTCGCGGTGATGGCTGCGCTCGGCTTCTCGATCAACAATCTGACGCTGTTCGGCCTGGTGCTGGCGGTCGGCATCGTGGTCGACGACGCCATCGTGGTGGTCGAGAATGTCGAGCGGCACCTCGAGCACGGAATGAGCCGGCGCGATGCCGCGCTCAAGACGATGGAGGAGGTCGGCGGAGCGCTGGTCTCGATCGCGCTGGTGCTGTGTGCGGTGTTCGTGCCGACCGCATTCCTCGGCGGCATCTCGGGCCAGTTCTTCCAGCAATTCGCCGTCACCATTGCGGTCGCAACCGCGATCTCCTGCTTCTGCTCGCTGACGCTGTCGCCGGCGCTGGCCTCGCTGATCCTGGTGCCGCATGAGGAGAAGCGGCCGGCGGCGCGCTGGAATATCATTGCCCGTGGCTGGGAGAAGTTCACGGGCGTCTTCAACCGCCTGTTCGACCGGCTGTCGCATGGCTATGCCGCAGCGGCCGACTTCGTGATCCGCCATACGGCGGTGATGCTGCTGATCTATGTCGCGCTGATCGGCAGCGCCGGCTGGTTGCTCGCGACCACGGCACAGGGCTTCATTCCGGCGCAGGATCGGGGCTACATCATCGTGTCGGTGCAATTGCCGGGGGCGGCATCGCTGGCTCGCACCACGGCTGTGGTGCGCGAGATCGAGCGGATCGCGCTCGACACGCCGGGCATCGTGCGCGTCGCGGCCTTTGCCGGCTTCTCGGGCGCGACACGCACGCAGTCGGGCAATGCCGCGGCGCTGTTCCCCGTGTTCGATGAGCCGGAGGCGCGCCAGAAGAAGGGGTTGTCGGCGACCGCGATCACGGCCGAGCTGCGCAAGCGCCTGTCTGTGATCCAGGGGGCCTTCATCATCGTGATCCCGCCGCCTGCGGTGCCGGGTATCGGCACCGGCGGCGGCTTCACCATCCGTATCCAGGATCGGCAGGGCCGCGGCCCCGAGCTGCTGGCCGCCGCGACCGACGAACTTGTCGCTGCCGCCCGCAAGTCGCCATATCTCACCTCGGTGTTCTCGCCGTTCACCGCGAATACGCCGCAAGTGTTCGTCGACATCGACCGCATCAAGGCGCAGAAGCTCGGCGTGCCGATCGCAAGCATCAACGACACCATCCAGACCTATTTCGGCTCGACCTACGTCAACGACTTCAACCTGTTCGGCCGCACCTATCACGTCACCGCGCAGGCTGACCTGCCGTTCCGCAAGGAAACCTCCGATCTCGCGCGGCTGCGGACACGCAATGCCGCGGGCGACATGGTGCTGCTCGGCAGCCTGGTCGAATTCCGCGACGTCTCCGGGCCCGACCGCGTCGCGCGCTACAACCTCTATTCGGCATCCGAGCTGCAGGGCGAGCCGGCGCCCGGCACGAGTTCGCAGACCGCACTCGACACCATCAAGCAGCTCGCCGATGCAACGCTGCCGAGCGGTTTTGCGTTCGAGTGGACCGACCTGTCGTATCAGCAAATCACCGGCGGCAATGCCGGGCTCTACGTGTTCCCGATCTGCGTGCTGTTCGTCTATCTCGTGCTCGCCGCGCAATATGGCAGCTGGAGCCTGCCGTTTGCGGTGATCCTGATCGTGCCGATGTGCCTGCTGGCTGCGACCATCGGCGTGCGCATCATGGGGCAGGACGTCAACATCCTGACCCAGATCGGTTTCGTCGTGCTGGTCGGCCTCGCCGCCAAGAACGCGATCTTGATCGTCGAGTTCGCGCGCGACATCGAGGCCGAGGGCAAGCCGCGGCTGGAGGCGGTGATCGAGGCCTGCCGCCTGCGGCTGCGGCCGATCCTGATGACGTCGTTCGCCTTCATCCTCGGCGTGCTGCCATTGGTGGTCTCGACCGGCTCGGGCTCGGAGATGCGCCAGGCGGTCGGGGTCGCCGTGTTCTTCGGCATGCTCGGCGTCACCCTGTTCGGCCTGATCTTCACGCCGATCTTCTACATGGTGGTGCGCGGGCTCGCCGATCCCAGGCATCCGAAGAAGCCGGTGGAAGCTTGAGGCGGGGGCCGCTTACCGTCGCCGTCATTCCGGGGCATCGCGAAGCGATGAGCCCGGAATCCATTTCTCCGCCAGCGTATGCCGCCCGATGGATTCCGGGTTCGCGCTTCGCGCGCCCCGGAATGACGAGAAGAGAGGTCGGCGCAAGCCCCACTAATGGCTGAGCCGAAAGTGATGGGCAGCCGCAGGGTTATAAAATATCATTCGCTGATATTCCGAACAGAAACTGCAGGGAGATCATTTATGAAATCGGGATTGCTCGCCGCCGTCGCCCTTGGCGGCCTTTTGCTGTCAACTCCGAGTTTTGCCCAAGGCGTCAAGATCGGCATCCTGAACGACCAGTCCGGCGTCTATGCCGATTACGGCGGCAAGTATTCGCTCGAGGCTGCCAGGATGGCGATCGAAGATTTCGGCGGCGAGGTGCTGGGGCACAAGATCGAGCTCGTCACAGCCGATCACCAGAACAAGCCCGATCTCGCCTCTGCGATCGCGCGGCGCTGGTACGATACCGAAGGCGTCGACATGATCACCGAGCTGACCACCTCTTCGGTGGCGCTCGCGGTCCAGGAACTCTCCAACGAGAAGAAGAAGATCGACATCGTCGTGGGCGCGGCGACCTCCCGCATCACAGGCGATGCCTGCACGCCCTACGGTTTCCACTGGGCCTATGACACCCGCGCCCTGGCGGTGGGCACCGGCGGCGCGCTGGTGCAGGCGGGCGGCGATACCTGGTTTTTCCTGACTGCCGACTACGCCTTCGGCTACGCGCTGGAAAAGGACACCAGCGACATCGTCAAGGAAAAGGGCGGCAAGGTGCTGGGCTCGGTGCGCGTGCCGCTGAACTCGTCGGATTTCTCGTCCTTCCTGCTGCAGGCGCAGAGCTCGAAGGCGAAGATCGTAGGCCTTGCCAATGCCGGCCTCGACACCACCAACTCGATCAAGCAGGCGGCCGAGTTCGGCATCGTCAAGAGCGGGCAGAAGCTTGCTGGCCTGCTGATGACGCTGTCCGAGGTCCACGGGCTCGGGCTGGAAGCCGCGCAGGGTCTTGTGCTCACCGAAGGGTTTTACTGGGACCACGACGACGCCTCGCGCGCCTTCAGCGAACGCTTCATCAAGCGCACCGGCCACATGCCGAGCATGATCCACGCCGGCACCTATTCGGCGACGCTGTCCTATCTGAAAGCCGTGAAGGCCGCCGGAACCAAGGACAGCGATAAGGTGGCGAAAAAGCTGAAGGAGCTGCCGGTCGACGACGCCTTCGCGAAGGGCAAGGTGCAGGAGAACGGCCGCATGGTGCACGACCTCTACCTGTTCGAGGTCAAGAAGCCCTCGGAATCGAAGAAGCCGTGGGACTATTACAAGCAGCTCGCCGTGGTGCCCGGCGACAAGGCCTTCTTCACCGCCAAGGAAAGCGGCTGCCCGCTGACGAAGTGATGCTTAGCTAACAGACTTGTAGGGTGGGCAAGGCGAAGCGTGCCCACCTTCAAGCACTCCGCTCGTGAGGGTGGGCACGCTGCGCTTTGCCCACCCTGCGCAAGCTGGCAAACCAATCACCGGTGTCGTCCCCGCGAAGGCGGGGACCCATAGCCACAGGCGGTCGTGGTGGCGTGCACAAGCCGTTGCAGCGGAGCACACTATGAACGCCTGTGGTTATGGATCCCGGGTCAAGCCCGGGACGACGGCGGAGTTTGAGGCGCTGTTGACGCTCACCGCGGCGAATTCAATACCCCGTCAGTTCGAGATAGCCGACGCCGGCATGGCTGCCGGCAAAGCTGATCGGGCCCTCCCAGTAGGAAAAACCCGTTCCCATCCAGCTTCGCGCGTTGAGCGGCCTGGTTTCGATCTTGACCCCGCGCGCAGGAATTTCGATACGCCATGCCGTCGGCACCTTGCGGCCGCCGATCTCGGTGGAGGCGATCGGCATGATGCTGTTATCGCTTGAAGCGATCTCGCTGGAACGGCCGTCCGGTTCGATCCAGTTGCCGAACAGGTTGCTCTTGCCGTCCTTCTGGCGCAGCCGGTAGAGCATCAGCTTTTCATCATTGGGCAGATGCAGCGAGAACCAGTCCCAGCCGGTCTGGTCGGACGCGAGCGGCTGGCTGCTCCATTCGCGGTCCATCCAGGCCTGCCCGGTGACGTCGACAGGCTTGTCGTCGATGACGATGCGGCCGGCCGCCTTGAAGAAGGGTTGGCTGTAGTAATAGGACGCCTGTCCGCGATCGGACTTCCTGCTGTAGCCGCGGTCGCCCTGCAGCACCAGCGCCCGCTCCGCATCGAGCCGGAGCTCGTAACTGAAATCTGCGCCCGTCGCGCTCAGTTTCAGCGGCGCCACTTTGTCCGCATTGAAGCCGTCGAGCCCACGCATCTCCCAGGCATCGATCCAGCCGACCAACGGACTCGTCTCGACGCCGGCCTGCCCGACGCCGCCGCGCGCAAATGTTTCGGAATAACGGTGCGTGTCGGCGCGGGTGACCGCGGCGTGTCCCATCCAGATTTGCTGGTTGGCCCAGCCTTCAAGCTGCGCGCCGGCGCGCATCGCCTGCCGGAACAGCGTCCATTGCACGCCATGGGCCGCGCCAGCCGGATCAACGAGGTTCGCGGTCACATACCACCACTCGATGCGGAATTCCGGATGCGGGCCGTGATCGAGAGGAAAGACGAAACGCTTGCCAGGCACGACCGGCGCGAACCCGTCGGCGGTCTCGCCGAGCCCGGCGAAACCCTGCGCATGCGCATGGCTTCCAAGGCCAACTGCGAGCGCGCCGCCGACGAACGCCCGGCGCGAGATTTTCACCTCTCCCGCTTGCGGGAGAGGTCGGCGCGAAGCGCCGGGTGAGGGCTCTCTCCACACGGACAGTCCCATCGTGGAGACACCCTCACCCCAGCCCTCCCCCGCAAGCGGGGGAGGGAGCGCAGCCTCCATTGCGGATGCAATTCGGCCCAGTCTCATTTAGCGCTCATTGACGAAGATGCGGATCAGATTGGCCGGCTGCATCCGCGCCAGCCGGATGACAGGCAATAGCGCAGCCAACAGCGCCGCCGCCAGGGCAACGCCGAGCAGTTCCACCAGTTGCAACGGGAACACCTGGAACGGCAACCGCCAGCCGAAAGCTTTCACATTCACGACCGCGAGCAGGCACCACGCCACCAGAAGGCCGAGCGGCAGCGCAAACAGCGAGGTGATCAGCGCCACCGCCATTGTCTTCAGCAATTCGATCCGCGCGAGCCTCTCGCGCGTCAGCCCGATCGCCCACAGCGGCGCAAGTTGCGGTAGGCGGGAATTCGCCAGCGTCAGGAGGCTCGTGAGCAGCGCGACGCCGGCGACGCCGAGCGTGAAGGTGTTGAGTGCTGACGTAACCGAGAAGGTGCGGTTGAAGATGCGTTTCGACTCCGCCTTCACCGTCGTCTGATCAGCGACGCTGCGGTCATCGAGGCCGAACTTCTGCTGCAGCTCGGCAATCAGCGCGGGCACGGCGGGCGGTGGGACGCGGAGGCCGAACCGTGTCTGCGGCACTTCCGGAAAGTGCCGCGTCAGCGCGGCAAAGTTCACCGCCACCTGGCCCTTGGGATTGCCGTAGTCGGCATAGATGCCGACGATCTCGAGCGGCCAGTTGCCGCCCGGCGCGGGCACCTCGATCCGGTCGCCGATCGCAAGCTTCAGCCGCCGCGACAATTGCTCGCTGGCAAAGCAGGTGTCGCCGGCGCGCAGGCGGTCCCATCCATCCGATCGCGACTCCAGCAGCGGCCAGTTGTCGCGAAAGGTGGCCTGATCGGGCAGGCCGAGCACCTCGATCGGCATGCCCGCAAGCTGCGCATCCGCGCGGCCGCCGGGCAGGATCGCCTGCACCTCGCTCCGCCCGCGCAGCCAGGTCTTGATCTCACTTGCCTGCGCATCACTGGCCGCGTTGACATAGACATCGGCAGCGAGCCGTCCGTCGAGCCAGACCAGGAAAGTGCGGCTGAAACTCTCCACCATGGTACCGACGCCGACATTGACTGCGAGCGCAAGCAACAGCGCCATCAGCGCCAGTGACAATCCCGAGAGCTGCTGGCGGCTGTCGGCCCAGAACCAGATACTGACCGGCCGCCCGGCGCTGCGTTGGCCGAGCGCAAGTGCGATCTCCAGAATCATCGGCAGGATCAGCGCGGCGCCGAGCATCAGCGCGGCGAGCACGGCAAAGCCCGAGAGCAGGGAATCGCCGAACCAGAGAAAGCCGCCGGCCACGGCAAAGGCGGCAAGCGCGGCAGCGCTCTGAAACACCAGCCAGCGCCGCTGCGCCTGCTGCCAGGCCTGCGGCTGCGCCGATGATAGCACCGGCATGCGGATCGCCTTGGCAAGGCTCGCGGCGGCGGCCGCCAGCGCGCCGAGGATGCTGATCGCGATGCCGGCGAGCCACCACTCGCCCTTCAATGTCAGTTGTCCCGGAATCTGCGCGCCATACAGCCCGCGCAACGAGGCCGCGACGTCGGGTAGCAGCGCGGCGGCGATGACATACCCGCACATCAGTCCCACCAGGCCCGCGACCAGCGCGAGCGATACCAGCTCGGCTACCAGCACGCTGTTCAGCATCCGCGCCGACACGCCGCAGGCGCGCAAGGTGCGCAGCATCGGCAGCCGCTGCTCGAAGGCAAGCCCGATCGCGGAGTTGACGATGAAGAGGCCAACGAAGAACGACAACAGCCCGAACGCGGTCAGGTTGAGATGGAAGCTGTCGGTGAGGCGCTCGAGATCGGTTTCCGCGTTGGGCTCGACCAGGCGCAGCCGGTCGCCTGCGATGCTTTCGAGCGGCGCGCGCCTGGCGCTGGATTTGCCGATCAGCACGCGCGAGGTTTGATCCGGCATCTTCAGGATCTGCTGCGCGATCCCGATATCGACGACGAGCACGCCGGGCACGAGCTGCGCCTGCACGCGGAGTGGCGGCAGCAGCACGCCGCCATTCGACGATGGCCGCTCGCCCTCTTTGAGGCCAAGGTCTGCCAGCGTCTCCGGCGCCACCAGCATTTCACCGGGCGGCGTGACAAAGGACTGCAGATCAGTCCGGCCGATCACCGGCGCAGTGCTGACTTCGCCCGGCAGCGTCACCGGCTCGATGCCGAGCAGCCGGAACGATCGTCCGCCGATCTGCAGGCGCCCCTCGACCACGGGCGAGACCGGCCAGCCGGCGCGGCGCAGATCCACAAAGAGGTGTTGCGGAAAACTGGTGCTGTCGCGACTGACGAGCATCGCGGTGCGGGTGCCGCCGAAGGTCGCCGCCGCCCGATCATAGGCGTTGCGCGCCTGCTGGTTCAGCGCCTGCACGCCGCTCCACAGCGCGGTCGCGGAGATCAATCCGATCAGCAGCGTCGCAAGCTGCATCGGATGCCGACGCCAATGGCTGAGGAGAACTGCCAGCGTCCACAGCGCCCGGCTCATGCGATCACCCCCGCATGCAAATTGACCCGGCGGTCGAGCAATGCTGCGAGCCGCGCGCTATGCGTCACCATCAGGAAGCCGCACCCGGTCCGCGCCACCAGATCGCGCGCCAGCGCCAGCACCTCGTCGGCGGTCTCTTCGTCGAGATTGCCGGTCGGCTCGTCTGCGAGCAGCAGCAGCGGCTTGGGCGCCAGCGCGCGGCCGATCGCGACGCGCTGCTGCTGGCCGCCGGACAATTGCTCCGGATATCGCTTCAAGAGCTGCGCCAGTCCAAGCCGCTGCACCAGTTCGTCGTGCCATTTCGGATCATGCCGTCCGGCGATCCGCGACTGAAAGGTAAGATTGTCCGAAACCATCAGGCTCGGGATCAGGTTGAATTGCTGGAACACCAATCCCAGCCGGTCGCGACGCAGTGCAGCACGACCGGCCTCGCCGAGGTTGGAAAGGCTGACGCCGTCGAGAACGATCTCGCCGCCATCGGCGGCATCGAGCCCGGCGATCAGGTGCAACAGCGTGCTCTTGCCGCTGCCGGATTCGCCGGTCAGCGCCACGCTTTCGCCGGCGGCAACCGCAAGGTTGACGCCGCGCAGCACCGCGATGTCCTCGCCGGCCGAACGATAGCTTTTCCTCAGGCCGGTGACCTCGAGCACGGGACGATTTCCACTTGGCATGCGCTGTCGATGCCACGGCAGGGCCGGCAGGTCAAAATCCGCGGTTGCCTTGTCAGGAAACCCAAGGCTAGCATCGGGCAGAACCTGGCCGACAGAGCCGAACAACCGAGCCGAGCAAGCGAGAAAACCACGGGGAGAACCAAGCATGACCGCACAGCCGACGCCGAAAGGCGCCTGGAAGATCACCTTCCTCCTGTTCCTGTTCATGCTGGTGAACTTCGCGGATAAGATCGTGGTCGGCCTCGCCGGCGTGCCGATCATGACCGAACTGAAACTCGATCCGGAGCAGTTCGGCCTGCTCGGCTCCTCCTTCTTCTTCCTCTTCTCGATCTCGGCCATCGTGGTCGGCTTCATCGTCAACCGCGTCGAGACCCGCTGGGTGCTGCTGGTGCTGGCGCTGATCTGGGCGCTGGCGCAGTTCCCGATGGTCGGCACCGTCGGCTTCGCCACGCTTCTGATCTGCCGCATCATCCTCGGTGCGGGCGAGGGGCCCGCGGCGTCGGTGGCGGCGCATGCCATCTTCAAATGGTTCCCCGACGAGAAGCGAACCTTGCCGATTGCGATCCTGTCGCAGGGCTCGGCGTTCGGCGTGATCCTGGCGGTCCCGGCGCTGAACTGGATCATCGTCAATCACGACTGGCACTATGCGTTCGGCGCCCTCGGGATCGTCGGGCTGATGTGGGTGGTGGCGTGGGCGATCCTCGGCAAGGAAGGCCCGCTGGTGGAGAGCGCGGCGACGGCGGCCAGCGAGCAGCGCATTCCCTATTCGCGGCTTCTCACCTCGCGGACCTTCGTCGGCTGCGTTGCCGCCACCTTCGGCGCGTACTGGGCGCTATCGCTTGGGCTCACCTGGTTCACGCCCTTCATCGTCAAGGGACTCGGCTATTCGCAGCATCAGGCCGGCTTCGTTTCGATCCTGCCATGGGTGTTCGGCGCCGTCGTCGTCATGCTCACGGGCTGGGTTTCGCAGTCGTTGCTGGCGCGCGGTTTCACCACCCGCGGCGCGCGCGGCGTGCTCGGCTCGGTGCCGCTGATCGTCGGCGGCATCATCATGGCCATCATGCCCCATGTCGCGCCGGGCGGAATGACGATCGCGCTGCTCGTCTTCGGCTCCGGTCTCTGCGGGTCGATCTATGTGGTCTGTGCACCGATGATCGGCGAGTTCACGCCGGTGTCGCAGCGCGGCGCCGTGATCTCGATCTATGGCGCGCTCTACACGCTTGCCGGCGTCGTGGCGCCGGCGGTCATGGGCAGCGTGATCCAGCACGCGGGGAATCTGTTCGACGGCTACATGACCGGCTTCACCATCAACGCCGCGATCATGATCACATCCGGATTGCTCGGCCTGCTCTTGCTCTGGCCCAACACCGAACGCGCAAGGCTGCGCGGCGAAGTGGTGCCCTCAAGCGAATTGAAGAGCGCGATATCGCCGACATAGTTTCGGTGTAGTGAGGCTAACACAGCATCCGCACACTCGAACCGCCTCTCCCCTTGTGGGAGAGGCCGGATTTCGCGCGTCAGCGGGAAATCCGGGTGAGGGGTATGCCTCCACGAGTCGTGGTCCCTCGATAGGCCGCACCCCTCACCCGCATCGCATTCCGCTTCGCTGCATGCGATACGGCCTCTCCCACAAGGGGAGAGGGGAGCGCGCAGCGCCGTTCTCGCGCTTTCTTCGCGCCGTTTTCGTGGGGCAGGCAAAGCGACTTGTCCGCCGTAACTCGAACAGCGAAGGCAAAGTCAGCATCATCACCCGATTGTGGATGTCTGCCGAGGTTTCCCCGAGTTACAAGCGAGCGTTGAAATGTCAGATGGAGTGTCGCAGTGAACAAGAAAGTGATATTCAGAACGCTGAATGGCCTTGCAATCGGGGGAGCCTTGGCACTGGGGTTGGCAGCCGTTCCGGCTACGGCTCAGCAGCCGGGGCGAGTGAGGGTCGGAACGCTTTCCTGCAATATCGCCCCTAGCGTCGGCATGGTTATCGGGGGACAGCAGCAACTGAGCTGCATCTATGCATCTGCACGAGGCAGGACGCGTGACGCCTACCAGGGCACTATCAGCACGTTTGGGCTGGACATCGGTGCAACGTCCGGCGGTCAACTTGCGTGGGCCGTCTTTGCGCCGACCACGCTGCGCCGGGGAGCGCTGGCAGGAAGCTATGGTGGCGCCACCGTCGACGGTACGATTGGCGTCGGACTGGGAGCCAACGTCCTGATCGGAGGTTCAGACCGCACTGTCAGCTTGCAGCCGGTGTCGGTCGAGGCGCAGACCGGCCTGAATGTCGCAGCAGGTATATCCAACATGGAGCTACGGCCGGCCGCGCCGCCCGCACGTCGAAGACCCTCATGAGCCAACCATAATCGGCGCTGCCAAAGTTCTGCGGCAGTGTGCCTGATCGGGTAAGCACCATTTCGTCCTTGTAGGGTGGGCAAAGCGACTTGTCCGCCGTAGCTCGAACAGCGAAAGCGTGCCCACCATTGCGAGCACGGCGCGTGATGGTGGCACGTCGCTGCGCTCCTTGCCCACTCTACGCCGCTACGCACCTAATGCATCGCCTGCGTACCGCGAATAAGCCGGCCTGGCCTTGCGCCGGTGGCCGCGCCGCCGCGCTGCGTCACTACGCCCGAGACGATCGTCGCGTCATAGCCGTCGACCTGCTGCAACAATCGGCGGCCGCCGACGGGGAGATCGTAATGGACCTTTGGCGGATGCAGATGCAGCCGGTCGTAATCGATCACGTTGACGTCGGCTTTGTAGCCGGGCGCGATCAGGCCGCGATCGGCGAGGCCGACCGAGAGCGCGGTCTTGCGCGATTGCACCGCGATCACGAAGGGGATCGAGAGCTTCTCGCCGCGGGTGCGGTCGCGGGTCCAGTGCGTCAGCAGATAAGTCGGGAAAGAGGCATCGCAGATGATGCCGCAATGCGCACCGCCGTCGGAGAGGCCGGGCACCGAATTCGGGTCCAGCAGCATCTCGCGGGTCGCGTCGAGATTGCCGTCGGAATAGTTGAGGAACGGCACGTAGAGCATGCCGCGGCCCTCGTCGGTCAGCATCGCGTCATAGGCGAGTTCTTCCGGGCGTTTGCCGAGCCGGCGCGCCTGCGCGCCCAGCGTGTTCTCCGGCGGCTGCTCGTAGTCGGGCGGATTTCCGAGCAGATACATCTTGTCGTAGTTCGGCCGGAAGAACAGCGGATCGTCGGTGTCGGTCGCATTCTCGGCGAGGATCGCGGCGCGCACTTCAGGTTGGCGCAACCGCGCCACCCGCTCCTTGAGCGGCAGGTACGCGATCGCCTTGTAGCTCGCATGGGTCTGGAACGGGTTGCGCGACAATTCAAGCCCGAGCATCAGCCCGACCGGACGCGCGGCGATCTGCGCGGTGATCGACAGCCCGCGGCGGCTTGCCTCGTTGATGGTGTCGAGCGTCTGGCGCCAGCGCCGCGGCGACTTGTCGTTCTGGGTGATCGAGAACGAGATCGGGCATTTCGTGTTCTCCGCCACCCGCAGCATCATCGGCAGGTCTTCGTGGACGGTGGAGAGATCGAGCACGAATTGCAGCACGCTGCGGCCGACGCCATGCATCGCGCCGGCGATCGCGGTCAATTCGTCCTCGCCCGCCTTCAAGGTCGGCGTGAAGTCGCCGGTCGAGGTGCGGTGGTTGAGGGTGCGCGAGGTGGAGAAGCCGAGTGCGCCGGCGCGTACCGCGTCGCCCGCCAGCGCCGCCATCTGCCTGTTATCCTCCACCGTGGAAGGATCGCGCCGCGCGCCGCGTTCGCCCATCACATAGACACGCAGCGCCGCATGCGGCAGTTGCGCGCCGATGTCGACGTCGAAGCTGCGCTTCGACAGCCAGTTCATGTAGTCGGGAAAGCTCTCCCATTCCCAGGGAATGCCGGCGCTCAGGACCGGCTCGGGAATGTCCTCGACGCCTTCCATGAGCTGGATCAGCCTGGTGTGGTCGCTGGGCCGGCACGGCGCAAAGCCGACGCCGCAATTGCCCATGATCGCCGTGGTGACGCCGTTCTGCGAGGAGGGCGTGATGTCCTGGCTCCAGGTCACCTGGCCATCATAGTGGGTGTGAACATCGACGAAGCCTGGCGCCACCAGCTTGCCGCGGGCGTCGATCTCCTCCTTGCCTTTGCTCGCGACCTTGCCAACCTCGGTGATCTTGCCGTCCGTGATCGCCACATCGGCTTCATAGAGGTCCCCGCCGCTGCCGTCCGCAATGGTGCCGCCGCGGATCACGATATCAGGCGCTGAGGTCATGGCGCTTCATCCCGATTTGTTGTTGTTGCCGCGCATCATGGATCGCCCCCCGAGGCTGTCAACCGGCAGTGGTGGGGCTCTGCAATGCGCTATGGCGCCGCAACCTGGAAATATGCGGTGACGTCAAAGCCTAGTCCATGTCGCGGAAAGCGTGACCGTTGGTTTCGATCCTTTTCACAAGATCTGGCGGCAATTCGGCTTGTGCCGCCGTGCCGTCAAATGCCCATTGCTTGGGATCGGCCAGATCAGGAAGACCGGCCCCTTTGCGCACATAGAGGCCTAACGTCGGCTTCTGCGGATTAATGTAGAGATCGTACTCCTGCATTGAGATGTCTCCTCTTCTGTTGCCAGCTCAGGATCGCATCAAGCCGCGTTGGCTCGCCTCCCTGTCAGATTATCGCGATCGGTTACAGCCGTAAGCATTTAGTTCGAGGCAGTGATCGGACCGTAACAGGCGCACCGCAGAGTCCCCTGGTATCACTGCGGAGATCTCTCGTGACCGCGACCACCTTAGCCAACGAGCGCGCGCTTTCCATGCAGTCAGCCGAGGCCGGCGATCACGCTATCGGCGCCACGCGCGTGCCGACACGTCGAGACCGGAGCGTTCGCGCCCTTCAGACCATCTATCTCGGTATCGCCTGTTATGTCGGCCTGAACGATTGCGCGGATCGTCTGGAAGCAATCGCTCGCGAGGACACCTGAAAAATAGGTCGTCAGGCCGCGGCGCGCGCTTCCGATCCCTGCGGCTTGCGGTCGGTGACGAGGGCGAGCAGCACCGTCGCCACCATGAACGCGGCGGACGCGCCGAACACCCAATGCGGCAGGTTGTGGTCCATGATCCAGCCGAACAGCAGCGGGCTTGCGATGCCGCCGAAGTTGAAACCGGTGGAGACGATGCCGAAGGCGCGGCCAGCCGCACCGGGAGGCGCCGCGTTGCGCACCAGCATGTCCCGCGAGGGCGTGATCACGCCGCCGAGGAAGCCGGCCAGGCCGAGCGCTGCGGTCAGCACTGCCGATGGCGCGTTGACCAGCGCTATCAGCAGCACGATCGCGGCATTGACCACAAAGCAGGCCGCCGCCACCTGGCTATGACGGTGGGTGCGGTCGGCGAGATAGCCTCCGGCGAGCACGCCCGCCGCGCTGGCGCCGAGGAACGCGGTCAGCGCGATATTGGCCGACGAGAACGACACGCCATAGCCGCCCATCAGCGCCACCACGCCGAAATTATTGATCCCCGCGCTCGACAGGCTGAGCAGCGTGAAGAACACGGTCAGCACCATGATCGCCGGCGTCATCACGCTGGTTTTCACCTTCTCACTGCCCTCGGGCCTGTCCTTCGCGGCGCCCGCGTCGGGGATGCCCATGACGACGAGCAATAGCGCCACCAGCGGGCCGATAGCGCCGGCCACCATCAGCGCGCCGAGCCCGCCGATTGCCGCGACCAGCGCCGCCATGATCGCCGGCGCCACCGCGCCGCCGAGGAAGCCGGCAAAGGTATGGACCGAGAACGCCCGGCCCATCCGCGCCTCGTCCATATGCGCCGACAGGATCGCGTAGTTGGCAGGGTGATAGACGCTGTTGGCGAGCCCGAGCGCGATCGCGCTTGCGATCAGCGCCGGATAGCTCAAATGCGCACCGAGCCCGATCAGGGCAAAGCCGCCCAGGCAGAGCCCGATCAGGAGGATTTTTCGGGCGCCGATATGGTCAGCGAGATAGCCGATCGGCGCCTGCGTCAGGCCGGAGACCAGCGCGAATACGGTCAGCGCGAAGCCGAGCTCGATATAGCCGACACCGAGCCGCTCTTTCAGGAACGGGAACAGCATCGGCAGCACGAAGATATGGAAATGGCTAACCCAATGGGCGATCGAAATCCCCGTCAGCGTGCGCACCGCGCTGTCGGTCTTCAATTGCTGCGGTGCGGCGAGAACATCAGCCATATCAGTGAGAAGCCCCTAAATGTGACGCCCGGCGGGGCTTGTCTCGAAAATATCGGCTGAGCGTTATTTGTCCATGAAGGCCACTGCATGGCTGCCCCGGCGAACCGCGACCGAGCGACATGCGGCATTAAAGCGGCAAGACAAGCAACTCGCATTGCAGCAATGATCTGGCATGACCGATCCGGCAACAAAGCTGCGCGTCCTGATCCCCGAGGGGGCGAGCACCTCGGCGCGCGAGGCGATCACGATCCTCGGCCTTGCCGGGCACCATGTCGAAGTCTGCGATCCCTCGCCCTGGTGCCTGTCGCGCTATTCGCGCTTCGTGCGCAAATTCCATCGCTGTCCGGGGTTGCGCCACGATCCCGAGGGATTCCTCGGCTTCATCGAGCGGCTGCTGGAGGCGCCGTTCGACGTGCTGCTGCCGACCCATGAGCAGGGCTTTCTGTTCGCGCGCGCCGAGGCGCGGCTGAAGGGCCGCGTCGGCCTGGCGCTGCCGCGGTTTGGCAGCTACCGGATGGTGCACAGCAAGGCCGGCTTCAGCCGTCTGCTTGGCCAATTGGGCCTGCCGCAGCCGCCGACTCGGATCGTGACGTCGGAGAGCGAGCTGCGCGACGCCATCCGCTTTCCTTCCGTGATCAAGACCTCGGTCGGCACCGCGAGTCGCGGCATCTGGTTCGTGCGCGACGAAGCCGATTTCAACATCGCGCTGTACGAGCTCGGCGCGGCCGACACCTTCGCCGACGAGCTTCTGGTGCAGGATCTCGTCACCGGCACCACCGAAAAGGCGCAGTCGGTATTTTGCGAGGGCAGGCTGGTCGGTTTCCATGTCTATCGGCAGATCGCGCCCGGCGTCGGCGGCGGCGAGGCGATCAAGGAAAGCGTCAGCCGTCCGCAGGTGCGCGCCTATCTGGAAGCGATCGGGGGAGCGCTGGCTTGGCACGGCGCGCTGTCGGTCGACTACGTGATGCCGATCGACAGCCCCGTGCCGCTCCTGATCGACTGCAATCCGCGCCTGGTCGAGCCGCTCAATGCCTTCCGCGCCGGCGCCGATCTGGTCGATCTCCTGCTGCGCGTATCGCTCGGCGAGACGCCACAACCCTTGCCTGAGAGTCGCGCCGGCGTGCGGACGCATTTGGCGATGCAGGCGCTGCTCGGCCACGCCTCCCGCGGCGGCACCAGGCGCGACATTCTGGTCGAGTGCGGCGATCTCTTGAAGACCTCGGGGCCCTACAACGCCAGCACCGAGGAGCTGACGCCGGTGCGGCTCGACTGGCTCAGCGCCGTGCCGCTGACGATGACGGTCGGCCTCACTCTGGTCTCGCCGAAACTGGCAAAGACGGTCGCTCGCGGCGGCTTCGGCGCGCATCTGCTCGATGTGAAGAGCATCCGCAAGATCGAGCGCGACGATTTCGCGGGACTGCATCAGCCGTCGTAGGGTGGGCAAAGCGAAGCGTGCCCACCATTGCGAGCGGAGTGCCTGATGGTGGGCACGTCGCTGCGCTCCTTTGCCCACCCTACAATTCCGCGCTCGCAATGACGCGAAGCGTCTTACAACGGCTCGTCGTCGGGGCCGTAGCGATCGCGCTTCGGTGTGGCGATGTCGCCGTCTTCGTAGTCGTCGTCTTCGTCGTGACGCGCAGGTGGAGGCGGCGGCATTGGCTTGCCGCCTTCCTGCTTCGGAGGTTGGCTTCTCTTCCCGATCCCGCCCATGTCGATCTCCCGCCATCACGACATAATGGCTGATTCGGGCGGAACAAGCCGGTCCGCGCGTGGCTCGCGGACCGGCCGATCGCTTCAGAACGTGGCGCCGGCCTTCACCAGGAAAGTCCGACCCGGCAGCGGATAGGCGCTGAAGCGGCCGGGCGTGAAGTTCGAGGCGATGGCGTAGTCGTAATAGAGCGCATTCAGGACGTTGTTGACGCTGACCGACCAGAAGAAATGCTCATAGGCGCCGCTGAGCTTGAGGTCGATCGTCGCATCGCCCGGAATGCGCGTTTGCGTATTGGCCTGGTCGTTGTCCATGACGCGCGAGCTCCAGGCGCGCAGCGTGGCATCGAACACGAGATAGTTGTCCCAGATATTCCAGGTCACGCCGAGATTGCCGGTGTAGCGCGACACCAGCGGCACATCGTTGCCCGCGAACTGTCCCTCGCGGAACACCGCGCGCGTGTAAGCCATGCCGCCGCGCAGCGAGACGGTATCGCTGACCCGCAGCGAGGCCTGCGTCTCGGAGCCATAACGCCGGGTCGGATCGAGGTTGATGTTGTAGAACAGCACCGGATTGAAATGGATCTCGTTCTCGAGGTCCATGTTGTAGATGCTGGTTTGCACCTGGAAGCGGCCCGTCTTGACGCGGAAGCCGGCTTCGACGTCGTGCGAGGTCTGCGTCTTCAACTGGAAATTCTGCGGCAACGGGTTGAAGTCCGCATCGAACGCGGGTCCGGTGGACGTGCGCTCGTCGACATCGGGCGTGCGAAACGCGTGCGCGGCGCGGGCGAACACCGAGAACATTTCGGTGAAGCGATGCTCGACGCCGACATGCAGCGCGTAATTGGTCTCGCTCTGGTCGAGCGGCGTCGCCTGCGCGTCGAAGGCGAACGGCGCGTTCGGATCGTAGCGATCGCGCGCGCTGAGCCAGGTGTTCTGCACCCGCGCGCCATAGGAGAAATCGGTGGTGGGCAAGAGGCCAACCGTGTGCTGCCAATAGCCGGCGAGCGACTGCTGCGACAGGTCGTAGGTATGGATCGGCGGCACGCCCCGGAACGCGCCGCGCTGCTGGTGGAACGTTGCATCGTAATAGTCGATGCCGGTCAGGATCGACGAGGGAATCCCGAAGATCGAATTGTTGATGCTCAGCCGCGGCGTGATCGACCAGGTCTGCAACGCGGCGTCATTGTAGGTGGATGCCGCGCTGATGAATGGCGAGGTGCCGAAGAACGCGCCTTGCGTGTCCTTCTGGCGGTAGCCGCCATCGACGATCAGGTCGACACCGTTCAGGAGCGTCTTGGTGAAGCCCGCCGTCGCGCTCGCGCCCTGCTGGTTGCCATAGTCGAACGGCGTGGCGGCGCCCTTGCGATCGGTGACGAGTTGATTGACGCCGATCGAAGGATCGACCAGCCTGCCGCCGGGAAAGCCCAGCTTCTGGTCGTCGCCGGTCACCGTCAGGAAGGCTTTCAGGTCCGGCGTCGTGTAGTTGAGATTGCCGACGCCGTTGCGCTGGTCGAGCGCATTGTTCACGCGGTAGCCGTCGGACTTGATGCCGTTGCCGTAGAACGACGCCGACCAGGGTCCCGAATTCATCGCGGTCGAGATTGCGGCCATGCGCTGGTTGAAGGAGCCATAGCCGGCTTCGCCGCGGATCGAGACCGGCGGGCCGCCGACACCGGTCTTGGTGACGATGTTGATCACGCCGCCTATCGCATTGTCGCCGTAGAGCACGGCGCCGCTGTTGCCGCGGGTGATCTCGATGCGCTCGATCGAATCGAGCGGGATGGTCGATAGATCCACCTGCGCCATGTCGATGTCGTTGAGCCGTCGCCCGTTGAGCAGGAACAGCGTGTTGGCGGTGGCGAACGCGCCGAAGCCGCGCAGGTCGACCGAGGTCTTGGCGCCGTTCACGCCGCCATAGAGCGATTGAAGCTGCACGCCGGGGGCCTGCGCGATGATCTCGGCCAGAACCTGGGTCGGCGAATGCGCGATGTCGTCGGCGGTGATCACGGTCGAGGACGTCCCGACAATGCCGGCAAATTGCGGGCCGCCGCCACCGCCACCGGATGAAGCTCCGCCAGCGGCGGCGCCGCCAGCGCCCGCGCCGCCGGCCGGCTGCGCGTTGGTCGGCACCTGGCCCGGCGCGGGACGCCGGGGACCTGGAGTGCCGTCGGAAGCGGGCTTGGCGCGGGTGCGGTTGTGGTCGCCGGGCGCCCTGACCTCGACCGGCGGCAATTGCTCGGAGGGCGCTTCCTGCGCCTGCGCGGCGGAAACATACAAAGCGGGCGCCAGCATGCTCGACGCGAGCAGCAGCGCGCGGCGTTGCTTGGTGGCTGTGGTAGCAGAGAACATCGGCGAGACCTCGGTATGACGTCAGTGGCACGTCACAGCGAACCAAGGCTCACCATCGCGTTTCGCGCTTCAGGTGAAGCAAATGCCTGTACTCCCCGACCGACATCGTCGCGTGTGACCACGTATGACGGCAGGTCTCCTGGCTCGCGGGTCGTTACCCTTCGTCGCCTTCCCAGGACCGAGACTCCCAGTGGCATATGACGAAGGATTCACCGCATACAGTTGCGGGGGCAGCCGCGGCTTTACGGGAAGTTTCCCGGTACCGCATTCCCTTTTGATCCCGATAGGAACCGTCGCGGCCATCTAGGATTTTGGCGGCACGTGAGTCAATCCCGGCGAAACTGCGGCTCCCTGGCTCTCATACGTTTTTTTGTTCCGGTGTCGCTTGTCTGCCACCGAATTCGCTGCAAGAAGCAGGGCGCGATGAGTGCACATGATTTCACGATAGCGGCGGGTCTGGCCGCGCGGCGGCGGTTGGGGGCGACCGTTGCAATGATTGCGTTGGTTGCCTTGCTGATGCTGATCTCGCTCGGCACCGGCCCGGTGCGGCTGTCGCCGCTGACGGTGATCGAGGCGTTGTTCGGTGGCGGCAGCGATGTCACGCAGGTGATCGTGCGCGAGATCCGCCTGCCACGCACCATTCTGGCATTCGCGATCGGCGCTATCCTCGGTCTGTCAGGCGCGGCGCTGCAAGGCCTGTTGCGCAATCCCTTAGCCTCGCCCTCGCTGTTCGGCGCGCCGCAATCGGCGGCGTTCGGCGCGGTGCTGGTGATCGCGCTGGGGCTGGCCGATGTCCGCTCCTACGCGCTGCCGGTCGCCGCCATCATCGCCGCATTCGGCTCGGTCTTCGTGCTGCTCGCGATTGCCGGCCGCAATGCGGGCCTCTTGATCCTGATCCTCGCCGGGCTTGCGATCTCGAGCCTTGCGGGCGCTGCGACGGCGCTGGTGATGAACCTCGCGAGCAATCCGTTCCTGGCGCTCGAGATCGCGTTCTGGCTGCTCGGTTCCCTGGAGGACCGCAGCTTCCAGCATGTCGCGCTGGCGCTGCCGTTCATCGTGGCAGGTAGCGCCATCCTGCTGTCGCAAGCCAGCGCGTTCCGCGCGCTCACGCTTGGCGAAGAGACCGCGCAAAGCCTCGGCGTCGACGTCGGCCGCCTGCGCCTGTTCGTGATCGCAGGCGTTGCGCTCGGCGTCGGTGGCGCGGTGGCGGTCACCGGCACCATCGGCTTCATCGGCCTGGTCGCGCCGCATCTGATGCGGCCCGTCATCGGCCACGATCCGGCGCGGCTGTTGGTGCCGAGCGCGCTTGCCGGCTCGGCGCTGTTGCTCGCGGCCGACATCGCGGTGCGCATCATCCCGTCGACGTCGGACATCAAGGTGGGCGTGTTGACCTCGATCATCGGCGTGCCGTTCTTCCTCTATCTCATCATGCGCGAGCGTCGCGCGCTCGGCGGAGGCGTCGCATGACGGCGCTTGTTGTAGAACACCTCAACGTCGTGCTCGCCGGCCGCCGCGTGCTCAACGATGTGTCGCTGCAACTCGCCTCCGGTCATCTCGTCGCGCTGGTCGGTCCGAACGGCGCCGGCAAAACCACGCTGCTGCGCGCGCTCGCCGGCCTCATTCCCTCCGACGGCGTCATCAAGGTGGGAGGCGAGGCGCTTGCCGCGCTGCCGCTGCGCGAACGGGCCAAGCGCTTCGGCTATCTTCCGCAAGGGCACATGGTGCATTGGCCGCTGCCGGCGCGCGACATCGTCGCGCTCGGCCGCTACCCGCATGGCGCGACCGATCCGGCCCGGCTGTCCCCGCGCGATACTGAGGCCGTGGTGCGGGCGATGCAGGCGGCCGACGTCATGGAGTTCGCGGAGCGGCGTGTCACCGAGCTTTCCGGCGGCGAGCGCAGCCGCGTTGCGCTGGCGCGCGTGTTCGCGGTGGAGGCGCCGATCATCCTGGCGGACGAGCCGACCGCCTCGCTCGATCCGCGCCACCAGATCGACGTCATGAAGGGTTTGCGTGCCGCCGCCGACAAGGGCGTGCTGGTGATCGTGGTGACGCACGACCTCGGCCTCGCCGCGCGCTTTGCCGACCATGCGCTGGTGCTGGCGCAGGGCCGCCTCGCATCGCAGGGCGCGCCGGCAGACGCGCTGTCGGAAACGGTCATGGCCGATGTGTTCCGCGTCAGCGCCTTCCGCGCCGAGCATCAGCGCGAGACGGTGATCGTGCCCTGGGCGGAGATCTGATGGCCCGGCTCGCTGCATGCCTTGCAGCGTTCGTCTTGTCCACCACTGTCGCGCATGCGGCGAGCCCGCCGCGGATCGTCTCGATGAATGTCTGCAGCGATCAATTGCTGCTCTCGCTCGCCGATCCCCAGCAGATCCTGGGCCTCAGCCGGTACTCCCGCGAGGCCTGGCAATCCTTCGCCGCCGATCAGGCGCGCCGTTTCCCGATCCTTTCCGGCGGCGCGGAGGACGTGCTGGTGCTGAAGCCCGACATCGTCGTCGCCAGCCTGTTCGACAAGCGCGCAACGCGCGAGCTTCTGAAGGCCAACGGCCTTCATCTCGTCGAGTTCAGCGTGCCGCGCACGCTGGACGAGGTGAAGGACCAGATCCGCGAGATGGGCGAGATCGTGCAACATCCGGACCGCGCAAAGGTCGCGATTGCAAGGTTAGATGCCGCGATCGCCCGAGCGCGCCAGGCCGCGACCGGCAAGCACTATCGCGTGCTGCCGCTGGCGCGCCGCGGCTGGGTGTCCGGCAGCGACAGCCTGGTCTCGTCGCTTCTGACCGAAGCCGGCCTGCTCAATCCCGCCGGCGACCTCGGCGTCGCTGCCGGCGGTTACGCCTCGCTGGAGGCGATCGTGCAACTGAGGCCGGATTTCATCCTGGTGTCGGAGGCCGGCGACCGCGCCGAAGACAACGGCCGCGCCTTCCTGCTGCATCCGGCGCTGGAGCACTTCTACCCGCCTGCGAGGCGCATCGTGCTTCCCGAACGTCTCACCGTCTGCGGCGGCGTGATGCTCGCCGATGCGCTGGATGTGCTGACGAAGGAATTGGAGCGTGTGGCGCGGTAGCTCCATCGCCCCGTCATTCCGGGGCTCGCGAAGCGAGAACCCGGAATCCATTCTTCCGCTTGCGTATGCGGCGCAATGGATTCTCTGATGTGCAATTGCACATCATAGCCTGCGCCTTCGGCGCATCCCGGAATGACGAGCGGAGAGATGGAGGCCGCCGCTGTTCCCGGATTACGCTTCGCTTCATCCGGGCTACGGACTCTCCCTCGTCATTCCGGGGCTCGCGTAGCGAGAGCCCGGAATCCATTTTTCCGCTTGCGCAAGCGGCGTGATGGATTCCGGGCCTGCGCCTTCGGCGCATCCCGGAATGACGAGGTGGAGAGATGGAGGCGTCCCTTGCTCCACCGTTCCCGGATTACGCTTCGCTTCATCCGGGCTACGCCTGTAAGCAGCACGACGCAATCCTCTCACAAGGGCGCGGTTAAATCGCGCATTGCAACGACCTATATGGAATAGCAGCATCGTCGCGGTGTTGCCGTTTTGAAAGAGGAGAGAGCATCGTGGCAGAGTTCGTGGTCGAATTCGGCAAAGACGGCGGGCGGGTCGAGGCCGACGGCCGGCTCGATGCGGCGGCCTTTCATCGCAACCATCAGCCGATCTGGGCGGTGCTGGAGAAATTCCTCGCAGGGCGTTCCGGCGACGTGCTGGAGGCCGGCAGCGGCACCGGCCAGCATGTCGTGTATTTCGCTGGACAGACCCCCGATATCACCTGGTGGCCGAGCGATCTCAACGACGCCCATTTGAAGAGCATCGCGGCCTGGCGCGCGCATTCCGCCCTTCCGAATATCCGTCCGCCGCTGCGGATCGATCTCTCCGATCCGGCCTGGCCCGGTGCTGCGCCTGAGGACGGCGAGCTGCCAAAGCTGCTCGCGGTGTTCTGCGCCAATGTGATCCACATCGCGCCCTGGTCCGTCACCGAGGGCCTGTTCGAAGGCGCCGCACGCCGCCTGCGCGACGACGGCCGGCTGTTCCTCTACGGCCCCTTCAAGCGCGACGGCAAGCACACCGCGCTCAGCAATGCCGTGTTCGACACGTCCTTGCGCAATCAGGATCCCGATTGGGGCGTGCGCGACATCGCCGACGTCGAGAAGCTGGCGGCGCGCGTCGGCCTGTCACTGGGCGCGACCGTCGAAATGCCCGCGAACAACATGATCTTGGCCTTCGCGCGCGGCTGATTCCCGTTCGTCATTCCGGGGCACGCGAAGCGTGAACCCGGAATCCATTGCGCCACATACCCAGGCGGAGAAATGGATTCCGGGCTCGATGCTGTCGCATCGCCCCGGAATGACGGCGGAGAATGATCACGCCTCACCATCCACCCACCCGATCTTCTCCCTCAGGAACCCAAGCCCCAGCGCCATGAAGGCGGCGCGTTCCTTGTTGTCCTTGCCATAGCCGTGGCCGCCTGCCGCGGGCTCGTAGAGATGGGCTTCATATCCCATTGCCTGCAGCTTGGCGGTCATCTTGCGGGCGTGGCCGGGATGCACGCGGTCGTCGCGGCGCGTGGTCGCGATCAGGATCGGTGGATATTTTTGGCCGGGCGTCGCCATGTGATAGGCGGAGTAGGTCTGCAGCCACGCCCATTCTTCAGGTTTGTCGGGATCGCCATATTCGGCGATCCAGCTCGCGCCGGCGAGCAGCTTGGTGTAGCGGCGCATGTCGATCAGCGGGATGGTGCAGAACAGCGCGCCGAAGCGTTCGGGGTAGCGCACCAGCATGTTGGTGATCAGGATGCCGCCGTTCGATCCGCCCTCGGCCGCGATCCGCCCGGGCCGCGTGACGCCGCGCTTCACCAGATCGGCGGCGACGGCGGCAAAGTCGTCATGCGCCAATCGCTTGCCTGCGTAGCGGCCGGCGTCGTGCCAGCTTGTGCCGAACTCGCCGCCGCCGCGGATATTGGCCTCCACGATGGTGCCGCCGCGCTCCAGCCACAGCTTGCCGAGCGCCGGGTTGTAATATGGCTTCATCGCCAGACCAAAGCCGCCATAGGCGGTCAGATGGACCGGCGCATCGCCGGTCTCCGTCGCCGGGCCGGTCTGCACATAGGGGATGCGTTCGCCATCGACGGAGATCGCCTCGTGCTGGGTCACCACGAGTCCATCCGCGCTGAACGTCCTCGGTGCCTGCTTCAGCACCGTGGGCGCCCCGACCTTCTCCATCAGCATCAGCGAAGATGGCGTCAGCGGGTCCTGCACATTGGCGAACAGGTCGCCCCTGCTTTCGGAAACATGGCTGTCGAGGCGCCAGACATCGACGACGCCGATCCCGGGCAGCCCTTCGAGCCGCGCGCGCGTCCAGCCGGCGGCCGATGGCATGCAGATCTCGAACAGCGGCCGCAGTTCATCGAGGATCGATAGCACCAGCCGGCCCGCGGTCCAGAAGAAGCCTTGCAGCGCTCGCCGCGGCTCCGGCTGGAACACGACGGTGAAATCGCGGCTGCCCACGAGGAAGGCCGACAACGACACGCCGAGCACCGTATCGGGCGCATAGGTCTTGCCGCCGACCGTCCACGGCTCGCGCAGCTTGACGACGAACCAGTCCTGATCGGCGAGCAGCCAGATGCTGGTGGGCAGATCGAGCTTGGTCTTCGCAGCCCTCTCGTCGCCGAGCCAGGCGCTCAAGTTGAAGAAATCGAGCCGATCGACGAACCACACCCGTGGCACCGGTCCGGAGTCATCGACCTGAGCAGATGCGCTCATATGATCCGCCGGCACGTCGAACACGACAGGCGCGCGCTCCACGACCTCGCCGCGGCGCCACAGCCTGACGGTCCGCGCATAGCCCGAATGGGTCGCCATGCCCTCGCCATAGGCGCTCGACAGCAGCAGCGTATCGTCGTCGACCCAATCGACGCCGCCCTTGGCCTCGGGCAGCACGAAGCCGTCGGCGACGAAGCGCTTCGCCTCCATGTCGAACTCGCGCAGCGTCACCGCATCGCTGCCGCCGCGCGACAGGCTGAGCATCGCGCGCCGATCATTTCCCGGCCGCATCGACGTCCAGCTCAAGAGCCAATCCTCGCCTTCGTCGGCGGCAAGCTGGTCGACGTCGAGCAGAATTTCCCAGTCGGGATCTGATTTACGGAATTCGTCGAGCGTCGTGCGCCGCCACAGGCCGCGCGGATTCTGCGCATCCTTCCAGAGATTGTAGAGCAGCCCGCCGCGCCTGGTGACATAGGGAATGTTGTCCGGCCGGTCGAAGATCGCGGCAAGTGTGTCGCGATCGGCGGCAAATGACGCGCCGGCAAATTTTTCCAGCGTGAGCCGGCTCTGCCCCTCCACGAATTCCAGCGCCCGCGCGCCCTCGATCTCCTCCAGCCAAAGATAGGGATCGTCATCGGGCGCAGCGATCGTAGGCCTGTCGTCGATGGTCATCGCGAGAACTCCAAGGGCGGACACAGAGCTATCGATGTAGGCACTCGCACCTGCGCTGTCCAATGGGTGCTATTCGCTCACCCCAAACACCGCCGCCGTCATTCCGGGGCTCGCGAAGCGAGAACTCGGAATCCATTTCGCCGCATGCTCTGGGGTTGGATGGATCCGGGCTCGATGCTCCGCATCGCCCCGGAATGACGGGAGGACACATTGCGCAATCCTCTCCTCCGTCATGGCCGGGCTTGACCCGGCCATCCACGTTCTCTCCTCGTGCACGGAGGCAAAGGACGTGGATGCCCGGGACAAGCCCGGGCATGACGGCGGAAGGGCTGTTTGACAATTGAATCGGAAACGCTCCGCCCGTCATTGCGAGGAGCGCAAGCGACGAAGCAATCCATGCCTCCGCAAGCAGCGAGGTGGATTGCTTCGCTACGCTCGCAATGACGGGGGAGAGAGCAATGGCCCGCAATGAGCAGGCATGGAGCCGGCCCTCAAATGCCTTCTTCGTTGAACTTGCTGGCGACGAGTTCGGCAATCGCGTCGAGAGCGGCTTCGGCTTCGGGGCCGGTGGCGGAGACGATGACTGAGGTGCCGGGGCCGGCGGCGAGCATCATCAGGCCCATGATCGAGGTGCCGCCGACGGTCTCGCTGCCGCGCGTCACCCAGACCTCGGCCTCGAAGCGCTCGACCATCTGCACGAACTTGGCGGAAGCGCGCGCGTGCAGGCCGCGCTTGTTGACGATCAGAAGTTCACGGGAGATCGCGCCCGCAGGAACCGTCGGGCCGACTTCGTTTTCGCCCGAGCCCTCGGCGCTCATTTGCCGGCAAGGACGCGGCTGGCGATGGTGACGTATTTGCGGCCCGCTTCCTGGGCCATCGCGATCGCGTCCGGCAGCGACCGCTCTTCGCGCACCTTCGCGAGCTTCACCAGCATCGGAAGATTGATGCCTGCGAGCACTTCGACCTTGGGCCGGCTCATGCAGGAGATCGCGAGGTTCGACGGCGTGCCGCCGAACATGTCGGTCAGAATCGCAACGCCGTCGCCACTATCGACGCGGTTGACCGCCTCGATGATGTCGCTGCGACATAGATCGGCGTCGTCTTCGGCTCCGATCGTAATTGCTTCAATTTGTTTCTGTGGGCCCATTACGTGTTCGAGCGCTGCCTTGAACTCGTCGGCAAGGCGCCCGTGGGTCACAAGCACTAGACCAATCATCGGAAACTCCTCGCGGGTGCTTCTTGGTGCACCGCACGAACGCGCCACTTTGACCATCCAGAGGCCCCGCGCAAGAGGGCATCTTGGCAATCTCCCGGAATTTGGGGGCGGAGAAATACGGGTCTGCACCGGTCTATTCAGTGGCCATATTGCGGCTGATATGGTTACCAATCCGCCCCAAGCAATCATCCGCTAGATTACGGGAACATGAACTTTCAGTTGTCGTCAACGCTGCGACAACCAGTAGCAGGGGTGAAATGCCCTCACCGACGGGGATTCGCGGTAAAAAAACACCATTTATCTCGGTCTGCAGCGCTTCCGGCGGCGGCAGGCGCTCGGCATCGCCGGCGGCGAGATCGACCACCAGCCCCACGATCGCCTCATGTATGTACTCAAGGCGGCGGATGCCGAGCCCGCGAATCTCGACCAGCCCGGCCAATTCGAGGGCTGGCCGGACCAGCAATTCTTTGCCGGCTGTGTCGAGATGGACACGGTCATCGCCCACCAGAACGGCCGGCGGGAGCTGTCCAGAACGGCCGGCGAGGATCAGATCGAAGGCGAGGCGCGACTTGCCGGAGCCGGACGGGCCGCGGATCAGCACCGCGCGTTCTCCCACCAGCACCGCGGATGCATGCACGCTGGCGCTCATGGCGCCGGCAGCCTGACCACGAAGCGCGCGCCAGCGACCGTCGGCTTGCCGTCGGCATCGGCGGGACCGGATCGGTTCTCGGCCCAGATGCGTCCGTTATGCGCCTCGATGATCTGCTTGGAGATCGACAGCCCCAGTCCGGAATTCTGGCCGAAGCCCTGGTGCGGACGGTCGGTGTAGAAGCGCTCGAAGATGCGCTCCAGCGCGTCCTCGCCGATGCCGGGGCCGTCGTCGTCGACCACGATTTCGATCTCCGAGCGCACGCGGCGGCAGACGATGCGCACCTTGTCGCCCGGTTGCGAGAACGACTGTGCGTTGGAGAGCAGGTTGGAGATCACCTGTCCGAGCCGCGAATCGTGGCCGGGCACCGCGAAGGAGTCCGTCGGCCCGCGGCCCTCGAAGCGGGCTTCGACCGCGACGTCGTGGCCGAGCTTGGTCTCGTTGGCGACCGAGGTCAGCGTCGTCAGCAGGCGGCGCAGATCGACCGGCGCCATGTCCTGGCGCTGCAGCTCGGCATCGAGCCGGCTCGCATCCGAGATGTCGGAGATCAGCCGGTCGAGCCGCTTGACGTCGTGCTCGATCACGGCGAGCAGGCGGCCGCGGCTGCTTTCGGTGCGCGCCAAGGGCAGCGTCTCCACCGCCGAACGCAGCGACGTCAGCGGGTTCTTCAGCTCGTGAGCGACGTCGGCGGCGAACATCTCGATCGCCTCGATCCGGCTGTAGAGCGCGTTGGTCATGTCGCGCAGCGCGCCGGAGAGATGGCCGATCTCGTCGCGGCGGCGGCTGAAATCGGGAATCTGGACGCGAGTCTGGATGCGGCGGCGGACGCTTTCAGCGCCGTCGGCAAGCCGCCGCACCGGGCCGGCAATGGTGCTCGCAAGCAGGAGCGACAGCACGATCATCACGGCCGCGGCAACGCCGCCGACCTTGAGGATCGCGAGCCGCTCGGCGGTCACCATCTGGTCGATGTCGTCGCCCTGGGTGGAGAGCATCAAGGCGCCATGCACGGCGCGGAAGCGCTGCACGGGGACGGCGACCGAGACGATCACCTCGCCGCGATCGTTGACGCGCACCATGCTGCTCTTCTGACCGTTCAGGGATTGCGCGACCTCCTGGTAGCCGGTGCCGTTCTCCGGGCCGAGCTCGCGATAGAGCGGCAGATCGCCGCGGTTCAGCCAGGTGCGGATCGCGATCGTGGTTCGCTCGGCGAATCCCGGCTTCTCCGCATTCGGCGGCGGCAGCTCGATCCTGAACACGTCGCCCTTGCCGTAAAGGCTGCGGCTGTCGAGGATCAATCCGCCCTCGCGATCGAAGATGCGGGCCCGCGTCTTGGTCGGCGAGATCAGCCGCCGCAGCACTGGCGCGACGCGTTCGGGATTGATCGGGAAGTCGGAATATTCGTCCGGCACGCCGTAGCTTTCGCCGGGCTTGAGGTCGAGCAGCCGCTCCGGATCGATGGTGATGGTGTTGGTCTCGACGGTAGCGGAAGCCGCGATGGCGCCGGCGATGATCTCAGCCTGCACCAGAAGGCTCTGGGCGCGCGCATCGATCAGGCCGGCGCGGAATTGCGACAGGTACAGGATGCTGGCGACGAGGGCGACCAGGCCCGCGAGATTCAGCGAGACGATGCGGCGGGTCAGGCTCGAGAAGGACAGCGCGAAGAAGAACTGTCCGGCGCGGCTCAGCCAGTCCAGCGGCCGCCAACGCTTCGTCGTCGCCTTGTCGGCAAACTGCTCCTGCTCGAGGAGCGCCTGGGCGTCCTCGACGGTTTGGGCCGGGTCGGGCTGCGTTCGATCAAGCACAGGCAGAACTGCCGGTTCGTTGACGAGGGGTGTTACCATGCACGCTATTGGGCCCGCACCCTACCCCATAGGTGCGGACCGTGTCAGTTAACAAAGCGGAGCTTTCGCCGCGGATCAGGCTTCCTTGAAGCGATACCCCACGCCGTACAAGGTTTCGATCATCTCGAAATCCTCGTCGACCACCTTGAACTTCTTGCGCAGCCGCTTGATGTGGCTGTCGATGGTGCGATCGTCGACATAGACCTGGTCGTCATAGGCGGCGTCCATCAGCGCATTGCGGCTCTTCACCACGCCGGGCCGCGTCGCCAGTGCCTGAAGGATCAAGAATTCGGTGACCGTCAGCGTCACCGGCTCGTTCTTCCAGGTGCAGGTGTGGCGCTCCGGATCCATCCTGAGCAGGCCGCGATCGAGCGCGCGCGTATCCGGCTCCTTCGGGGCTGCGGTCGGATCCTTGGGCTGGCCGCGGCGGAGCACGGCTTTCACGCGCTCGACCAAAAGGCGCTGCGAGAACGGCTTGCGGATGAAATCGTCGGCGCCCATTTTGAGGCCGAACAATTCGTCGATCTCTTCATCCTTGGAGGTCAGGAAGATCACCGGCAGATCGGATTTTTGTCTGAGCCGCCGCAGCGTTTCCATGCCGTCCATGCGCGGCATCTTGATATCGAGGATCGCCAGATCCGGTGGCGAGGTGCGGAAGCCGTCGAGCGCCGACGCACCATCCGTGTATGTCATGATGCGGTAGCCTTCGGCTTCCAACGCTATCGAGACAGAGGTGAGAATGTTGCGGTCGTCGTCGACCAGGGCGATTGTGGGCATGAGCCTGCTTTCAGTTTTCCAGTTGGCTGAAACGGCGAGCATTCCGGTGATGCGCCGCATAATTGGGCTTCGGACTCGGTCAGCGAGCAACGCAAGGTGGGCTGAAGTGTGACCGAGTTCCGCCAAACGCCTCGCCCCCCGCGAACGCGTCCGACCCGTCTAGAGCCCGTTTACCCGAAAAAAGCCCCGAAGTGCAACCACATGGCCAGGCAATTACTAGGTAATTTCGATGCAACCGACCGCTGATTTTGACCCCGCCAGGCTGGCCCGTTCCCTGCTCCGGAGGAGCCGGCAAGGGGCTTTGGCGACGCTGATGCCGGGAACCGGCGATCCCTATTGTTCCCTGGTCAATGTCGCCAGCCACCCCGACGGTTCCCCGATACTGCTGCTCTCCCGTCTGGCGGTCCATACCAGGAACCTGCTCGCCGACGTCAGGGTGTCGCTGATGCTGGATGAGCGGGCCGAAGGCGACCCGCTGGAAGGGTCCCGGATCATGCTGGCCGGCCGGGCGGAACAGGCGGAAGGCGACGCCGCGAGCCTCCTGCGCCGCCGCTACCTCGCCGCCCATCCGTCCGCGGAAGCCTTTGTGGAATTTAAGGATTTCTCCTTCTTCCGGATCATCCCCTCCGCCATCCACCTCGTCGCCGGCTTCGGCCGGATCGTCGATCTGAGGCCAGAACAGTTCCTGACCGATCTGGCTGGGACGGACGGGTGGCTGGAGGCTGAAGCGGAGGCCGTCGAGCACATGAACGAGGCTCACCGCGACGCCATGGACCTTTATGCGACCCGGCTGCTCGGAGCCGAAAGCGCCGATTGGCGCTGCATTGGCTGCGACCCTGAGGGCATGGACATGCAGGCGGGCAAACGGACGCTGCGGCTGGAATTTCCAGAGCGCGTGCGCAACGCTGCGGAGCTGCGCAAGATGTTGGTTCGACTCGCCAGTGAGGCGCGCGCAACGGGATAGGTGCGAACGGCGCAGTGTCGCATATCGTATGCATATTGGGGAGAATGCGGCCGTCAACGCGCTTCGCATCATGCGTCTTATGCGCGACGGTGCGGAACGTTTACGCGCGCTGCGCATTCTTAACGGCCGTCGAATTCGATGGTGGCTTGTTGACGTCGAGCGAGGCTGTGCAATCAACTCTCATTGCCGATTGGATCGTGCAATCCAAGTGCAACGGCATTGCCGGCGACAAAGCCGATGTCTCATCGCCCAAACTGCATATCGGGTAGTCTGTGCGTTGATTGAGAACGACGCCGCGCGTCCGATGGCACCAATTGTGCATCGCAAAGACGTCGGCCCCGGCATTGATCGCGGGATCGTCGCGCGATCCACGGGCAGAAAAGCCGCCTTGCGCTGCAGCAAGTGCTTGAACCACGTGGAAGGGATGCCTTGGAATAAACCAAAATTCGGGGACTAGCTTGGCAAGCTCGGATTGCCCCATTATGAGGTCGCTGGACGGGGGCCTTCGGGCTATATTTGTTGTTGGAAAGGTCACCGCGACTGAGCGCGTTTAGCGACATTCGCGCAATGGGAAACGCGGGTTCGAGGAGGTTCTTCGTGCAAAACACGGGCGTGTACAACGGTGCCTTTGGCGCCGACAAATTCGGCTTAAAAAATCTCAAACGCGTGCATTGGAATCTCCACGCGCCGCAGCTCTATCAATATTCGCTTGCGGCAGGCGAGGCCGTGCTCTCAGCCGATGGTGCGCTTTGCGCGGACACCGGCGAATTCACCGGCCGCAGCCCGAAGGACAAGTTCACAGTTCGCGACGCGACCACCGACAAGAGCATGTGGTGGGCGGGCAACCAGTCGATCACATCAGAGCAGTTCGAAGCGCTCTATCAGGATTTCCTCAAGCACGCCGAAGGCAAGGCACTGTTCGCGCAGGATCTCTATGGCGGCGCCGATCCGACCTATCGGATCAAGACGCGCGTGTTCACCGAGCTCGCTTGGCATTCGCTGTTCATCCGCACGCTGCTGATCCGCCCCGAGGCGATCGAGCTTTCGAGCTTCGTGCCCGAACTCACCATCATCGACATGCCGAGCTTCCGCGCCGATCCCAAACGTCACGGCGTGCGCTCGGAGAATGTCGTCGCGATCGATTTCGCCCGCAAGATCGTCCTGATCGGCGGGTCTTATTATGCCGGCGAGATGAAGAAGTCGGTCTTCACCACGCTCAACTATTATCTGCCCGCGCGCGACGTGATGCCGATGCACTGCTCGGCCAATGTCGGGTCGAAGGGCGACAGCGCGATTTTCTTCGGCCTCTCCGGCACCGGCAAGACGACGCTGTCGGCCGATCCCAACCGCACGCTGATCGGCGACGACGAGCACGGCTGGGGCCCGAACGGCATCTTCAATTTCGAAGGCGGGTGCTACGCCAAGTGCATCAAGCTCTCGCAGGAAGCCGAGCCTCAGATCTATGCTGCGAGCACACGTTTTGGCGCCGTGCTCGAGAACTGCGTGCTTGACGAGGATACCCGCGTCGTCGACTTCGACGATGGCTCCAAGACCGAGAACACCCGTTCCGCCTATCCGCTCGACTTCATTCCCAACGCCTCGCGCAGTGGCCGCGCGCCGCATCCGAAGAATGTGGTGATGCTGGCGGCCGATGCCTTCGGCGTGCTGCCGCCGATCGCGAAGCTTTCGCCGGCGCAGGCGATGTATCACTTCCTGTCCGGCTACACCGCGAAGGTCGCCGGCACCGAGCGCGGCCTCGGCTCCGAGCCGCAGCCGGAATTCTCCACCTGCTTCGGCTCGCCGTTCCTGCCGCTCGATCCTTCCGTCTATGGCAACATGCTGCGCGACCTGATCGCTCAGCACAATGTCGATTGCTGGCTGGTCAACACCGGCTGGACCGGCGGCAAGTATGGCGTCGGCTCGCGCATGCCGATCAAGGTCACGCGCGCGCTGCTCACCGCGGCGCTCGATGGCAGCTTGCGCAATGTCGAATTCCGCACCGACGAATATTTCGGCTTTGCGGTGCCGACCGCGCTGCCCGGCGTGCCGAGCGAGATCCTCAATCCCGTGAACACCTGGAAGGACAAGGCCGAGTTCGACAAGACCGCCCGCGCATTGGTCGGTATGTTCCAGAAGAACTTCGCCAAGTTCGAGAGCAAGGTCGACGCCGAAGTCCGCGCCGCCGCGCCGGACGTGAAGCTCGCGGCCGAATAGCCTCGCATATTTCCGCGAATGAAAAGGGCGACCCCGCGGTCGCCCTTTTCTACTCCGGAACATGTCTGCGGTACAGCCTATTCGCTATTCGCCATGTCAATCCGGCAGCACCGCATTGGTCGGTGTCGGGCGGTCGGTGATCTGCAGGCCGAACAGGCTGCCGATCAGTTCGACCACGACCCGTGCGGTACGGCCGCGCTCGTCGAGGAAGGGGTTGAGCTCGACGATGTCGACCGAGCGCACCAGTCCGGAATCGTGCAACAGCTCCATGATCAGGTGCGCTTCGCGGTAGGTCGCGCCGCCCGGCACCGTGGTGCCGACGCCGGGCGCAACCGAAGGATCGAGGAAGTCGACGTCGAACGAGACATGCAGCACGCCGTTCCTCGCCTTGACGCGATCGATCACGCGGCGGATCAGCACGGCGACGCCGAATTCGTCGATGGCACGCATGTCGGCTATGGCGACGCTCCGCTCGCGCAATAGCTTGCGCTCCAGCGGGTCGACAGAGCGGGTGCCGATCAGGTCGAGCTGATCAGGTGTAATCGAGGCGCGCGGCAGGCCGCCGAGCAGGTTGTCGAGCCCGGGCTCGCCGCAGAGGAAAGCGGCCGACATGCCGTGCATGTTGCCGGTGATCGTCGTGTCGGGCGTGTTGTAGTCGGCATGCGCGTCGACCCACAGTGCGAACAGCGGCCGGCCCTTCTCCTGCCAGAAGCGCGCAACCCCATTGATCGATCCCATCGAGAGCGAATGATCGCCGCCCATGAAAATCGGCACCGCGCCGGATTGCGCCAGCCAGTAGGCGCGCTCGGATGTCAGGCGAATCCAGGTTTTCACCTCATCATAGAATTTCGTATTCGCCGGCACCGGCCCGTCCGAGACCACCGCGGGGATTGAGAGATCACCGTGGTCGTCGACGCGAAGCTCCAATTGCTCCAGCACGCGCGCGATCCCGGCGGTGCGCAGTGCCGCTGGACCCATCAGCGTGCCGGCCTGCGCGGCGCCGATCTCGATGGGCACTCCGAGGAGCGCGATGTGCGATGGCTTTGAATTGTCAGCTTCGGGCATGCGGCGGCGCTCTCTCAAATGGTGGGGTGGGCAAAGCGAAGCGTGCCCACCCTACGCTTTCCCGATCACGCCTTGAAATAGGCGATCTGCGTCGTGGTTGCGAGCAGGCGGCCGGAGGGTGACCACAGTTCGCCGTTCTGGTCGCCATAGCTCTTGTGGAAGATCTTGGCATCGGCAGCCGCCAGCACGCGGGTGATGTTCTCGGCGGCAAGATCGGCGGCGTCGATGTGGAAATAGGTCGTCAGCGACACCGTACCGAACGGCACCAGTTCCCGCTTGGCGTGGAAGACGCGGCCAAAGAATGCGTCCGACATCGCGATCAGCGAGAGCGCATCGATCTTGCGCGGCGCGCGGTCACCGATCCAGAGCTTGGAATAGGTGTCGGGCGCCGCGCTCGATGGCGTGCCGAATTTCGGCTCGCCTTCGACGAAGCGGAAGTCATATTGCTTGACCCACGCTGCCGCGGTCTTGGGATAGGGCAGGGTCTGTTCGAACGGTGTTGCGTCCGGAAACTTCACCTGCTGGTGCGACCATGACGGGCGGCGTTCGGCGAACACGGCGGTTGCGAGCGTCGCGACCTCGCCGCCGCCCTGCGTCATCTCCACGGACCAGTGCTGGCTCGAACGATTGGCCTTCACCAGACGGACATCGAGATCAAAGGCGCCTTGCGCAACCGGCGCGCAATAATTGACGGTGAGCGCAAGCGGATCGCCGGCACGTTGCGGATGGTCGATCAGTGCCCGCAGGATGGTTGCAGCGGTCGCCCCGCCGAACGGGCCGACAAATGCCCAGTAGTCGTCGCTGGTCCTGCCCTGCCAGCGGCTGTCGCCGGCAGTAACCGCGGTGGCATCGTCGAACAAATGCGGGGTCTTGGTGAGCATGAAATTGTTCCGGTGTTGCGAAATTACTCCGTCATTGCGAGCGAAGCGAAGCAATCCATTTCGCCGCTTGTGGAGGCATGGATTGCTTCGTCGCTTACGCTCCTCGCAATGACGAGGACGCAGTATCGCGACTGCTCGGCAGAATTCAATGATGTCGGAGGTAATCGATTTCCGCCGCGTGGGATTAGCGCTTGGCTCCCCACTGCGCCTGCTCCTTCAGCAGGCGCGGCGTCGGCGGCTTCACGGGCACGTTCCAGATCTCTTCGGCGTATTCGCGGATGGTGCGGTCGGAGGAGAACCACGGCATCCGCGCCACGTTGAGGATCGAGGCCCGGGTCCACGCCGGCACCACCTGCCAGCGCGCATCGATGGCGCGCTGGGTGTCGTAGTAGGAATCGAAGTCGGCGCTGACCATGTAATGGTCGAGATAGCGCAGCGCATGGCCGATCGAGGCGAAGCGGGCGGGATCGCCGGGCGAGAACGCGCCGCTCTCGATTGCGGTGATCGCACGCGCCAGCCGCGGCGAGCTGCCGATCAGGTCGCTGGCATCGAGCCCTTGCTTGCGGCGGACCATGACGTCGCCGGCTTCCATGCCGAAGATCGCGATATTCTCGGCGCCGACATGGTCGCGAATCTCGATATTGGCACCGTCGAGCGTGCCGATGGTCAGCGCGCCGTTGAGCGCGAGCTTCATGTTGCCGGTGCCGGAGGCTTCCATGCCGGCGGTCGAGATCTGCTCGGACAGGTCGGCGGCCGGGATGATCACCTCGGCCAGGCTGACATTGTAGTCGGCGAGGAAGGCGATCTTCAGCCGGCCATCGATCGCGGGATCGTTGTTGACGACTTCGGCGACGTCGTTGATCAGCTTGATGATCAGCTTGGCGTAGCGGTAGCTCGCCGCCGCCTTGCCGGCGAAGATTTTTACGCGCGGCACCCAGTCGCGCTGCGGCTCATCCTTGATCGCCTGGTACAGCGCGACCGCTTCCAGGATGTTCAGGAGTTGCCGCTTGTATTCATGGATGCGCTTGATCTGCACATCGAACAGCGCCGATGGGTCGACCTTGATGTGGTTGCGCTCGGCCATCAGCCGCGCCAGCAGCACCTTGTTGTGGCGCTTGACCTCGCGGAACTGTTGCTGGAACGCGTTGTCGCTGGCGTGGGACTCGAGCCGCTCGAACAGCGAGAAATCGTCGAGCACGGCTTCGCCGCAGACGTCGCGGATCAGGCCCGTGAGTCTCGGATTGGCCAGCATCAGCCAGCGGCGGAACGTGATGCCGTTGGTCTTGTTCGTGATGCGCGTGGGATAGAGATGGTGGAGATCGTGGAACACGGTCTCCTTCATCAGATCGGAATGCATCGCCGAGACGCCGTTGATGCGGTGCGAGCCGACAAAGGCGAGCTGTCCCATCCGCACTCGGCGGCCCGATTTCTCGTCGATCAGCGACACCGAGGCGCGGAATTCGATGTCGCCTGGGCAGCGCTCTTCGGCGAGCGCCAGATGCTGCACGTTGATGCGATAGATGATCTCGAGATGCCGCGGCAATAGCCGCTCGAACAGCTCGACCGGCCAGGTCTCCAGCGCCTCCGGCAGCAGCGTGTGGTTGGTGTAGGACAGCGTCGCGACAGTGATCTTCCACGCCTCGTCCCAGCGGAAATGGTGCAGGTCGACCAGGATCCGCATCAGCTCGGTGACGGCGAGGCTCGGATGGGTGTCGTTGAGCTGCACGGCCGCTTTCATCGCAAGGCTGCGGAGCTGGCCGTCGGCCGAAAGGTGCCGCTTCACCAGGTCCTGCAGCGAGGCCGAGACGAAGAAGTATTCCTGGCGCAGGCGCAGTTCGCGCCCCGCGGCGCTTTCGTCGTTCGGATAAAGGAATTTGCAGATCGCCTCGGCGCGCGCCTGCTCGGCGCTGGCTGAGACATAATCGCCGGTGTTGAAGACGTCGAGCTTCAATGGATCCGGCGCATGCGCCGACCACAGCCGCAGCGCGTTGACGCGCTGGCCGCGCCAGCCAACGATCGGCGTGTCGTAGGCCATCGCCTCCACGGTTTCCGCCGGGTGCCAGATGGCGCGGTCACGGCCGCCTTCGTCGACATGCTCGACGGTGCCGCCGAAATGGATGTTGTAGACGACTTCCGGACGCTGGAATTCCCAGGGATTGCCGAAGCCCAGCCACTCATCCGGATATTCCTGCTGCCAGCCGTGATTGATGATTTGGCGGAACAGGCCGAAATCGTAGCGGATGCCGTAGCCGATGGCGGGGATCGACAGCGTCGCCATGCTCTCCATGAAGCAGGCGGCGAGCCGCCCAAGGCCGCCATTGCCGAGCGCTGCGTCAGGCTCGCATCTGCGCAGTTCGTCGAGGCCGACGCCGAGATCGCCGAGTGCTCCCTCGAACACAGGCAAGAGGCCCATATTGTTGAGCGCGTCGGTGAACAGGCGGCCGATCAGAAATTCCAGCGAAAGATAATAGACCCGCTTGGCGCCGGCGTCGTAGCTCTCTTTTTCCGCCGTGAGCCAGCGATGGGTGATGCGGTCGCGCAGCGCAAGCGCCGCCGCCTTGTACCAATCGCGCTTGGTCGCCACGCTGGCGTCCTTGCCGATCTCCAGCCTCAGCTTGGCGAGGATCGCGCCCTTGATCTCTGCCAGCGCCAATTCATCGATCGGCTGATTGAGCGCCGGATAGCTTCCTGAGAAAGACTGTTCTTGCAACGCGGCAATCCTGAACTTTGGGGACTCGATCATGATCCGATGAGACGAAATCGGATCATGATCTAATCTTTCTGTTTGAGCATAACCTTTTCGGATCACGCTCCGGACAACGAATGATACGCGTCTTGCACTTCAATCGGAACCGCCCAGCCGGTTGTTGTGCACCGCGCTGGTATGATTTTATGCAAGGACCGGGCCGATTTTGCGACCTCAAGGCGACGGGCTTCGGTGGTATGGTTACATATTAGGCGGCACAACCACCGTCATCGAGAGGGACACCCATGAGACTGCTGATCGAGATCGCAGCCGCTGTGCTGTTCATCGTCTGCATCACCGTCACCAGTGCCGCTTTCGCCGCCGGCAGGCCCGGGCGCAGCGCCGACGGCTTGACCTGCGGCTTCAGCATGCCACCAAACGCAACTCCAGCCGTCCGTTGCGTCGCCATCAAGCGGCAATGCGGCGGCAGCTTTTACGCGAACTATTGTGGCGACAAGATGCTGTCGGCGATGTGAGACTGTCTTCGTCGTCCCGGGAAGGTCGGGACCATAACCACAGGACTTAGACTAGGTGCGATAAATCAGCCCATTCGAGATTGTTTTCTTCGATCAACCGAATCTTCCAATCACGCCGCCAAGTCTTCAACTGCTTTTCGCGCGCGATCGTTTCCTGCGGTGAAGCGTAGGTTTCCATGTAGACGAGGCGCGTTACGCCGTATTTCTTGACGAACTCCGATCCCCGTCCGGCGCGATGCTGCGTGAGACGATTGCCCAAGTTGTTGCAAACGCCGATATAAAGCGTCCCGTGGCGGCGGCTGGCGAGAATGTAAACGTAATAGATTGTGTCAGCAGCCATGGGATCGGCTCGCTTTCGCGACAATCGAACACTGGTGGTTATGGGTCCCGGCCTTCGCCGGGACGACGATGTGCGTGCATCAGAACAAATTAAGAACATTTTACAAGTATTTGATATCATTCTGATTCGGCGGCATCGCCGACACAACATCTATGGCCTGTCCGTTCTCGCGAGGACTACATGTCCACTATTGCCTTCGATCAATTCGCGCTCACCCGCATCGCCGACTTTGCCCGCTCGCTGTCGCGCCTGCATCAGGCGTCCCGCCGCCAATGGGTCGATGACGACCAGATCGACCGCGAGTTCAACGCGGTCTGCATGTCGATCTGGGGCTACACCATCGACGACATCAGCGACGACTTGTTCTCACCTGCGGATCACGCCTGGCTCGATTCACTCGATGAAGCGCATGCGCGCATCTTCGCCGCCGAGCAGGGCTATGACCTGGTCGAGGACCAGGGCATGCTGACGGACTGGTGGGGCTATTGCTGGATGATCCTCGCCGAAAAGCGCGGATTGCTGACGCCGGAAAACCGTGCCGCAGCGCGCGCGACAATCGAGGAGAAATATCTCGCCGCGCCGAATGTGATCGGGGTGATTGTCGGGCGGTAAAGTTTGCCTTCTTTGCTAAGTATCCACGCTGTCATTCCGGGTTCGATGCTTCGCATCGCCCGGGAATGACAGCTTAAGTCGCTAATTGACCTCCGCCCGCTTCGCCTTCGGCGCGGCCGATTTCGGCACGACGGAGACCGGTGCCGCGGGGTCATGGCTCGTGTCCGGCTGCGGCGCTTCGCCGACCGTCTCGGCCGCGACCGGCGCGACCTTCATCTCGCCGAGCCGGGCACGGAGTTCGGCGGTGAGACCGGGGTAGGATGCGACCGGCGTGAAGTCGGCGCTCTGGTTGTTGCCGACCCGGACGCCGGTATAAGCAACCAGGCCATCGGTGGTGGCGACCACGTCGCCGGCGCGAAGCGAGCTATCGAGGGTGAGGTCAACGGGCGCAAGGCCGGCGGGATCGCGGCCATTGCAGGTGCAGTCCGCGCGCAGCGACTTGCGGTAGGCGAAGGCGTTCTCGCTGTCGGCATAGCGTTCGCCGGTTGACGAGGTCGCGTAGTCGATGCTGCCGCCGTAGAAAACCTTGGTGGCTGTCGCTGGACAGAACGCCTGGCAGAGCTGAACCGGCGTCGCGCTGCCGCGCAAGGTCAGCGGGAAATATTTGCCGTCGCAGCTTCTGACACAAAACGCAGGGCCGGAACCGGCAACGCGGGCCGCCGGTGCGGCTTGCTGCGGCTGCTGCTGGTTGAGGCCGAACGGATCGAACAAACCGGGTTGCGACTGGCCCTGATGGGCCTGCTGCCTCTGCAAGCCGCCAAAGAGGAAATCGAGCAGGTTTTCCGCCGAGACATGTGCCGGCGCGAGCGTCATCGCGCCCGCAAGGGCGGCGGCAACTAGCGTCAGATGGCGCCGCACGCGCCGATCAGCAAACCCTCTACGCAACGCCAACTCCACCCGACAGAGCCAACAGTGCCGAGACGTCGTCTCCGCGCGATTCACCCTAGTGTCGGATGGTAAACGAGCAGTTGATTGCGGAAGAACTAAGGAGATGGGCGTAATCTGCCGCGGTGTGCCGATGAGGCAACACTCGATCATGATCCGTTTAACGGATCATCATCTCGTCTCTTTGTTTGAGCATGCACCGGTTTCCACTTTTCCGGATCATGCTCTAGCTCTTGAGGAACTCGCCCGCTTTGTACAACGAGCGGAACGGAAGGCCGGCTTCCGCGAACGTTTCTGTTGCGCCTTCCTCGCGGTCGACCATGGTGAAGACCAGCGCGACCTCGCCGCCGGCCTCGCGCACGGCTTCCACCGCCTTCATCGCCGAGCCGCCGGTGGTGGTGACGTCCTCGACGATCACGATGCGCTTGCCCTGCAGCGTCTCGCCTTTGGCAAGTCCCTCGACCGCTAGCTTCGCACCATGCTCCTTCGGCTTCTTGCGCACGAAGAAGGCCGCGATCGGATGGCCCTTGATCCAGGAGAGCTGCGCGATCGCGCCCGCGAGCGGCACAGCGCCCATCTCCAACCCACCGACGAAATCAAGATTGTCGTCTTTCAGCGCTTCATAAGTGAGTTCGGCAAGCAATGCGGCGCCCTCGGGATCCAGCATCGTCGGCTTGAGGTTGAAATAGAAATCGCTCTTGCGGCCCGAGGCCAGCGTGATCTCGCCGCGCCCGAAAGAGCGCTTACGGACGATCTCGGCGAGGCGGGCGCGGGCGGCTGATTTGGACAAAGGCGGCTTTCCGGGTCGTTTACGGTGGCGCGCAATCTATCGGCGGTCGTGGCGAGATTCCAGCGCCGAAAGCTCCCCGTCAACAACGCCAGCGTCACACGGGGCGCGGATCGATATTCGTAAAGGGCCGTTGTAACCGCGTCCGGTTCCGCGCTAGGGAAGCCTCAAACGATTGTGGGGGAAGCGAAAATGACCATCGAGCTGCACACCTGGAACACGCCGAATGGCCGCAAAATCTCGGTTGCGCTGGAGGAGATGGGGCTGCCCTACCAAGTGTTCCCGGTGAACATCACCAAGGGCGAGCAGATGGCGCCAAGCTTCCTCGAAATCAGCCCGAACAACAAGATTCCCGCAATCGTCGACCCGGACGGCCCCGGCGGCAAGCGGGTCAGCGTATTCGAATCGGGCGCGATCCTGTTCTATCTCGGCGAGAAGACCGGAAAGTTCCTGCCCAAGCCTTTGATCGAGCGCATCCCGGTCTATGAATGGCTGATGTGGCAGATGGGCGGTTTTGGTCCGATGCCGGGCCAGGTGCACCATTTCATCGCGCTCGAGAACGAGCAGGACCGCGCCTATGGCCTGAAGCGCTTCATGACCGAGACACTCCGCCTCTACGGCGTGCTGAACCGCCGGCTCGAAGGCCGCGACTTCGTCGCCGGCGATCTGTCGGTCGCCGATTTCGCCATCCTCGGCTGGGCCTGGCGCCACCCGCGGCACAAGGTCAATCTCGGCGATTTCCCCAATGTCGAGCGCTGGTACAACAAGCTGATGGCGCGTCCCGGCGTGAAGCGCGGCATGGAAGCGAAGCTGGATTGATCTTCGTCATTGCCGGGCTTGACCCGGCAATCCATCTCCTTCGCAAAATCGCTCTTTGGTATCTGCTTCCGCAGAAGATGGATGCGCGGGTCAAGCCCGCGCATGACGAGCGAGGACTCACGCTCTCCTCGCCTCGAACGCCATCTTCATCGCAAGCCCCGCCAGCACCGTGCCCATCAGCCAGCGCTGCAGCAGCAGCCAGGCCGGCCGCGTGCCGAGAAACAGCGCGATCGAACCGGCAGCGAGCGCGATTATCGCGTTGACGCTGACGCTGATCGCGATCTGGGTCACGCCGAGCGCGAGCGACTGCGTCAGCACGCTGCCCGTGGGATCGATGAACTGCGGCAGCAGCGCCAGATAGAGCATCGCGATCTTGGGGTTCAGCAGGTTGGTGACGAATCCCATCGCGAACAGCTTCCGGGGGCTGTCGACCTGGAGCTTCTTCACCTGGAACGGCGAACGTCCGCCGGGTTTCAGCGCCTGCCACGCCAGCCACAACAGATAGGCCGCGCCGGCAAAGCGCAGCGCGTCATAGGCGTAGGGGATCGCGAACAACAGCGCGGTGATGCCGAATGCCGCTGATAGCATGTAGAACACGAAGCCGAGCGCCACCCCGCCGAGCGACACGATCCCGGCTGCCGGCCCCTGCGTGATCGAGCGCGAGATCAGGTAGATCATGTTCGGCCCCGGCGTTAGCACCATGCCGAGCGAGAGCAGCGCAAAACCGAGCAAGGCGGAGGTGTGAGGCATCAGGAACTCGCGGGAGGATGCACGTTTCTAACGCGCGTCGTGCCGCTAGGCCATTGCGCAATTGCTCCGAGTGCATTTTTGCTGTCGTCGTCCCTCTGGGCGACGACAGAGAGAGCTCAATGCGCCTCGTCCCAATTGTTGGCGGCGCGGGCGTCGACCTGCAGCGGCAGCGACAGGATCACGGCCGGGAAGGGCGCGTCCTGCATTACATGCTGCACGACCGGCAGGGTTGCCGCGACTTCCTCGTCGGGGACCTCGAAGATCAGTTCGTCATGCACCTGCAACAGCATCTGCGCGGATAGCTTCTTCTCGGCGAGCGCGTCCTCGATGCGGGTCATAGCGCGGCGGATGATGTCGGCGGCCGAGCCCTGCAGGCGGGCGTTGATCGCGGCGCGCTCGTTGAAGGCGCGGACCGAGGCGTTGCTGGCCTTGATGTCGGGGTAGTAGCATTTGCGGCCGAACAGCGTGGTGACATAGCCGTTGCGGCGGCAGAAATCCTTGGTCTCATCCATATAGGCGCGGATGCCCGGGAAGCGCTCGAAATACTTCCTGATGTAGGCGGAAGCCTCTTCACGCGCGATGCCGAGCTGGTTGGCGAGGCCGAACGCCGAGATGCCGTAGATGATGCCGAAATTGATCGCCTTGGCGCGGCGGCGCACTTCGCTCGGCATGTCCTTGATCGGCACGCCGAACATCTCGGACGCCGTCATGGCATGAATGTCGAGGCCGTCGCGGAACGCCTGCTTCAGCACGGGGATGTCGGCGATCTCCGCGAGCAGCCGCAGCTCGATCTGCGAATAATCCGCCGATACCAGCTTGTGCCCGGGCGTCGCGACAAAGGCGCGGCGGATCTTCCTGCCGTCCTCGGTGCGCACGGGGATGTTCTGCAGGTTCGGCTCGTTCGACGACAGCCGCCCCGTGGTGGTCGCAGCCAGCGCGTAGGTGGTGTGGACGCGATGGGTCTGCGGATTGACGTAGGTCGGCAGCGCGTCGGTATAGGTCGATTTCAGCTTCGAGACCTGCCGCCATTCCAGGATCTTCTTCGGGAATTCGTGGCCCTGCTCGGCGAGGTCGTCCAGCACCTGCGCGGTCGTCGACCACGCGCCGGTCTTGGTCTTCGTGCCGCCGGGCAATCCCATCTTGCCGAACAGGATGTCGCCGATCTGCTTGGGGCTGCCGACATTGATCGGCTCCCCGGCGATCTCCTGGACCTCCGCCTCGACGCGCGCCGCGGTCTGGGCGAAATCGCCTGACAGCCGCGACAGCACCTGGCGGTCGATCGAGATGCCGCGCCGCTCCATCCGCGCCAGCACGGAGACCAGCGGCCGCTCCAGCGTCTCGTAGACGCTCGCCATCCGCTCCGCGACCAGGCGGGGCTTCAATACGCGCCACAGCCGCAGGATCACGTCGGCGCCCTCGGCGCAGTGCTCGGTCGCCTTGTCGATCGCAACCTGGTCAAACGTCAGTCTGTTCTTGCCGCTACCGGTCAGCCCGTTCTCGGCGAGCACCGCATGCCCGAGCCAACGCTCGGCCAGCGATTCCAGCGCATGAGAGCCGCGGCCGGCGTCGAGCACGTAGGAGATCAACTGTGCATCGTCAAAGTTGCGCAGCGTGATGCCGGCTTGCGCCAGCACCACCGCGTTGAACTTGACGTCGAAGCCGACCTTCAGGATGCCCTGCGATTCCAGGATCGGCCGCAAGGCTTCGATCGCCTGCTCGAACTTGATCTGGTCCGGCGCCAATCCCGCGTCGAACAGCCCGCTGCCTCCGCCCGCCTGCTTGTGGGCGAGCGGGATATAGGCGGCGTCGTCGGGGCCGAGTGCGAGCGCAATGCCGGAAATCTCCGCCTGCATTGGATCGATCGAATTCGCCTTCGCCTGGACCGCGACATGGCCGGTATCATGGATCCGCGCGATGAAGGCGCCCAGCTGATCGAGGCTCTTGATCGTCAGGTATTTGCTGCGATCGATTTTCGTCCTGCGCGCCGCCTCCGCGCGCGCTTCGGCGAGCGCGATCGGCGTGCCCTTGAGGCTTGAGGCCTTGTCTTCCTTGCCCGCAGGCTTGTTACGCTCTTTGGCGGCAGGCGCGCCCTGCGTGGGCCCGCCGGGACCCGGCGCGGGCTCGACGTCGGAAGGAGGCAGCGGCGAGAACACGCTCGCGCCGCTCTTGTTGCCGGGATCGGGCTCGATATCGGACGGGTCGATCTGCGAATATTCGGCGACGCGGCGGGTCAGAGTCGAAAACTCCATCGCCTTCAGGAACGCGATCAGCCGGCGCGGATCCGGCTCATGCACGGCGAGGTCGTCGAGCGGCACCTCGAGCTCGACCTTGTCGTCGAGCAGCACAAGCTGGCGCGAGATGCGCGCCTTCTCGGCATTTTCGACCAGCGCCTCGCGACGCTTCGGCTGCTTGATCTCGCCGGCGCGGCTCAGCAGGGATTCGAGATCGCCATATTCGGTGATGAGCTGCGCCGCGGTCTTGACGCCGATGCCGGGCACGCCGGGCACGTTATCAGTGGAATCGCCGGCCAGGGCCTGTACCTCGACCACCTTTTCCGGCGGCACGCCGAACTTCTCGATCACTTCGGGAATGCCGATGCGGCGATCCTTCATGGTGTCGTACATGCTGACGCAGTCGGTGACGAGCTGCATCAGGTCCTTGTCGGAGGACACGATCGTCGCGCTCGCGCCGCGCTCGCAGGCGATCCGGACATAGGTCGCGATGAGGTCGTCGGCCTCATAGCCGACCTGCTCCAGGCAGGGCAGGTCGAAGGCCCGGACCGCCTCGCGGATCAGCGCGAATTGCGGGATCAGGTCATCGGGCGCCGGCGGCCGGTGCGCCTTGTAGTCGGGATAGATCTTGTTGCGGAAGGTGATCTCGGACTTGTCGAAGACGATGGCGAGATGGGTCGGCCGATTGTCCTCGGGCATCTCGCGCAGGAGCTTCCACAGCATGTTGCAGAAGCCGAGCACGGCATTGACCTGCAGTCCGTCGGACTTGCGGTTCAGCGGTGGCAGGGCGTGGTAGGCGCGGAAGATGTAGGAGGAACCGTCGACCAGGAACACATGGTGGCCCTTGGCCGGAGCCTTGGCGGCAACGGGCTTGGGGGCGGCTTTGGGTTCTGTCTTGGCTGAGGTCTTGGAGGCTGATTTCGGCATGGCCGAAATTTAGGGATTTTTGCAGCAAATGACAGCCTTCAGGTGCCGAATTTTGGCGAACCGCACACCTTCGTCGTCCCGGGGTCAAGCCTGGGACGACGACCAAATTATTCGGCCGCCTGCAATACTGCCGCTTTCTTCGGCGCGATCCAGAACGCGGCGGGGCGCTCGAACAGGAAGTTGGCGCGGACAGCGAGTGCGATGCGCCAGATCACCAGTGCGCCGACGAGACCGGTGATGGTGACGAGCAGCGAGATCAGACCGATGTCGTGGATCGCGCCGCTGCGCAACAGGCCGACCCGTGCGATCACCATCGGCAGGAAGAAGGCGAGATAGATCACGATCGAATGCTCGCCGCAAAAGCGCAAGGCCGTGAGCCACTTCATCCGTGCCAGCAGCGTCCCGGTGACGACGATGGCAAAGGCGCCCGCAAATCCCAGTACCAGCGAGACGAGCGGCCATTCGCTCACCCCCGCGATCACCAGGGCGCCATTGACCAGCACCCACAGCGCGAGCCCGATCAGCGCCAACGTCGGCGCGGAGCGTGCACGGTTCGACAGCTTGAAGACGGTGGGCGCAAGGAGATAGCCGGCATAGAAATAGACGAAGCGCGCGCAGAATTCGTCGATCACGGTCCAGCCGGTCACCACATGCGCCATCTCGAGTCCGGCGGCCAGCGCCAGAATCGCGAGCGGCGGCAGATTGCGTGTCAGTTTTGTGACGACGAAGAAGATCGGCAGCAGATAGATGAACCACAGCGTGCCGAAAGGTTCGATGAAGGATTCGAGATAGAGGTAGCCGGTATGGCTCCAGCTCGTTTCGGCGGCAAAGGCCGGCGCCTTGAACGCAAACTGGATCGTCACCCAGAGCACGTAGAAATAGGCGAAGTGGACGACCTTGCGGTCGAGATAGGTGCGCCAGTCACGGTCGATCACGAGCGAGAGGAACAGGCCCGAAATCAGGAAAAAATCCGGCATCCGGAACGGTTTGGCGAACATGACAAACGCGTGCATGAAACCGGTCTCGCCGGCGGCGGCTTCCACGCCCAGGACCGAGTGCATCATCACGACCATGACGATGCAGATGCCCTTGGCGTAGTCCACCCAATCGATGCGCCCGTCCGGCGAGGTGGCGGAACGCAGGCTCGCGGAGGTTGTCCCGTTTGCGGTCATGACTGTCCTGTTTCGGCGCGCATTTGGCGCATCTTCGGCCGGATCGGTTGCTATCGCCTTTATTCATACAAATGACATGCCGCTCGTGCCTGCTTTTTGCCGTTTCCTCCGGGCCGGCAAATGTTCTAAGACGCTGGCCGGAGTTGCGGAATCGTTAACGATAGCAAGCGGGTGGTTTCATGCGCATCGCCATGATTGGCACGGGTTATGTGGGACTGGTCTCTGGCGCGTGTTTTGCGGATTTCGGACACCACGTCACCTGCGTGGACAAGGATGTCGAGAAGATCAACGCCCTGCGCCGCGGCGAAATCCCGATCTTCGAGCCGGGGCTGGACGCTTTGGTCGCCGCCAATGTGAAGGCGAGGCGGCTCGACTTCACCACCGATCTGAAGGACCCGGTCGCCGACGCTGACGCGGTCTTCATCGCCGTCGGTACGCCGTCGCGCCGCGGCGACGGCCATGCCGACCTCTCTTACGTCTATGCCGCCGCCCGCGAGATCGCCGGTGCGCTCAAAGGCTTCACGGTGGTGGTGACCAAATCGACCGTGCCGGTCGGCACCGGCGACGAGGTCGAGCGCCTGATCCGCGAAGCCAACCCGGCCGCCGACGTCGCGGTCGCCTCGAATCCGGAATTCCTGCGCGAGGGCGCCGCGATCCGCGACTTCAAATTCCCGGACCGCATCGTGGTCGGCACATCAGATGAGCGCGCGCGGAAAGTGCTCGGCGATGTCTACCGGCCGCTGTCGCTCAACCAGGCGCCGCTGATGTATACGGCGCGGCGCACGGCGGAGCTGATCAAATACGCCGCCAACGCATTCCTGGCGACCAAGATCACCTTCATCAACGAGATCGCCGATCTCTCCGAAAAGGTCGGCGCCGACGTCCAGGAAGTCGCGCGCGGCATCGGGCTCGACAACCGCATCGGCTCCAAGTTCCTGCATGCCGGCCCCGGTTTCGGCGGCTCCTGCTTTCCCAAGGATACCCGCGCGCTGATCAAGATCGCGCAGGACCATGACGTGAATTTGCGCATCGTGGAGGCCGTGCTCGGCGTCAACGACAACCGCAAGCGCGCGATGGCGCGCAAGGTTGCGGGCCTCGCCGGCAATTTGCGCGGCAAGACGGTGGCCGTGCTCGGTCTCACCTTCAAGCCGGAGACCGACGACATGCGGGAAGCACCCTCCATCCCGATCGTCACCGGCCTGTTGGACATGGGCGCAAAAGTGCGGGCGCATGATCCTGTCGGCATTGAGCAGGCGCGCAAGGAGCTGCCGGATATCGAGTATTGCGATGATCCCTATGAATGCGTGACCGGCGCCGACGCCATGGTCGTCGTCACCGAGTGGGTACAATACCGCACGCTTGACCTTGAGCGGCTGAAGAACCTGTTGCGGCAGCCGGTCGTGGTCGATCTCCGCAACATCTACCGCCCCGAGGATATGGCCGCGCACGGCTTCAGCTATGAGAGCGTTGGCCGCGCAGCCGAACCGCCGGTTTGACGATTATTACTTTTCGTCATGGCCGGGCTTGTCCCGGCCATCCACGTTCTGTTTTCTCCTTTTCGGCAAGAGAGACGTGGATGCCCGGGACAAGCCCGGGCATGACGACGTGGTGAGGCCGTGCCCCGTCATTTCGACACTCCACTTCCCATTGACGCAGCGCTCGGCGAGCTCGCGGCGACGCTTGCGGCGAAGAATACGGCCGTGCTCGTCGCGCCGCCCGGCGCCGGCAAGACCACGCGGGTGCCGCTGGCGCTGCTCGACGAGCCCTGGACCAACGGCAAGAAGATCATCGTGTTGGAGCCGCGGCGGATCGCGGCGCGCGCCAGCGCCGAGCGCATGGCGCGGACGCTTGGCGAGCGGGTTGGCGAAACCGTCGGGTATCGCGTTCGCTTCGGCTCGAAAGTGTCGCGCGCCACCCGCATCGAGGTCGTCACCGAAGGCATCTTCTCGCGCCAGATCCTCGGCGATCCCGAACTCACAGGCATTGCCGCAGTCCTGTTCGACGAATTTCATGAGCGCTCGCTCGATGCCGATCTGGGACTCGCGCTGGCGCGCGACGCGCAGCAGGGCTTGCGCGAGGATCTTCGCCTGCTCGTGATGTCGGCAACGCTCGACGGCGCACGTGTCGCCAAGCTGCTGGGCGATGCACCTGTTGTTGAGAGTGAAGGCCGCGCCTTTCCAGTGGAGACGCGTTATCTGGGTCGCAAGATGGACGTTCCGCTGGAGCGGCAGATGGCGGAGGCGATCTCAATAGCGCTTCGCGCCGACCCCGGCTCGGTGCTCGCGTTCCTGCCGGGCGCTGCCGAAATCCGACGCACGCAGAATTTTCTCGAAGAACGCATCCGCGACGCTGCGATCGAGATCGTGCCGCTGTTCGGCGCGCTCGATGCCAGCGTTCAGGACAGCGCCATCGCGCCGGCACCCAAGGGTCACCGCAAGGTGGTGCTGGCGACCTCGATCGCCGAGACCTCGCTGACCATCGAGGGTGTGCGCATTGTCGTGGATTCCGGCATGTCGCGCGTTCCGCGCTACGAGCCCGACATCGCCTTGACGCGCCTCGAGACCGTGCGCGCTTCGCGTGCCGCGGTCGATCAGCGCCGCGGCCGCGCCGGCCGTACCGAGCCCGGTGTCTGCTACCGGCTGTGGGACGAGCCGCAGACCGCCTCGCTCGCGCCCTACACCCAGCCCGAGATCCTGTCCGCCGACCTGTCCTCGCTCGTGCTCGACCTCGCGCAATGGGGTGTCAGCGATGCGTCCGGCCTTGCGTTCCTCGATCCGCCGCCGCTGCCGGCCTGGAACGAAGCAAGCGTGCTCCTGCGCGAACTCGGCGCGCTCGATGCCGGCGGCCGGATCACGGCGGAAGGCAACAGCCTGCGTGCGCTGGCGCTGCCGCCGCGGCTCGCCCGCATGATCGTGGATTCGGCGCGGTTTGGCGCGGCGGCAGGAGCCGCGGAGATCGCAGCGGTGCTCACCGAGCGCGGGCTCGGCGGCGACAGTGTCGATCTTGATGTCAGGCTCGATCAGTTCCGTCGCGATCGCTCGCAGCGGGCCTCGAGCGCGCGCAGCCTCGCGCAGCGCTGGGCTTCGCAGGTGACGTCGTCGAAAGCGTCCGAGGCCATAGGCGAGCTCTCCACCGGCACGATGCTGGCCTTCGCCTTTCCCGATCGCGTCGCGCGCAACCGCGGCAATGGCAGCTTTGTGCTCGCCAACGGCCGCGGCGCCAGCGTCGAGCAGACGTCCTCACTTGCGCGTTCATCCTATATCGCAGTCGGAGAGTTGACCGGCACCGCGGCGAGCGGCCGGATCCTGCTGGCGGCGCCGATCACTCTGGAAGAGATCGAGCTGCGTTTCGCAGGTGAGATCGAGACTACGGAAGATATTTCGTTCGACCGAAGTGCGATGGCGCTGCGCGCGCGGCGCAGGCGCACGCTGCGTGCGATCACGCTGTCGGAAGCGCCGGTGGCGCTGTCCCCGTCGGCGGAGACTGCACGCGTGCTCGCAGATGGCTTGATCGCTGCGGGCCTCGACAAGTTGCCGTGGTCAAAGCACGCCAAGCAATGGCGCGACCGCGTGATGTTCCTGCGCAAGGCCGAAGGCGATAGCTGGCCGGATCTGTCGGATGAGGCGCTGGCGCGGGAGCGCGAGACCTGGCTGGTGCCTGCGCTTTACGACAAGACTTCGCTCAAGGAGTTGTCGGCCGGCGATCTCTCGGATGCGCTGATGACGCTGTTGCCCTGGAATCTACGTGCCCGGCTGGAGCAGGAGGCGCCGACCCATTTCGAGGCGCCGACGGGCAGCCAGCTTGCGATCGACTACGAGGCCGAGCAGGGCCCGACCATCGCGGTCCGGCTGCAGGAATTGTTCGGGCTCAACGTCCATCCATCGATCGCGAAGGGCGCTGTGCCGCTGGTGCTGGAATTGCTGTCACCGGCGCAGCGCCCGGTGCAGGTGACGCGGGATCTGCCAGGCTTCTGGCGCGGCAGCTACAGTGCCGTGCGTGCCGATCTACGCGGGCGCTACCCGAAGCACCCATGGCCGGAGGACCCTGCCAATGCCGTGCCGACGCGTCGGGCCAAGCCGCGCGGGACGTAGTCCTCGCTTCGTCATTGCCGGGCTTGACCCGGCAATCCATCCCAAGAAGCTTTTCTGAAGATCGTTGGATACGCGGGTCAAGCCCGCGTATGACGGCGTTGCCGTTAACGCTTCACTCATCATTTTCGCGAAAATGGCAGGCTCCATCGCCGCTGCCGGTCGCGAGACGGCGGATGGCGTGGTGAAATCGGCCAGTTCCTGGAAATCTGCGTGGCGTCATGCGTAACATAATGATCCTTGCCGCCATCCTGGTCGGCCTCGGCAGCTTCATGGCGCAGATGGCGGACAAGATGACGCCGGCCTCCGCGTCCGCCACGACCGCTTCGAAGAGTATCCCCGTTCAGACCGTGGCGCAGGGCGGCGGCCGCACGCTGAGCATTCCTCGCGACCCCCGCGGACATTTTGCGACGGACGGCCGCATCGACGGCCAGCGCATCGACTTCATGGTCGACACCGGCGCCTCGCTTGTTGCGCTCAATGAGAAATCCGCCGCGCGCTTCGGCCTGCGCCCGTCGCGCGGCGACTACACCGCCACCGTCACCACCGCCAACGGCACCATCAAGGCCGCGCGCGCCCGCCTCGCCATGATCGATCTCGGCGGCCTCATCGTCCGCGACGTCGACGCCATGGTGCTGCCCGACGAAGCGCTTTCCGAAAACCTGCTCGGCCTGTCCTTCCTGTCCAAGCTGAAGCGCTTCGAATATGCCAACGGCAGGCTCGTGCTGGAGCAGTAAGATAGCTTGCTACCGCGATCGAAATCGCCAGTGATCGCTGACGCCATTTATGCCTTCTGAGTGGGCATTTCCCGGCCAACAAATCCGCCGCAATTGTCGGCCAATAGCAGCCGATCCCACCTTTCGCCGCAGTCCGCCTTTGGCTATTGGCTGCAGCATTGACCATCACGCTCTCGCGAGGCTGCTACAAGATGTTTCCAAAGCCCAAGCCCGTTCTGGTTCCGAACACCTATGCCTTCGAATCCGAGCCGATGGTGAAGCCGACCGGGTTTCGCGAATATGACGCGCGCTGGCTGTTCGGCAAGGAAATCAATCTGATGGGCGTGCAGGCGCTGGGCAT